>JANMRE010000811.1:0-1635 GCA_031370885.1 Gemmatimonadaceae bacterium
ACGCGCACCATCCTTGAGAAACACGCGATGGCCTTCCACGCGAATCTCCACCTGTGCAGCGGCGCGGGGAATCACGATCTCGAACGGGGCGACAGAACCGCGATTGTCGACAATCAATTTGTCATCGGTGGACGTAAACGCAGCCCCGCCAACGAGCGTGCGTACGGAAACGTCGGGCACATCCTCCACCGAAACGCGCGCCGAACCGCTCACCTGCGCTGAACGGAACAGGATGATCAGCCGACGGCCCGGCGCAACCGCCACTCCGGAGAACGCCGTCGGAGTTGGCGCCGCGACTGACTGGACCGGCGACGCAACAGGTGTCACGGGAGCAGCAAACGTACCCGCAATCCACGCCGAAACGCGGGCAACGAGCGGCGGCAACGGCGATCCGGGGGCGGCCCACGCCACACCGCCCATACCGATCATCAGCAGCACGGCAGCCGCCCGACCCACCACTTCCCAGCGGCGCGTCGCCACGCGTCGCATCACATCGGTGGCGCGCAGGGCCGGCAGAGGATGATCGAGATGGCGCAGCAGGTCGCCAACGTCTTCATCAAGCGGCGTCATGGTTGTCTCCGTATCGTTGACGAAACTCGCGCTGCGCGCGTGCGAGCAGGGTCCCCACACTCGCTTCATGCATGGCGAGCGCCGTGGCGATCTCACGGTAACTGTAGCCCTCCGCGCGCAACAGAATCAGTTGCTGGTCTCGCTCCGGAAGGCTATCGAGCGTTCGGCGCACACGACCACGCGTCTCCTGCGCCAGCACCTGCGCATCTGCCGCGGGGGCTGGGTCGGAATGCGCCCGCTCGCCACGCCCCAGCGTGAGCAGGCGTTTTCGCCGATTGCGTGTGCTCAGTTCGTTCCGAAGCAAATTCATGGCGACGCACACCAGCCAGGCGCCGGGCACGTCGGGAACCGCGCCTCGCCGATACAACCGGACCAGCGCATCCTGTGCGACGTCGGCGGCCAGATCGGGATCGCCGCCCAATCGGTCGAGATAGCGAAACAGTCGGTGGTAGTGCACGTCAAACAATTCCACGAATCGATCGTCGAACGACCGATGCACGTCAGATCGAATCGCGGTTTCTGTCGGCAGTATATCCCTTGGGGCGGTCGGCATCTCGTCATCGGTCGGGGCCAGTCGGGGTTGCTCCATCAGCCGTTGCATACCATAGAGAACCGACACCTGAGTGATTTTGTGACACAAGGTTGGCGGTCGCGACTAGAAACGCCACTCCATGCCGACCACCAAGGGCGCTCGCGGTCGCATGTCCACCGGACCGGGCACGCCCGACAACGGATCGTTGACGTAGGTGAGGATATTTTGCCGACCGGTCACGTTGGTCAAAGCACCGAACAGCGCGACCACCATATCGCGTCCACCGATTTCCGCGTGCCAGTGTTTTCGAACGCCAAGGTCGGCACGCAGATAGCCGGGCAGCGTGGAGCGGCCAAGCGATTCGACGCTGGTGCGAGGACTGCCACCAAACTCGCAGCCGCGATCTCGCAGGTTGCACGCCTCCCACTCGAACGTTCCCGCAACCGGTGTGGTTCGACGACCGAGTGCGCCCGTCACTCCGAACCGAATCGAGAACGATGGCACGGGATACACGGTGACGCCGCCGTCGAACA
>JANMRE010000029.1:0-5302 GCA_031370885.1 Gemmatimonadaceae bacterium
CCAAGTCGACAGCAAAGCTGAGCATTTGGTCGATCTCGGTCTTCACGATCAGTCGAGTCTGCGCATTTGCCGTACCTGATGCCTGGGCCACACCCAGTTCAATCGCACGGCCAAGTCCTTCGGTCACCTGATTGAGAACGACTTCCTCGGCGGAAGCGCGTGCGAGACCCAGATCCACGTTGCGTCGAAACTGCGTGATGGCCCGCATGGAACTGCCGATCCGCACGACTTCGCCCGCCGCGGTCGGATCGTCCGACATCTTGCGCAAGCGGATACCCGACGAGATGTCTTCGTTCAACCGATCGATGGACTGCAGTTTGCTCTGCAATCGCGACTGGCTGTTTCGGGTGATGATCTGGTTGGTGACGCGCATGGGCGGGGACGAGGCGTAGAGGTGTCGCAACCCCTTGGGGGTCACAACACGCGACCGACGGCAATCTCTTCCCTGGAGAGTATCGGAGCGATCTCGCCAGCCTTTAGCGTCCTTTCGGTCGGATCGGCAATTCGACCCCATCGGCGGATATTGCCGAGTTAGCCTGACTGCTGCATATTGTGGCGGGCGCGTACTCGTGAGCGGAGTCACCGATCGGCTCCGACCGATGTTGCGCTCAGTCTCAGTTCGCGGTTGCAATGGCCACCATTCTGTACGTGGACGACGAGCCGAGTGTCGGCCTCATCCTCGAAGACACCCTGCGCCACGCAGGGCATTTACCTGTTGGCGCCCGCAGTGTACCCGAAGCCCTGCTGATTCTTGAGCACGGATCGATCGATCTGATCATTTCAGACTATCGAATGCCGGGCCTGACGGGCTTGGAGTTTATTCAGCTGCTCAACCGGGAAGGCTACGATATCCCGCTGATCATGTTGACGGGGTACGCCAGCATCGAGCATGCCGTGGCGTCGATCAAGGCCGGCGCGATTGACTACATCACCAAGCCGGTTCGACCCCAGCAGCTTGAGTTGGCGGTTGAGCAGGCTTTGGAGTTCGTACGACTGCGACGCGAGAACGAGAGTCTTCGGAAGGAGGTCATGCAGTTCCGCAATGAACGCCAGATCATTGGCGATTCACCGGGCATCCGACGAATTCTTCAGACGGTGTCCATGGCCGCGCCCACCCGCGCGACGGTGCTGCTGCAGGGTGAGTCGGGAACGGGCAAGGAGCTATTCGCCCGCGCCATTCACGATCAAAGCGATCGGCGCGACCGTCCGTTTATCAAGCTCAATTGCGCCGCGCTGCCGGAAGGTCTCATCGAATCGGCCCTGTTTGGCCACGAGAAGGGAGCCTTTACCGGTGCGATCAAGCGGGTTGAGGGCGCCTTCGAACGCGCCAACCGCGGCACTCTGTTGCTGGACGAAGTGTCCGAGATGCGTCTTGACCTTCAGGCGAAGCTGTTGCGGGTGCTGCAGGAACAGGAATTTGAGCGTGTGGGCGGCACCTCTTCTATAAAGGTGGATGTCCGCATCGTGGCCACCACCAATCGAGATCTGGCGTATGACGCCGATAACGGTACGTTCCGCCAGGATCTGTACTACAGGTTGTCGACGATTCCCGTATTGATCCCTCCGCTGCGGGAACGCATTGAGGATATTCCGGTGCTCGCGCTGCGCTTTGCCATGAAAAACGCGGCGGAGCTTGGCAAGAAGATCGATGGGATCACACCCGACGCGCTCGCGGCGCTGCAGCAATACCCGTGGCCGGGCAATATCCGTGAATTGCAGCATGTCATCGAGCGCGCGGTCATCCTGTCGCCGGATCCGATGATTCAGGCGCACTGTCTGGAAGGCACGCGTTTTGGACTCGCGCATTCGCTTGGTGCGCCGATGATTCGACCGAGACTGGCCACGCCGCCAAGCGTGCGCGCGATCCCGAGTCGCGAATTCACACCGGGGTCCATCAACTTGGCCACACTGAATGTCGCAGACGCGGAGCGGGTGCTCATTCAGCACGCCTTGAGTGCGGCTGACAACAACCGAACGAAAGCATCGGAGCTGCTCGGCATCAGTGTGCGAACGTTGCGCAACAAGCTCAATGGCTCGGGCCGCGACGTTGATGCTGACAGCGACCACGACTTCGATGGAGCTGGCGGAGAGCGGCAGGTTGTGCCGCCTGCCAGAATAGCAAAGGCGGCAAGTACCGCCATCGGCCGGTAGGCAGGAATTTCCTTTCCGACACGATTCCGACGGATTGGCTCAGGTCAGAATGACTGAACTCCGTCGGAATTTGCGATCGGTGAAGATTTTCTAAGTCATTGTAATTAATGAGCTTGCGGGCTATTGCCCGATAGAGATGCGGGGCGAGTTTTCAGACTCGGCAACAGATGGCCCAACCATTGCTTTTCCCAGTGGCGAGAACGTTCGCCCTTTTTCCCGGGAAATCGCCGATGCTCTTCGGATTCATCGATCGTGTCACCGCTGCCCCGTCTTTGAAGTCGGCACTCGACCGCAGCGTTGAGCGATCGCGTGGCATCGCCGATCGGGTCAGCAAGGCGTCGCTTCAGAACAGCGACGGCTTCGCCCTCGAGGCTACGGCCAAGAATGCGACGCAGAACGCGAACGCCGTGAATGTTGAAGACGAGATGGTTGCGCTGGCGGACGAACAAATCCGATTCCTCGCGACGTCGCGTCTGCTCGAGAAGACCTACGCGAGTCTGCGCGGCGCCATCAAGGGCAGCTCCGTCTGATGCCGATCGAACCTGTACGTCGTCTCGGTTTACTCCCGCTTCCATCGCCGGCGTTGGTACGCCCGATGTTCAAGACCCTCGGCATTGCCGGCAGCGGACTCGCTGCGCAGCGCCAGCGCATGGAGAGCATCGCGCAAAACATTGCCAATGCCGACGTCACGCGTGGCGCAGACGGTCAGCCATTCAAGCGTCGTGAGGTGGTTATGGAAGCGGCCACCGCGCAAAACGCGGAATATGGCGAACAGGGGAATGGTGTTGGCGTCGCAGCGGGCGCCAGTGTGTTTGGCTTGAATCCGTCGCCTGACAAGTCCGCACGAAGCGATTCGTCGAAGTCCATTGAAGTGCCGGTGCTGCAATATCGCGCCGAAAGCGCAGGACCAGGACCAAACGGTGGTGAATACGGCGTTCGTGTTGCCGGAATCGCGGAAGATCACGGTGAGGGTCGCCTGGCGTACGAACCCGGACATCCCGATGCAGACGCGAGCGGTTACGTGCGCTATCCCGATATCGACACGACGCAGGAACTCGTGAAGCTCATGGACGCCAAGCGCCTGTACGAAGCCAACGCGGCGGTGTTCCAGACCGCCAAGTCCATTCTGCGCGCCTCGCTCGATATCTGAACTCATCTGATCAACGCGCGGCGGGTCCGGGAATCGGTGTGACGTCCTCCTCCTCCTCCTCTTCCTCTCCGATGTCCCATCGGTTCCCGGCTCGCTGCGCTTCCCCTCTCAATCCGTCATGAGCATCAACGGTATCACCAACCCGCTTCTCTCGAGCCTCGGCGCGATCGTTCGACCGGATGCCACGCGACCGATCAATGATCGCGCGAGCACGGGTGCGAACGCTGCCACGAACGCGCGCCCCGCGCTCAAAGCGCAGACCCCGATCTCCGGTCAGTCCGCCACGCAGCATGCAGTACCCCCGGATGCACCGGCGGGCACTGATCCCACGCTGTGGAGCGTGCTCACCGCCGACGAGCGGAATTTCTTCGCCAAAACCGCGGCACTCGGCCCACTTACGTACGGGCGCATCAAGGCCGTTTCGCATCCTGCGCCACCGACGGCGCGCGGTGTGCGCCTCGACGTGCGCGCCTGATTAACCGGAGGCTTCATCATGCAGACCCGTGTCGATCTCATCACCCGCTCGCTGCCCGATCTCATTGGACGGGACACCGGCGCCAGGCAGGTGCCGGTCATTGCGGAAGGCGACGGCTCATTCGGCAACACGCTCACGCGCGTCATCAATGAAGTCTCGGATGCGCGCGACAAAAGCGGCGATCTCACGCAGCGTTTTGCGGCCGGCGAAAACGTCGAGCTTCATCAGGTGATGGCCGCCAGTGAGGAAGCGGGTCTGGCATTGGACCTCCTTATCGAGATGCGCAACAAGATCGTCGAGTCCTACCGGTCTGTGATCTCCATGCAGTCCTGAACCCGCAATACCTGTCATGGCGTCTTTCACAGATTCACTCTTTGGTCGCATGAGCGGTGGTCGCCAGGTGGCGATCATTGCCGTTGGCGTGTTGGTGACCGGCGCCGTGTTCGGTGTATCGCGCTGGGCCACCCAGCCCACGATGGTGCCGCTGTATGCGGACATGCCGGTAGGTCAGGTCAAGAAGGTGACCGACAAGTTGACCGAGCTGGGTATCGCACACGCCCTCGATGTCACCGGCACCACGGTGCTGGTGGCCAACACCGACATGGTGAAGGCACGCGTCGATCTGGCCGCCGAAGCCATGCCCGGTGACGGACGACCGGGACTCGAACTGTTCGATAAGCCGTCGTGGGGCATGACCGACTTCACACAGAAGGTCAACTTTGGCCGCGCGCTCGAGGGGGAATTGGAGCGTACGATCGGGAAGATGAAAAACATCGAGGCGGTACAGGTTCACCTGGCGCTGGAGGACGACAAGCTGTTCAAGGACAGCGAGCGCCCCTCGAAGGCATCCGTGACGTTAACCATGGCCGGCGGCGACGCGCCAAAGGCAGAAACCGTTCGCGGCATCGCGAGTCTCGTGGCCAGCAGCGTTGGCGGACTCGACCCGGAGCACGTGACCATTGTCGATTCGCGTGGGCAGGCCTTGACCATGCAGGATGACGGGTCGATGGCCGGACTGACCAGTCGCCAACTGGCCGTGCAGCGCGAAGTTGAAACGTACATGGAGCAGAAGGCGGACCACCTGCTTTCGAGTCTGGTGGGCGCCGGGAACGCACGCGTTCAGGTTTCCGCCGCAATCAACTTCGACAAGGTCGAACGCACCACGCAGGCCGTGGACCCCGACAAGCAAGCGATGACAACGGAGCAGAAATCGGAAGTCACCCCGAGCTCTCCCCAGCAAGGCGCTGGCTACACGCAGACCGCCACGTCGTACGAAAACACCCGCAGCGTTGAGAGTTTCAGCGGCGCGATCGGCAACGTGAAGAAGTTGACGGTGGCGGTGCTCATTGCCGACAAGGTCACTCGCGCTCCCGGTGCGGATACCAGTGCAACCGCCGCCACCGTGCCACCCACCATCACGACGCGCACACCGGAGGAGATCACTCGCATTGAAACGCTTATGCGCAACGCGCTGGGTGTCGACTCGACGCGCGGCGACATGATTTCCGTGGTGAGCGCGCCGTTTG
>JANMRE010000086.1:0-4569 GCA_031370885.1 Gemmatimonadaceae bacterium
GTCACCACGGTTCCCCACCACGCGCCAAGACGCAACGAGCCGTCACCGCGCGTGGTGATCGCGCGAAGATTTTGCCCGGAGCCAATGTCCAGCGCACGCCAAACCACGCCATCGAAGTGATAGCAGGCGCCGGTATTGCCAACGGCGTAGATATCGTCGAACGATCGTCCACGCATGGCAAAGAGATTCGCTGGTCCTGGGGTGGACATGGAGGTCCACGCGATGCCGTCGAATCGGAGAATGGTGCCGCCCGTGCCAATCGCAAACACATTGCCCGCACTGGTGCCCCAGACATCGAACAGGGCATTGGCCGTCGGCACGTTCATGCGACGCCAGCCTTGTCCGTCGTAGCGCAGGATCACGCCGTTGTTGCCGACCACGAACAGCGCGCTCCCGTGCGCGCCCCAGATGCCCCACAGATCGTCGGTGACGGGCGTTGCCTGTGGTGTCCAACGGGTGCCATCAAATCGCAGAATAGTGCCGCGGTCACCAGCCGCGTACACCTCGTTCGCCGACAGCCCCCACACCTCCAGCAGCGTGACCGTGGTTCCGCTGTTGAATGGTTGGAATGAGACGCCGTCGCCGTGCACGATCAACCCGTTGGTCCCCACAATCCAGATATCGTTTGGAGACGATCCCCAAATGCCGACCAGTGTTTCGGTGGTGTTCAACGACACGAGATCCCACGGACCGTCGTTTCGCGATCGCATGATCGTCCCATTCTGACCAACACCGTACGTTGTCCCCTGACCATCATCCCAGATGCCGAGGAGGGTGTTGTCGGTGAGTCCGGCCCGCGCCACCCGCCATTGCTGCACACCTGGTGTCACGGCCGTCACCCCCAGTTGCACGACGGCGGAAAGCGATCCCGACGTCACGGAGATGCGCGCACTGCCGGGCGCGATGGCGCGCACCTGTCCGCGGACGTCCACCGTGGCCACGGTTGGCGCGTCGCTTCGCCACGTGACCACCGGGCTCGCGATCAACAGGCCACTGCTGTCGCGCGCCTCGAGCACAATGGCCTGCTCCTGGCCGGCCTGCAAAAACATCGCGACCGGAATGGTGGCGAGGCTGGCCACACTGGTTGTCGGAGGCGGCGGTGCCGGTTCGGAAGGGGTGGTGCGATCACATGCAGACACCAGCGCGGCGACGAGCAGCAGCGCACGAACTCGGGGAGAGCCGGAAGGCAGGCGCATGGGCATTGGGCGGACGGGAGCCGCGAAAGGACGTGCCGCGCAACGGTGGAAGTCGTAGCTTTCAGTCATGACCTGTCCATACCCCAGACAACCCGCGTTGGCCACTCGCATTCGCGCCGTGGCCACGAGCTGCGTGTTCATGCTCTCCTCCCTTCAGGGCTCGTTTGCATCGGCGCAAACCGGCGTGGCCAGAACGGCAGTGCCATCGCCAGGGGCCGACGTGTTTCTTGTGCCGCTCGCAATGATGGGCGGCACGGTCAAGGTAGGAGTACCGGCCAACCTTACGCGTCGCGACGGCTACGACAATCAGGCCGCATTTGCGTTGTCGTCACGCGAGCTGTTCTACACGTCCAATCGTGGTGACGGACAGTCGGACATTTACCGCTATGATTTCAGCACGGGACTGAGCGCTCCGGCGCGACTCACCAAACCGGAAAGCGAGTATTCCGCCTTTCCGATTGACAGCGGCAAAGCGCTCGCGGTGATTCGCGTTGAGGCCGATTCCACCCAGCGCCTGTGGCGACTGCCGCTCGACGCACGCGAACCCTCCGTGCTGTTCCCGGATCTCAAGCCGGTTGGGTATTTTGCGCAGGCGAACGACTCCACCTGGGCCATGTTCGTGCTGGGCACGCCATCCACCTTGCATGTCGCAACGCTGGGCCGGCCCGGAAGCACGATTGTCGCGCGAAACATCGGGCGTTCGCTGCACAAGATCCCCGGCACCACGCACGTCAGTTTCGTGCAAAAAAGTGCCGACCTCTGGTTCGTGATGGAACTCGATCCGGTCACTCGCCGCATCGATACGTTGGTAAGCACGTTGCCGCGATCGGAAGATTTGGCGTGGGTGGACAGCACGACACTGGTGATGGGACAGGGCACCAAGCTGTTCACCTGGCGCCGCGGGGCCACTGGTTGGACCGAAGTCGCCGACTTTGCCTTCGCGCATGTGCGTGGGATTACGCGTCTCGCGGTGAGCCCCAATCGACAGTGGCTGGCGATGGTGGCCGATGTGGTGCCGCGCACCGTCGGTGCGTCGGCACCTGCGGTGTTCGCCGATAAATTCGACGCCGCGATCATCAGGAAGCAGGTGGGAATTCTTGCCGCCGACTCCATGGAAGGACGACGCACCGGATCGCGCGGTGGAGACCGCGCCGCGCGATGGATTTCGACGCAATTCAAGGCCGCTGGTCTTGTTCCGGCTGGCGACTCCGGTGGCTACCTCCAGCAGATTCCGTTGCAGAGCCTGTCGCCGCCACCGGCGATGCGCGGCTCGGGCGCGCCCGCCCCGCAGGCATCGCAACCGCGCCCTGGCGCCGTGGCGTCCTGGGCGCAGTGGGATTCGTTGGCACCCGTCACTCGTCTGCGTTCGGCGAACGTGGTAGGTGTGATACCGGGAGTCGATCCCGCACTGCGCGACGAAGTGGTGCTCGTGACGGCCCACTACGATCACATCGGCTTCGGCCGACCGGTTGACGGCGACTCCATCAACAACGGCGCCGACGACGACGCCTCGGGTGTGGTCGCCGTTATCGAGATGGCCAAGGCGTTGCGCCGAGGCCCGCGTCCAAAACGTACCATCGTGTTCATGGCGATCACCGGGGAAGAGGTGGGTGGCTTTGGCACCCGCTGGTACATCGCGCATCCCACGCGACCACTGGACAAAACCGTGGTGGATTTGAACGTCGAGATGATTGCACATGCGGATTCATTGGCCGGTGGGTTTGGCAAGGCGTGGCTGACCGGCTACGAACGCTCTACCATGGGCGATATGCTGGCCGACAACGGCATTCCCCTGGTCCCCGATCCCCGCCCAACGCAAAACTTTTTCAGTCGCAGTGACAACGTGGCCTTTGCGCGAATCGGCATTCCGGCGCACTCGCTGTCGTCGTACAACCTGCTCACACCATATCATCACCCGAAAGACGAACCCGCCACGATCGATGCACCACACATGGCCGCGGTGATCGGCGCGACCTCGCGGGCGTTGCGATTGTTGGCAGACGGACCAAAGCCCGAGTGGCATCCGGGGGGCAAGCCCGATGCGCCGGCGCCGCGACCGCCACGACCGTGAGGCGGACGCACTCGGAACAGCACGACGATACCAGCAATCGGACCAACCACGATACAGTTCATCCGATATCGCAGTTCCGCCGTTCTTTTGAACAGCACGACGATATCAGCAACCGGACCAACCACGATACCGGACATAGGACAGGAGATGACGGATATCCGACACCCTCCGATATCCGGCCTCTCCTATCCCATTTCCGTTATCGTCGTCGATCCGTTATCCGATATCGCAGTTCCTCAGCTCCTCAGTTCATCCGATATCGCAGTTCCGCCGTTCTTTTGAATAGCACGACGATATCAGCAACCGGACCAACCACGATACCGGACATAGGACGGGAGATGACGGATATCCGACTCCGTAGTTCGGCGCAAACGAATGCCCGCACGGTTCGTCTATCGAAGGATGGCGCCATCGACGAAAGTTCACCCGCATGAGGCCGACATGACGCGTCCGGCACGCTCCCGGTCTCTCACCGCATGCATTGCGGGGTGGATGGTCCTGCTCATCTCGTGCAGTGGTGGCGACAGCCCCGTCACCCCGCCCGCCGTTGCGCGCATCGACGTCACGGCCGCCACGCAAACACTGTCGGCGCAACAAACAGTGCAGCTTTCGGCGGTCGCGCGCGGGACCGACAACGTCGTCATTCCGTCGGCGCCAATTACCTGGTCCAGCAGTGCACCGAACGTCGCAACCGTGGGCGCCACCGGGTTGGTCACGGGAGTGGCCACGGGGTTGGCCACTATCACCGCGTCCTCTGGATCGGCGATTGGGTCATTGACAATCACAGTCACCAACGGCGCCGGCGTACTGTCCCGCGTGGTGGCGGGTACCGTTGATTCTCCGCTGGAGATCGGACAAGGTACCCAAGCGACCGTTGAAGGCCGCGACGCACTCGGCGGGCTCGTTGCGCTGGGATCGCGCGTGGTCACCTGGACAAGCAGCGCTCCCGCGATCGCCACGATCAACAGCAACGGGATCGTGGCCGGCGTCGGCGTTGGCAGCACCACGTTAACCGTCAGCGTGCAGGACGGGGGCACCGCGCGAACTGCGACCACGACGCTTCCGGTGATCGCCATTCCCAATGCACCACTCACCGCCGACGTGGCCATGGCCCCGCAGTTGTTCATCCCGTCGGAAATCATCCTAAAGCTCGGCGGTACGGTGCGTTTCCAGTTCACACCGATCGATCACAACGTGATCTGGAGTCCACGATTGCCCGGATCGCCAAGCGATATCCTTGTCACCACGAACGCACTGGTCACGCGCACGTTTGCCACGGTTGGTGTCTATCCATTCGACTGC
>JANMRE010000136.1:0-7712 GCA_031370885.1 Gemmatimonadaceae bacterium
CGCGGCGTCGGGCGCGGCCTCCGCGCCCGTGGTGACATGATGCGCGACTGGCTTCGGCTCGGCGTCATCCTCGCTCACGTGGTCCCGCTGGCGCTGTCATTTCGTCGGGACCATCGGCGCTGGATTCGATGGGGCACGCCCACGTTCCGCACACCGGCATTTCACGACCGGCGTGCGCAACAGGTGGTGTTGGCCTTGGCCACTCTTGGTCCAACCTTCGTCAAACTGGCGCAGATTTTCTCGACACGCGCCGATCTGGTGGCCGAGCCATACCTGCGCGCACTGTCCACCCTCACCGATCAGGTCCCGCCGGTAGCGTGGCCGGCTCTGCGGGCCGTGTTGGAACGCAGTTGGGGTATCGATCCGGATACGATCGTGGATGCGCTGGACCCCGTCCCGCTGGCAGCCGGCTCGCTGGGTCAGGTGCATCGTGCGCGGTATCGCGGACGCGAAGTGGTGGTCAAGATCCTTCGGCCTGGTGTCGAAGCCGTTGTGGCGCGCGATGTGCGGCTGGCCCGCCGTATCGTGAACTGGATGTACGTGCGATTCCCGCATCATCACGTGTTGGGTTTTCGCGTGGTGCTTGAGGAGTTCGCCCTGCACGTGGGCGAAGAAATGGATTTCGAACGCGAAGCGTTGCAGTGCGCGCGGATGCGCGAGCGCTTTGTCGACGAACCGCGCATCCGCATTCCTGAAGTGATCGCCGGGCTCACGCGTCACGCCGTGCTCGTCCTCGAGTATCTGCCCGGCACGCGGATCGACGCGCTTGATGCGCGTATCGCCGCCGGAACGGTTTCGCTGAGCGCGCTGGTGGAGACATTGATCGAGTGCTACGCCCGCATGATGCTGCGCGACGGCGTGTTCCACGCCGATCCGCATCCGGGCAACCTGCTGGTGGATGCGGACGGTCGCATCATTCTGTTGGATTTCGGGATGGTGATCGACGTCGATGTGAAGACACGCAAGGCGCTCTTCGATACAATCATCGCCGCCGTGCGTCGCGATCCGGAGGGGACAGCCAACGGGTTCTTCGCGTTGGGCATGGCGGCGCCAGGCACCGCGCCGGAGACGATGCGCGAACTGGTGTCGGTCCTTCTCGACATTGCCTACAGCGAATCGGCGATCGTGGATCGGACGCGCATGTTGGCCGAACGCGTGATGCACGAGTTGTTTTCGTGGCCGATTGTGATGCCGGGTGAGTTGGTGTACTTCGCCCGCACCGCCGTGTTGATCGAGGGCGTGGGGGCCCGCTACGATCCGAACTTCAACAGTATTCTGGTCGCCTCACCGGTGATAATGCGCATGCGACGCGAGTTGGTTGTCGCGTTGGTTGGCGACGTCGGTGCGAATGAACCTCTGGTGCGTTGGGCCGCTACGCTCGGCGCCGTAGCCGGCGGAGCGATCGCGCTGTTGGGGACCACCAAGACGCGGTGGGCCAGCGAGGCAACCACGCAATGGGCCAAATGGCGCGCGGCGTTGTCGGCTCCGTAGTGTAGAGTCTCCAACGCTGCTTGGTGTTTTCGTCGAGAGGTTGGAGGGGGTGAGGCCTGTGGGAATGAGCAACGGAAGGGGTGAGCGTTGGAGGGGCGAGCTGTGAGGGTAGAGGGGGCGCAAGCAGTGGCGCGCCGGCGCCCTTGGTCAGCCGATAGCCGTTCGCGGTCGGCTCACGCGCTCGAGTTCCTCGAGCTGTCGCAGGGTCGCTTCGCCGTAAAACACACGGATATAGCGCGCCTGGATAGGCGTGAGCCGACGGACCGCCCAGCTGAGGTGCACGAAATGCGGTTCCACCGGGATGTGCAGCGGATGCATGCCAATCTCGTCCGGCAGGCGATTTGCCTTGCGCGTGTTGCAACTGCTGCAGGCGGTCACCACGTTGGTCCAGTCATTCAGCCCGCCGCGCGACATTGGAATCAGGTGGTCGCGCGTGAGCGACTCGCGCGGCTTGAGTTCCGCCGCGGGGCGCCCGCAGTACTGGCAGCGATAGTCATCGCGCGCAAAGAGGAACGTGTTCGTGACCTGCCGACGGAAACGCCGTGGCACGTGCACGAAGCGCGTGAGCCGAATGACCACTGGACGCGGAAACGCCCGACGCTCCGATCGCACGGGACGCTCGTGTTCGGCCTCGACGATTTCGGCTTTGCCGTCGATAACCAGTCGAAGGGCCCGTCGCAGGGGTACCATCGTCAGCGGCTCGTACGATGCGTTCAGCGCGAGACAACCGGCGATCATGCCCTTGGCTCCATCGGTGAAAGTCGGGAATCACGAAGCATCAGCAAGCAGTACCGCTGTAGCATACACGGCGGGTCGAGCGTGCCGCCACTGGTCAGGGGGACAAGTGATGGATCCGCCATGCACGCAGTCGCGTCCCGAGTTGCACCATCCTCGCGCGTCGCGAGAGATCCGTGTCGAGCACCACACCGTGTCTCACGCGCTCTTTGCCCGCGACAACCACCAGGACCGCAGCTGCGGCGCCCGCAAGCACGTGCACGAGGGTGACCGCCGGATCGTGCACCGGGAGCGCGTCGGCGTGATCGAGCGAGAAGGCGACGAGATCGGCGTCTTTGCCGACTTCGAGCGAGCCAACACGATTGGCGAGGCCCAGGGCCTGTGCGCCACCCAGTGTGGCGAGGATGAGCGCTTCGTGCGCGCCCAGTGCATCAGGCACGCCGCGTCGCAGCGCCTGGAGCAGGGTGGCCTGACGCGCCTCGCCCAACAGATCCATGCGATCATTGCTGGCTACGGAATCGGTGCCGAGTCCGGTGGGAATTCCTGCGGTCTGAAATCGTTCCAACGGGGCGACGCCGTGCCCCAATTTCAAATTCGAAATCGGACAATGGACAACTCGTGCTCCGCGATCGGCGATGCGTGCAATATCCGCGTCGTCCACCTGAATCGCGTGAATCAACAGCGGTTGGCACGCCAGGAGGTCGCAGGCGTCAAGCAGGGCAATCGAGGAGCGCGCCTGCGGTGCCACCAGAATGCCGCGAGCACGCAAACCATCGGCAAACGGCCCTTCGCCATCGCGCACGAAATGCGTTTCCATAACGCTCTCGGCCACATGCACAGCAACAGGCCATTGTTCGGATCGCGCCAACTCGGCCACAGCACGAAAGAGATTCGCCGACACGGTGTACGGTGCATGCGGTGAAATTCCCGTGCCGACCAACGCCGTGTCCTGCTGACGCAACACGCCCGCCCGTTGGGCGAGCCTGGCGATCGAAGTGGCGCACTGCGCCGGATCCGGCCCGAACACCTCAAGGTAGCCAATCCCCCGCACTCCCATGTGGCGCATAGCGGCCAGGGACTCACCGGACGCTGTAGTATCAGCGCAGGTGGTGATGCCGTTACGGAGCGCCTCTTCTATGCCGGCACAGGCGGAGTCGTACAGCGAGTGAGGCTCGAAGCATGCTTCCCGCGCCCGCGTGAGCACCGTCAGCCACTCTCGGAACGCGAGTCCCTCGAGGAAGCCGCGCATCGCCGTCAACTCGAGGTGCGTGTGGGCGTTGACAAGCCCCGGCATCAATACCGCGGCACCAAGGTCGACGCGCCGTTCGGACCTGTAGCGTGCCGGCAGTCCGATTGCGCTGCCCACATACGCGATACGCTCGCCGTCCACAACAATGGCACCTTGAGCGATTGGTGCGGCAGAAATGGGCAGCACCCACGCGGCTGTGTAGACCGTGCGTGATGTGGTCGTGGCGGTCACGGCCGTCATCCTGATGTCACCTACAGGAGCGTAGGCGGCTGTTCCTCACGGGAGCTCGATTGGCGGCCGGACCGAGTCGCGCGCCGTACCGATGCGCGGCGCGCTGTCAGATCGCGCCAGCATCGGGTTCGGCACGTTTTCCACGCAGGTGTGGGTGGGCTCGGTACCAGCCACGAAGTACTCCATCACCAGATTGGTCGTACAGGCGTTCGTCACGAGACGTCCGGTCAGTGCATCGATCTCGCGTACCACAACGCCATCGGGACGCGGCCAGTCGGGAGGTGTTGGTTTGCGACGATAGACTTCCGTCATGAACGCGGCCCACGCCGGCGCCGCCAGCTCGCCACCCTGCGCATTGCTCTTGATTTTGGTGGGTCGATCAAAGCCCATCCACACCCCGGCCACGAGATCTGCGGTATAGCCAATGAACCAGACGTCTGCGCCGTCATTGGTTGTTCCGGTCTTGCCGCCTGCCGGAACGCGAAAGCCTGAGCCCCAGATGCGAGCGGCGGTGCCGCGCATGACGACATCCTTCATCATGCTCACCATAAGCCACGCTTCTTCAGGCGAGAGCACCGCTTCGCGATTGATCGATGGCTGCCAGATGACCTTGCCCTGCGCGTTTTCCACCTTGACGATGGCATGCGGCGTTGAGCGCAGTCCGAGATTGGCAAACACCGAGTACGCACCGATCATTTGGACGGGATAGACGTCGGCCGATCCGATGAACATCGACGGGTATGGCGGAACCGGCGTCTTGATACCAAATCGACGTGCCATTCTGATGACCGCGTCGGCGCCAACCACCATCCCCGTGCGAATGGCGGCGAGATTACGCGACAGGTACAGCGCTTTCCGCAGCGGCAATGGTCCCATGAACTTCATGTCGTAGTTCTGCGGCGTCCACGTTTCGCCGGAAAGCTGCTCCAGAGCAATGGGTGCGTCGTCCACCACCTGCGCCGGACTGTAGCCCTCGTGAATGGCGGTGGCGTACACGATGGGCTTGAAGGTGGAGCCCGGTTGACGCAAGGCTTGCACTGCGCGGTTGAACTTGGAGTCGCCGAAGTCGCGTCCGCCCACCATCGCGCGAACGGCGCCACTGCGTGGATCGACGGCGACAAACGCACCCTGCAGATACGGCGAATTGGCGGCGCCTGTCTCGCCTCCTTCGGCCGAGCGTGCCAGGTACGCCTCATACGACAAGTGACTGTAGGCGCCGTGTCGCCCCGCTTCGATAGCCTTGAGCTGGTTCTCGAGTGCGCGCTCGGCGGCGCCCTGCATGTCCAGGTCCAGCGAGGTGTACACCTTATACCCCTCATCGTACAGCCGATCACCGAAGTGCTCGAGAAGGGTCTGGCGCACCCATTCGAGATAATACGGCGCCACATCACCAGACTCGGTGCGCTGCGCAAGTTGCAGCGGGAATGCCTTGGCGAGCGACGCGTCGGCATCGTTGATCACGTGCTCGCGACGCATGATTTCCAGCACGGTGTTGCGACGCAAGATCGCGCGGTCGGCAAAGCGCCGTGGATTGTATCGCTCCGGTCCCTTCAGCAAACCGGCCAGCATCGCCGCCTCGGCCACGGACACGTCACGCACCGATTTGCCGAAATATCGCTGCGCGGCCGTCTCGACGCCGTAGGCGCCATTGCCCAGGTAGACCTGATTGAGATACAGCTCGAGAATCTTGTCCTTGGAATATCGCTTCTCAATGGCGCGCGCCACGCGTGCTTCCTTGAGCTTGCGAAGCAGTGTTTTCTCGCGCGAAATGCGGTCCGAGAACACATTGCGTGCGAGCTGCATGGTTATCGTCGAGAATCCCTGTGCATATCGTCCGGCGCGCACATTCCGAAGCGCCGAGCCGACAATGCGATAGTAGTCGATTCCGCCGTGCCCGTAGAAGCGCCGGTCTTCGGTGTTGATGACAGCGTCGCGCACATGTTTGGGAATCTGATCGAGCCGAACCAGGGTGCGTCGTTCGAGGCCGAGTTCGGTCATGAAGCGACCGTCGGCCGCATACACCTTGGACGTCTGCCGTGGCACATACGCTTCGAGTGACGCGATCGACGGGCAGCGCCCATTCCGGCAAATGACCATCCAGGCACCCCCGAGCGCGCCTGCACCCAGCGCGCCGGCGAACACAGCGACTACAATGAGCCAGGCCAGCCGCGGATAGCGGCGCGCGAAATCGGTCGGAGAAAATTGCATGAATGTCCTGAACGCTACTGACCGTCCCCCGGGCGCGCCACGAGGGGGACAGCCGATATCTTTCCCGAATGAGCGACTCCACCTTGCCCGCACCCCTCTTCGAGCTCGCGTGGCGCGAACTCCTGTTCCAGCACACCGACGGGCTGGCCGCCGCCTTGCAGCGTGGAACGGTGTCCGGCTACTGCGGCTTCGATCCAACGGCGCCCAGTCTGCACGTGGGTAATCTCGTGCCCGTAATGGGTCTCGTGCATCTGCAGCGGGCCGGTCATCGCCCGATTGCGTTGGTGGGTGGTGGCACCGGCATGATTGGCGATCCCAGTGGACGCAGCACGGAACGCACGCTGCAGACTCTCGAGACCATCGCGGCGAACGCCGACGGGATCCGCCGTCAGCTGGCGCAATTTCTCGACTTCGATGGTCCACGCGGCGCGAAACTGGTGAACAACTCGGAATGGCTGACGTCGTTGTCGCTGCTGGAGTTCCTCCGTGATACCGGCAAGCACTTCTCGGTGAACTACATGCTGGCCAAAGACTCCGTGAAGTCGCGGCTCGCGGACGGCATCTCCTTTACCGAGTTCTCGTACATGCTGCTGCAGGCGCACGACTTCCTGGAGTTGCACCGACGCGAAGGCGTGACCCTCCAGCTTGGCGGCAGCGATCAATGGGGCAATATCACGGCGGGTCTCGAATTGATCCGGCGGACGTCGGGTGCGGACGCCCACGCCCTGACGTTTCCACTCATTACCACTGCCACCGGCTCCAAGTTCGGCAAGAGCGAAGCCGGTGCGGTATGGCTCGACGGCACGCGCACGTCACCCTACCGGTTCTTTCAGTTCTGGATGGGCGCCGACGATCGCGATGTGTCGCGTTTCCTGCGCTTTTTCACGCTGCTCGAGCGCGACGTGATCGAGGCCCTCGATCAGTTGGTCCGGACGTCTCCCGAAAAACGCGAGGCCCAGCGCACACTGGCGACGGACGTCACCACGCGCGTTCACGGCGCGGACGCGGCACGGATTGCCCGCGAGGTGTCGGCACTGCTGTTCGAGAAGGCCGACGCGTCCACGCTTTCGACGGAAGCCCTGGAGGCATTGCGGACGGAGATTCCGTTCGCGGTGTACGCCGCGCCGGTCGACAGCAGCGCGTTGGCGGATGGCGTTGACGTGTGCGAGTGCCTCACGGCGCTCGGATTCGCCGCATCACGCGGTGTGGCGAAGCGATTGCTCGAACAGGGCGGTGTGAGTGTGAACGGGGCCAGGTTGTCGTCGTCCGACCGCACGGTATCGCGAGACGGCTTGCTGGTCGGCCGCTACCTGCTGCTGCGCAAGGGCGCGCGCGAGTGCGGACTGGTGGAGGTGCACGCGCGGTAGTGTCGGGGAGCAGAGGGGTGAGAAGCAGAGGGAGGAGCAGAGGGTGAGGGAGCAGAGGGGTGAGCAACCAAAGGGGTGAGGGTGGAGCGGTGAGGAGTGAGGGTGGAGTAAACCCTCTGCCCTCACCCCTCATTCCGCTCAAGGACGAACCGCGTCGGACGCGTCAGCGCTCCAGAACGGCCAACACGCGACGAATTTCTTCGAGGGTGTTGTAGCAGTGTGGTGAGAAGCGAACGGCGCCTTCGCGCACCCCGTGGACGACGTGCGCCGCCTGCAATCGCGCGCTCACCGCCGAAGGGTCACGCGGCGCAAATGAGACAACACCGGCGCGGCGCGCCGGATCGGCGGGCGTTACCAGTCGCATGTCGGCGCGCGATTCCACCCAGTCGACGATTTCGCGCCCGAGTCGCTCGATGTGCGCCGATACTTGC
>JANMRE010000159.1:0-4547 GCA_031370885.1 Gemmatimonadaceae bacterium
GAGTGCGGCATTCCGCCGGAGCTCTTCACGTTCCGACACGTGGAGTGGTACGGCAAGATCAACTTCCTCAAGGCCGGCCTGACGTTCGCCGACATGGTCGTAACCGTCAGCCCGAATCACGCCACGGAGTTGCGCACCCCCGGCGGCGGGTTCGGACTGCAGGAAGTATTTCAGTGGCTTGGTGACCGATTCACCGGCATCACCAACGGGATCGACCAGTCGACGTGGGATCCCCGATACGACGATCAGATCACGGCCAATTACGCCGCGAAGGATCCGATTGCCAACAAGGCCAGGTGCAAGGCCGCGCTGCAGCGGTCGTTTGGCTTGCCGCAGCGCCGTCGCACACCACTGTTCGGCATGACGGGACGCATGGTCACACAGAAAGGCCTGGATCTCATTCTCAGTTCGCATTTGGTCAGAAACCTCGACGCCCAGTTCGTGTTCCTGGGGGCAGGAGAAGCCCGCTACGAGCGCGCGCTGCTGCAACTCGCGGCCCGGCGACCGCGTCACATCGGCGTGCAGCTCGATTTTACGGACCGATTGGAACATCGGCTGATGGCCGGTGCCGACATGTTTCTGATGCCTTCGCAGTATGAGCCCTGCGGTCTCACGCAGATGCGCGCCCAGCGATACGGCGCGTTACCCATCGGTCGCCGTGTGGGCGGGATTGCCGATACGGTCGAAGACGATGTGACGGGCTTTCTCTTCGATGAATACACGGTCGGCGCCATGGACTGGGCCATGTCGCGTGCGCTCGTGCGATTTTCGGACCCGGTGACCTGGGAGTCGCGCATGCGAACGGCCATGCATCGTGACTTCGGTTGGGAACGCGCGGCGGAGCAGTACGCGCAGCTGTACCTTCGGGCGCGCGCCATTGCCGGCGAGCGCGTTTGACTCCGATGCCGCTGTGCGACGCGTCGTCGCCGTCGCACCTTTTGCGCGGCGACTGATGCATCACGTTGTCGTTCATGCCCACTGCTACCAGCCCCCTCGCGAGGATCCCTGGCTGGAGTCGGTCGCGTCCGAGGCATCGGCCGCACCCGATCACGATTGGAACGCCCGCATCGATCGCGAATGCTACGCGCGACTCGCGGCGGCCGAAGTGCGCAGGCCGCACGCTGGATTTACAGCCAGCGACCCGGATGCCCCGTCGGGCATCGCGCGATTGGTCAACCTGTACGCGTGGTGTACGTTCGACGTCGGGGCCACGCTGTGCGAGTGGATGGAAACCGAGGCACCGGCAACACTGCGCGCGATGGTGGACGGCGATGCCGCGAGCGTTCGGCGTCTGGGGCACGGCAATGCCATCGCCGCGCCGTATCACCACGTGATCCTGCCACTCGCCTCACCCCGTGATCGCCGCACCGAAGTGCGGTGGGGCATTGCCGACTTCCAACGTCGATTTGGTCGCACACCGGAGGGTATGTGGTTGCCGGAATGCGCGGCCGACGACGACACGCTCGATCTGCTCGCCGAGGAAGGCATCCTCTTCACCATCCTCGCGCCATATCAGGTGCACGTGGGCGAGGAAACGCATGGGCTTCCGGTGCGGTGGCATGGCGCGGCCGGACGCACCCTCACCATCGTTCCCTACGATGGTGGACTGGCCGGCGAGGTGGCGTTTGGCGGACTGCTGCGTAATCCCGAAATGTTGGCTCGGCGATTGGCGCCCTCATTGGATGACGGACAGGCACGGTGCACCACACTGGCCACCGATGGCGAGACGTTCGGTCACCATCACAAGGATGGCGAGCGCGCGCTGGCGTTGTCCCTGTCCATGATTGCGCAGCGCCCTGATGCGCGGCTCATCAATGCCGCCGCGCTCGTTGCCTCGCACCCTGCCACGCTCAACGCGCGGCTGATTTCTCCATCGTCCTGGAGTTGTGCGCACGGCATCGAGCGCTGGCGCAGCAACTGTGGTTGTCGCATTGACATGCGCCAGCCAGCCGCGCAGCAGTGGCGTGGCCCCCTGCGAGACGCGCTCACCGCGCTCGCCGCAGCGAGCAACACGGTGTTCGAGCACGAAGGGCGTGCCCTCTTTACCAACGACCCCTGGCAGGTGCGCGACGCGTACGGTGCGGCAGTGGCATACGACGGGCCACCGCTGGAAGAGTTCGTGCGAAACGCCGTGCGGCCCGATTGCGATGATGCCGGTGTGCAGCGCGCGCGCGAACTGCTTGAACTGCAGCGGGCCACGTTGCGCATGTTCACCTCGTGCGCGTGGTTCTTTGACGAGGTCAAGCGCATTGAAACGCGTCAGGTGCTGCGCTACGCGGCGCGCGTACTTGAACTGTCCGGCCTTGCCCCACAACTGGAGCCCCAGTTCATCCAATGGCTTGGAGCGGCGCGCGCCGCGCTGCCCGGCAGTCTGTCGGCCGCCGCGCACTTCGAGCGCGCTCCGCAACCGCAAGATCGCGCCACCTGGGGCGTCGCAGCCGGTGCCATGGCGCTGGTGGCGGCCGGTGGTTCATGCACCCGTATCGCGGCCAGCGATGTGTTGGTGGTCGCGATGCCAACGGGCCAATACACGGTCACGCTTACGCATCGGCGCACCGGTCGCGTCACCTGCGTGGTGGGCAGTGTGGCCGGTGTTGGTCCATCGTTGTGCGTGACGGTGAACGCGCCTGGTGATCCGCACGGCACAACACGCGTAGTCGCGATTCACGAGATGCCCGAGAGTATCGCGACTATCCTGTTGCGCCCGCACGTTCTTGCCGACGAGGCGTTGACCGGCTGACAGTACCGGCTGCGCAGCGCCAGTATGTGGTCAGTGCGCCACCACCGGTTCCGCCGTCAACAGCTCGTGCATCGTTGCTTTCGCATCGGCCAGCGACAGCTCGCCCTTGTCGATTTTCGCGAGGAACAACTTCTGCGCGAGGTAGTCCTTGTTGACCACGCCCGCCTTGCTCTGCAGCATGCGCCATGCCTTGCGACGTTCGACCGCGAAGAGCACCATCTGGCGCGAGACCGCATAAAACTGGAACGTACCGCCGCTCTCCACCTTGATGTAACAGCCGAAGTTGGGAACGAAGCTGCGGTGCGTCGGATCGAACACGCGCCGGTGGATCACGTCGTCCTGTGTAACGAAGTACAGCATGTCGTCAAAGGGCGTGAGCGAAGCGACCTCCGCCTCCTTGACCGATTTCACGTGCTTTCGGAAACGACCTTCCGTGAGCGCCCAGTGTCCCACGCCAAAGCAGTACGCTTCGCCGGTGCTGGCGTACTTCGTGTGCCACCAGTCGCGGTCGATACTGGGGTTGCCTTTGAGATCAAACGCCTCCTGCGAGGTTTCGCCGCGACGGGGATTGAAGACAAACTCCGGCATCCCACGGGCGTCGCGCACCATCTTCGCCTGATCCGCACTCATGTTGTCGGCAACACCGTGTTCGGGTTGACACGTGGTGTAGCTCTGGAAAAACGCCGTCCCGCGGTACTCCAGACCGTCGATCAGCGCCTTGTAGAGTTTCGCCGCGTTGGCCATCGACACCTGCGCCACGAACGGTGAACCGTGACCGCTGGTGAACGCCTCGGCGACGTTCTTTTTTTCAATCAACTTGCCTTGGGAGGCGACGCCAAACTGATTCATGTCGTACCCACCAAGCATGGTGGACGAATCGGAATTCTGGCCACCGGTATTCGAGTATACCTGCGTGTCCAGCATCAGCATCTTCACGTTGGGCCGATTCTGCAAAATCACCTTGGACACGTTTTGGAACCCGATGTCGCCCAGTGCGCCGTCGCCGCCAATAACCCAGATTTTGGGGAGTTCGCGGATTTCCTGCTCGGTCATCAGCGCATCGTCGAGATGGGTGAGCGTGAAGTAGTCGGCTTCGGTGACCACCTGCTCCGTCCGATCGAGCAGCGCATCGGCCAAGCGCTCCGGTGAAACAGAGCGGTTGGCATGAC
The DNA here is from genome assembly GCA_031370885.1 of Gemmatimonadaceae bacterium. Lineage (GTDB taxonomy): Bacteria > Gemmatimonadota > Gemmatimonadetes > Gemmatimonadales > Gemmatimonadaceae > Gemmatimonas. Next base: position 3,910 of record JANMRE010000159.1, read on the forward strand.
CCACAATGACCGACTCCGCCATCAGCCACGAAATCGTCGCGCCGTCCTGGAACAGCGAGTTCATCCACGGATATGGGTGCGGATTGCCCGGTGGAGTGGAGCCATACACCGTGTTACACCCGGTGCTCGCGCCCATCATCATGACCGACATGCCGTTCGCGCGCCGACCGTCCACGGATTGCAAGTCCTTGTGGTTGAACGCATCCTGCTCCAGCACGGCGGCCAGGCCGCTTACGAGTTGGGCGTCGGTGATCGGCCCGTGTTGTGTTTCGTAGTCGGCAATGCGCCGGTCAGTATCCCCATCGTTCTCGCCACCCAGACCCACGATCACGTGCGCGAACGTTTTGCGGAAAAGGCCGTACTCGGTGTCGCTGCGCGCCTTAAGCGTCGAGAGCTTTTCCGCACCTTCCGTTTCGAGCCGTGCCGCCTTCTTGCGGAGCCGGTCCGCCTTCCGGTGATACAGCGGACGCATGTACGCCTCGGTGACGCTGGCCACTGCGCGCAGGATGCTCTTCTCGCCGCACCCGGCACAGGCGCCATCACCGGACACGAGCGCCTCGTAGTTGCGGCGCACCATGAGATGATTGCGCAACGTCGCATCGCGTGAACCCGCAATGTCGTCGTCGTTGTACAACCCA
>JANMRE010000165.1:0-10627 GCA_031370885.1 Gemmatimonadaceae bacterium
CAAGAGCGAAAGCAAGCGAGAAAGCAAAAGCGAGAGTAAGACCGAGAGTAAGACCGAGAGTAAGGCCGAGAGCAAGAGCGAGAGCAAGAGCGAGAGCAAGAGCGAGAGCAAGGGTGACAGCAAGAGCGAGAGCAAGTCGGCGGAAAGCAGGCCCGCCGCCAGCGCGCCGCCGTCACCCAACAGCGACTGACCGCCGCGGCCTCGCCTCAAGCGATCTCTCGACCGTGAATCAGGCCGAAACCTTGCGCGCCGGCATCGCGCGCGCCGCGCAGGCATTGGGCGCGCCCGACAACATCGCTCCGGTGCTCGAGCGTCCGCGCGATCCTGCGCACGGCGACTGGGCCACCAACGTCGCCATGCTGCTCGCCAAGCCACTGGGTCGAAAACCGCGTGACATCGCTGAGGCCCTGCTGCTGGCGATGGATTTACCAAGCCTCGGCGTGAAAAACGCCGAGATCGCTGGACCGGGGTTTCTGAATTTCCGCCTCGACGCTGGCTACCTCGCCAAGGGCCTGCTGCCAATCCTCGCCGATCCAACCAATTGGGGACATCTCGACATCGGTCACGGCGCGCGCGTGGTTGTGGAGTTCGTGTCGGCAAATCCCACGGGTCCGTTGCACGTTGGGCACGGAAGACAAGCCGCACTGGGCGACGCGATCTCAACCTTGCTCGAGTGGACAGGATGGCGCGTCGATCGCGAGTTCTACTACAACGACGCGGGCGCACAGATCGCGAATCTTGCCCGCAGCATCCAGGCGCGGGTTATTGAGTTGGCCGGGCAGAGGCTAGACATTCCTGATGGTGGTTATCACGGCGAGTACATTCGCGAAATTGCCCAGGCCTATGTCGTGCAACACCCCGGCGACGCCGCCACACACGATCTCGACGCCATGCGCGCTTTTGCAGTGGCCGCGCTGCGACACGAGCAGGATCTCGATCTGCAGGCGTTTGGCGTCGACTTCGACACATATTATCTGGAAAGCTCGCTCTATGCCGACGGGCGCGTCGAGAAGACGGTCGCGGCGCTGGGCCAATCGGGATACAGCTTTGAGCAGGACGGCGCGCTGTTTTTGCGCACCACGGCATTTGGTGATGACAAGGACCGTGTGATGAAAAAGAGCGATGCGAAGGGAGGCGAGTTCACCTACTTCGTACCCGATGTGGCGTACCACGTCACGAAGTGGCAGCGCGGGTATCAGCGCGCGATAAATGTGCAGGGTGCCGATCATCACAGCACCACCACCCGCGTGCGGGCCGGCCTGCAGTCGCTGGGCATCGGCATCCCTGTTGGCTATCCCGAATACGTGCTGCATCAGATGGTCACCGTGATGAAAGGCGGCGAGGAGATGAAGATCTCCAAACGCGCCGGCGCGTATGTGACCGTGCGTGACCTCATCGACGAAGTGGGCCGCGATGCGGTGCGATTCTTTTTCCTGATGCGCCGCGGCGATTCGCAACTCGTGTTCGATATCGATCTGGCCCGCAGTCAGTCGGAAGAAAACCCGGTCTATTATGTGCAGATGGCGCACGCCCGTATGTGTGGCATCTTTCGCGTCGGAGCAATAGATGCGACCGCGGTGAGCGCCGAAGGCGTTGACCTCGCCGTGCTGGCCGAACCGGCCGAACAGGAACTCATCAAGCAGCTGCTGGACTTTCCGTCAATCGTGCGCAGTGCGGCCGAGAATCTCGAGCCGCACCGCATCGCGGCCTGGTTGCAGGAAACGGCGCGCGCGGCACACACGTGGTATCACAAGCATCACGTCCTTGGTGAACCCGAGGCGATTACGCGCGCACGACTCGTGCTGGCACGCGCCACGCAGCTGGGACTCGCGTCCGGCCTGCGCATTCTTGGACTTTCTGCGCCGGAGCGCATGTGAGCATGAGCAACGCCAATACGGTGCTGGTGGTGGGGTCGGTCGCTCTGGATTCAGTCGAAACGCCATTTGGACGTGCCGACGATGTGCTGGGCGGGTCGGGCACGTTCTTCTCGTCCGCCGCGTCGCATTTCACCCCGGTGCAGCTGGTCGGCGTCGTTGGCGATGATTATCCCATCGAGAAACTCGAAGCGTTGCGGGAGCGCGGCGTCGATATCTCCGGCGTGGAACGGGCGGCCGGGACAAGTTTCCGGTGGCGTGGTCGCTATCGGCACGATCTGAATTCGGCCGAAACACTCGAGACACACCTCGGCGTGTTCTCGCATTTCCGTCCCAAGATACCGGAGGCCTTTCGGCGCGCACCGTTCGTGTTCCTGGCCAATATCGATCCGCGCCTGCAGCTGCAGGTGCTCGAGCAGGTTGAGAAGCCACGGCTGGAGGCGTGCGACACCATGAATTTCTGGATCGAGTCACGTCGTCCTGAACTCGTGGAATTGCTCGGGCACGTGGACCTGATCACGCTCAACGACGGCGAGGCCCGTCAACTCACGGGACTCACGAATCTCGTGCAGGCGGCGCGGTGGATTCTCGACAAGGGACCGAAGCACGTGCTCATCAAGAAGGGGGAGCATGGGGCGTTCATGTTCACGAACGACAGTGTGTTTTTCGCACCCGCGTATCCACTCGAGTCGGTGTTTGATCCAACGGGCGCCGGCGACTCGTTCGCGGGCGGTTTCATCGGCTCGCTCGCTGCCACGGGCGACCTGAGCGATCGCGCAATGCGCCGCGCAGTGGTGGTTGGATCGGCGATGGGATCGTTTGCCGTCGAAAAGTTTTCCAACACGCGATTGCTCGAGATCACGCGCGCGGACATCGACGCCCGCGTACAGGAGTTCCGCCAACTGGTCGCGTTTGACGCAAACCTCGACGCATGACCGCCGTGCCTGGCGTGCCCATGGATTATCGCTCGGCGGGTGTCGACATTGAGGCGGCCGATGAGGCGAAGCATCGGCTCGCCAAACTGGTGCAATCCACATTGACGGCCGGTGCACGCGGTGTCTTTGGCGGATTCGGCGGCATGTTTCGCGTACCGGAGGGCTATCGCGCACCGTTGCTGGTGGCCAGCGCCGACGGGGTGGGCACGAAAATCAAGCTGGCGATTGAAAGTGACCGCCACGACACGATCGGACACTGCCTGGTCAATCATTGCACGAATGACATTCTGGTGCAGGGAGCCGTGCCGCTGTTCTTTCTCGACTACGTCGCCTTCGGCACGCTCGTGCCATCGGTCGTCGAAGCGGTCGTGAGCGGAGTTGCCGCAGGCTGTCGTGAGAACGGCTGTTCGCTGATCGGCGGCGAAACGGCGGAGATGCCCGGCGTCTACACGCCCCCCGACTACGATCTGGCGGGGTTCGTCGTGGGTATCGTCGAAGAAAACGCCGTGCTCGGCAGCGAACGGGTTGAGCCCGATGATGTGATGGTGGCGCTGGCCAGTGATGGACTGCACACCAATGGCTACTCGCTGGCCCGACGCATCGTCGCTGACCGGCTGCAACTCGGTCCGCACGATCCGTTTCCCGACGCCGCCGGTGCGACCGTCGCCGACGTGCTGCTGAAAGTCCATCGGTCGTACCTCGCGTGTCTCAGGCCACTGCTCTCGGATATTCATGCGATGGCGCACATCACCGGCGGCGGGTTGCCGGGAAATCTCAACCGCGCGCTCCCGCCAACGCTCGACGCCGATGTGATCTCCAGCACATGGACCATCCCCTCATGGTTCCGGGTACTCGAAGAGGCGGGCGGCGTTCCGCGTTTCGAGATGTACCGGGCTTTCAACATGGGAGTGGGAATGGTGGTCATTGTATCGTCGGACAACGCGCGCCGCGTGCTGCAGCGCGCGCATGACTGCGGCATCGCCGCGTGGGAGCTGGGACGATTGGTGCCCGGATCAGGCCGAGTGCGCCTGGACGGCGCCGTGACATGAGCCGCTATCGCACCTCGCGTCGGTGCGGAGGGGTTGTTGCATGCGTCGTGGCGCTGCTGTCGGCCCATGCCGCGAAGGCGCAGAGTGTATCGCCAAACTGCACGGTCACACCGGCCGTGGCCGGCAACGCCGACGACGTTTGTCGGAAGGCGGCCGATATCTTTGCGTTTGTCGTACCGCAGGTTGGTGTGGCGCTGGCCGGAGGCAATCATGTGCTCGGCGAGGGGGGCACCCTTGGTGGTTGGGGCAAGCGCACCATTACGCTGCGGGTCACGGCGGTCGATGGACGGCTGCCCCGAAACACCGTACCACTCACGTTAGCTCGCGCTGCACCGGTGTCCGACGATTTCGGCGCATCGCGCGTACCGCTGCCGATGCCGTCCATCGACGCGGCCATTGGCGTATTGGCGGGGTTGCCAATGGGTGTCACCAATGTCGGCGGCGTGGACGTACTGGTCGGTGCAATCGGGTCCTCAGGTATTTCGTCGGGAAACTTCAAGTTGAAGCCGCAGGGCGCCCGCTTCGCGATGTCGTATGGTGTTCGCGTCGGCGTTTTGCAGGAATCCGCGTTCGTACCAGGAGTAAGCGTGAGCGGCGTGCGACGGAAAGTACCCACGCTCAGTCTCGACTACACGCCCACCAACGACACACTCGCCGCGCGCAACATGTCGTTGACCGTGAACACGCTGCGCGTGGCGGCCAGCAAACGCTTTCTGTTGTTTGGTATTGCGGCCGGCGTGGGACGTGACGAAATCGAAGGCGTTGGCGGATTGCGCGCTATCGTGAACGAAACGGTGCAGGGAACGCCCGCCCGTGCGGCGCTCACTTTCCCTACGCTACGTGAAAAAGTCACTCGCAACACCGCGTTCGTGAACGGGTCGTTTGGTCTGCCCGTTGCGCGCATTGTCGCCGAGTACGGGCGGTCCAGCGCCGGCACGCTGCGCCAGACGCTGAACACGTTTGGCGGTCGTCGGGCCAACGAGACGTACACCTACGGCTCCGTTGGCGTGACCGTCCGGTTCTGATTCCACCATGTCGCGCCTGCTCGCCGCCGACGCGCGATTCATGCGACGCGCGCTGGAACTGGCCGAACGCGGCGCCGGGCACGTCGCGCCCAACCCGATGGTGGGAGCGGTTGTCGTGCACGGCGGCATGGTTGTCGGCGAAGGCTGGCATGCGCGATATGGCACGGATCACGCTGAAGTGGTCGCGTTGCACAACGCAGGCGCCGCCGCGAACGGTGCCACGGTCTATGTCACCCTGGAGCCCTGCAACCATGCCGGCGCAACGCCGCCGTGCACACGCGCGCTGCGCGATGCGCAGGTGTCGCGGGTGGTGTATGCCGTGCACGATCCCAATCCGATTGCGGCCGGCGGCGGGGCGTATCTCGCTGCGAACGGTATCGAAACGGATTCCGGAGTATGCGAGCAGGCGGCGCGCGATCTCAACGCCCCGTTCTTCTTCGCCATGCAGAATGCCGAGCGTCCGTTTGTGACGGTGAAGCTCGCGATGTCGATCGATGGCGCACTGGTAGATGCGAGCCGGGCCCGCGGGTGGCTCACTGGACCCGAAGCGCGCCGCGCGGTGCATGCACTGCGCGCACAGGCCGATGCGATCGCGGTTGGTATCGGGACCGCTCTGGCCGACGATCCGTCGCTCACCGTTCGCGACGCACCGGCACCGCGCATCGTGCCGCGGCGTGTGGTCTTTGATCGGCGCGCGCGGTTGCCGCAAAGCTCGACGTTGGTTCGCACATGCCGGGAAGCCCCCGTCACCGTGATTTCCGATGGCAGCGATCCTCAGGCGGAGCAGGCGCTGCGGCAGCGTGGCGTTGAAGTGCTGCAGGCACCCACGCTGCCGCAGGCCCTCGAACATCTGCGGCTCCAGGGCATTCAACACCTGTTGGTCGAAGGCGGCGCCACCCTCGCCTCGGCGCTGATGGCAGCCGGATTGCTCGACCGACTGATTACCTTTCAGACACCGGTCATCTTGGGTCAGGGCGCACTATCGGCCTTCGCCGTGCTGCCGGCGCAGCCGGTTGAAACGGCACCCCGGTTCCGCGTGATCGCGCGCCGGGAGTTCGGATCCGATTTGATGACCACTTATGCTGTTTCCGGAGACTGACGACAGGATGTTCACGGGGCTCGTCGACGATGTGGGGACCATCATCCACGTCGCGGAGACGCCGGCGGGGCGCGAGCTGCGCATTCGTTGTCGCTATCGCGATCTCGTCGAAGGCGAAAGCGTTGCCGTCAATGGTGCCTGTCTCACCGTGCGACAACATGGGATCGCCGACAATGGGCACGCATGGGTGTCCGTGGCGGCCGTCGTCACCACGCGGGATCGAACAGCGATTGGGGACTGGTCGGTCGGCGGCCGGGTAAATCTCGAACGCGCCATGAAACTGGGCGATCGATTGGGTGGGCACTGGGTGCTTGGTCACGTCGACGGCCTTGGAATCGTGACGCACACCGTCAGGCAGGATGACGCGTGGCTGATTGATCTGGACTTGCCGCCAGCGCTCCGCCCGCTGATGGTGGCCCACGGCTCGCTCGCCGTGAACGGTGTCAGTCTCACCGTGAATGCGTTGCACGAAACCGGCGTGCAACTCTCAATCATCGAGTACACGATGCGTCATACAACGCTGGGCGATCTCGCGGTTGGAGATCATGTGCATGTGGAAGCCGACGTGCTCGCGAAACATGTCGAACGCCTGTTGTCCCCCCAGCGGTCTCGGGTTGGCGCGGAGTCGCGGGCGTGACAACCGAACGGAACGGAGCGCAGGACATGACGTTCGGAACGGTGGAGCAGGCGCTCTCCGACATTGCCGCCGGGAAATTTGTCGTCGTGGCCGACGATGAGGATCGCGAAAACGAAGGCGACTTGCTGTGTGCCGCGCAGCTGGTCACGCCGGACATGGTGAATTTCATGCTCGACGCGAAGGGGATGATTTGTCTCGCGATCAGCAATGCGTGGGCTGATCACTTGAATCTGCAACCGCAGGTCGACCACAATACCGAATCGATGTCAACCGCGTTCACGGTCAGCATTGACGCGGCGGCAGCGTATGGGGTGACGACCGGCATCAGCGCCAGTGATCGCGCCACAACCATTCGCGTGGCCGTCAATCCGGCCAGCACGCGCGCAGACCTCCGCCTTCCCGGTCACATTCATCCGCTGCGAGCCCGCGATGGCGGCGTGCTGCAACGGGTTGGGCACACCGAGGCAGCGGTGGATCTGGCACGCCTTGCCGGCTTGCGAAGCGCCGGTGTCATCTGCGAGATCCTCAACCGAGACGGCACGACGGCTCGTCGTCCTCAGCTTGAGGTGTTTTCGAAGGAGCATGGCCTCACGTTTATCACCATTGCCCAGTTGGTGGCGTACCGGCTCAAAACCGATCGGTTGGTACACCGCGTTGCCGATGCGCGACTGCCAACGGAATTCGGCGAATGGCGCGTCATGGGCTACCGGAACGACGTGGACACCCGCGAGCATATCGCGCTCACGTTCGGGGAGGTCGAGGCCGGTGCCAACGTGCTGGTCCGCATGCACTCCAAGTGCCTCACCGGCGATGTGTTTCACTCGCAGCGCTGCGACTGTGGCTGGCAGCTCGAAACCGCCATGCGCATGATCCAAGCCGAAGGAAAAGGGGTGATCGTGTATCTCGATCAGGAGGGACGTGGCATCGGCCTGCTCAACAAACTGAAGGCGTACGAGCTGCAGGATCACGGCGCGGACACCGTCGAAGCCAATGAGCAACTGGGATTCAAGGCCGATCTGCGAAACTATGGGATCGGCGCCCAGATTCTGCTCGATCTTGGCCTGCACAACATTCGCGTACTCACCAATAATCCGCGGAAGATCGTTGGCCTCGACGGCTACGGCATCGTGGTCACCGATCGCGTGCGCCTGCAGGCGCCGTCCACCGACGAAAATGCGTCCTACCTTGAGACCAAGCGCACGAAGCTCGGTCATCTGTTCGCGATTTGAACGTGATCACGATGCCAATCGCGAAGTGTCCGGGATGACCCGCTGATGACAGAATTTTCAGGACAACCACGCGGTGAGGGTCGACGCATCGTCATCGTGGCCAGTCGGTTCAATGAGACGGTCACGCTGCCGCTCGCCGAGGGCGCAGTGGCCGCTCTGGTGAAACAGGGGGTGGCCTTTGACGACATCGATGTGCTGTGGGTGCCGGGCGCGTGGGAACTCACGGTGGCCGTGCGACGCGCGCTGGCCACCGAACGCTACGATGCGGCGGTGACCGTGGGAGCCGTGATACGCGGCGACACACCACACTTCGACATCGTCGCCGGTGAATCGGCCCGCGGTTTGATGGACATCGCGCGCGATTTCGACATTCCGGTCACGTTGGGACTGCTCACCACGGACACGCTCGTACAGGCGGAAGCACGCGCTGGTGGGGTGCACGGGAATAAGGGAGCCGACGCGGCGCTCGCGGCGCTTGAAATGCTCGACCTGTTCGACCGCATTGAACCGCTGGACGATCCCGACCCGGAGATCGCGTAATGGCGCCAGACCTGCGCGACGAGACGCTATGGGATGACACTGCGCCGAAGCCGCTCGTGTCGCGGCTGCGCGCCGAACCGCAAACGCGACGGCAGCCCGCCGTACGCAGTGAACGGGTTGAAACACGTGGACGCGTCCGCGCGCTCCAGGCGCTGTACGCGGCCGACGTGCGCGACATGACGCAGTTGCGTCGCATTGCCATCAATGTGTTCGACGACCTGGCCGTGGAACCCGGCGAGCGCGCCGTGGCGTCAAAACTGGTCGGCACGGTGGTCGAGCGGGGCGTGCAGCTCGATGCCGCGCTCGCCGACGTCACGTCCAATTGGCGACTCGAGCGACTCGGTGTGATTGAACGCTGCGTCCTGCGATTGGCGGCGGCAGAACTCGCCCGTGGTGAAACGCCGGTAAAAGTCGTGCTGCAAGAGGCCGTGCACCTGGCGGAACGCTTTGGCACCACCCGGAGTGCTCGCTTCGTCAACGGAGTCCTTGATGCGTATGCCCGCCAGCACGGACTGCTGTGAGTGAGTCGGGATACGCCGCCGCGGTCGAGGGCGATCGGCTCCGTATCGCCGTGGTCAACTGGCAGTGTCGCGACAACCCGCTGGCGGGCGGAGCGGAAATTCACCTGCATGAGATCTTCGGCCGACTCGCCGCTGCGGGGCACCAGGTCATGCTACTCTGTGGCGGATGGCCGGGATGTCTACCACGGGCAACCCTCGATGGTATCGAGGTCCACCGGGTCGGCACTCGGGCATCGTTCCCACTCCTGGTCCGCCACTACTGGCACCAGCATCTGGAGCAGCGCGGTTTTGATGTCCTCGTCGAGGATATCAACAAGGTGCCCCTTTACACGCCATTGTGGCGCACGCCGAGGCTCGTGGGATTGGTGCCGCACCTGTTTGGTGGCACAGTGTTCCAGGAACTGGCCGCGCCGCTCGCCGCGGCCGTGTGGCTCTCCGAACGCCCCATGCCATGGTTCTATCGACGGCACGCGTTTCAGGCCATCAGCGAGAGCACACGTGACGACCTTGTCTCGCGCGGCGTCTCCAGAGAAAGCGTTCGCGTGATCTTCCCAGGCATTGATACGGCGCAGTACACTCCGGATCCAAGGGTCCGCTCCACGCGGCCCCTCTTTGCCTATCTCGGACGCTTGAAAAAGTACAAGGGAGTGGATCTCGTAATCCGCGCCTTTGCGCAGTGTGACATTCCGGAGGCCGAACTCGAGATTGCCGGTGCCGGCGAGTTTCGGGCCGATTTGGAGCACTTGGCGGGAACATTGGGTGTAGGGAACAGGGTACGGTTCTTGGGACGCATTGACGAGACAACCAAGATCGCTCTGCTTCGACGGGCCTGGGCGACGCTTTTCGCTTCTCCAAAGGAGGGTTGGGGGATCACGAATCTGGAAGCAGCGGCGAGCGGTACTCCGGTCATTGCGTCGAACTCTCCGGGAATCCGTGAATCGGTGCAGCACGGTGAAACAGGTTTTCTCGTGCCGCACGGTGACGTCGCTGCGATGGCAGCATGCATGCGAAATCTCAGCGGCGAGCGAGCGCTCGTCGAACACCTGGGGATCGCAGCGCGGCGCTTCGCCGAGGGATTCACCTGGCAGCGCGCCGCCGACGAGACGGCAACCCACCTCCGCGAGGTGGTGGGAATGAAAGGAGGTCGCTGATGGAAATCATCCTGCACGCGCACCACGCCGAAGTCACAGAATCACTGCGAGAGCAAGCCGAAGCCGCTATTCGCCGTATCGCCAGCCGACTGCATCGCGTGGTCAACGCGATCATCCGTTTTATTGGCGACGGACACACCCGTCGGGTCGAGATCGTTCTCAATGGCACGCGCTCGCGTGCTCTCTTCGCTCAGGCCGACGCGCGGGACTTTGCACCCGCGCTCGCCACGGCGATGCACCGGCTGGAAAGCCAGGTGGCGCGCATTCGCACGCAGCAGCTGCGTCGCAACGCCCCACCCGGAGAGCGCACCGGGTGACCAAGCGACTGACCGTCGGCGCGCTTTTCGAGCGGATGAAGGAACCACTTGAATTGGAATTGCTCGGCTCGCCCGTCGGATTGGATCGCGAGATCACGAGCCCCGAGGCATCCAGCCCGGGGCTCGTCCTCGCCGGGTACATCAATCGGTTCCCCTACCAGCGGATCCAGGTACTCGGCGAAACCGAGATCAGCTACCTGCAGTCGGTTCCCGACGGACCGCGGCGCGCCCACCTCGAACAGTTTTTCGG
>JANMRE010000174.1:0-4200 GCA_031370885.1 Gemmatimonadaceae bacterium
TCGAGTCGTCGCGCCTGGTCGCGATGCTCGCGCACCTGCCGCTCCAACTGGTCGAGCACGGCGCGGTGGTGCTGCACGGCTTCGCGCGTCGTGAGTTCGGCCGCTACGCGGTGCGCCAGCGCTTCGCCGGCATCGGTCAACTCGTGTTCCAGCGTGCTCTTGTCGGTCGCGGCCCGTTCGCGATCCTCGCGCAGACGCCGTCCGAACGCTTCGTTTTCACGACGCTCTTCTTCGGCGCGCTCCCGGCGCTGCATCGTGCTGCGTTGCCGCTCCTCGGACACGGCCAACTCGCGCTCAAGGCGTTGTGCAGTGTCGCGCTGTTCGGCGGCCAGTCGTGCCAGTTCCACACGGCGGGCTTCGGCCATGGCGCGCGCACTGTGCGCTGTTTCCCGCTCCGATTCCGAACGGCGTATCAGGGCATCCGCGTTTGGCATGCCGGCGGACAATTCCAGGAGACGGCCATCGAGGGCTGCGAGTTCATCGTGCCACGACGCCATCTCGCGCGTCGCCAATGACAACTCCACCTGGAAACGCCGCGCGGTCAGTTCCGCATGTCGTTCGGCCCGACGGCGTTGACGCGCCAGCGAGCGCACCTGACTCTGGACTTCCGAGATGAGGTCATCAAGGCGCGCCAGGTCGACCGTGGTTTCGTCGAGGCGACGCTCGGCACTGCGTCGACGATCGCGATACAGGCCAACACCAGCGGCTTCTTCAAACAGCTCTCGACGATCATCGGGGCGATCGGAGAGCAGGGCATCGATCATGCGGCTTTCGATAACGACGCCGGAGTCGGCGCCGAGCCCGGTGCCGCGCACGAGATCCTGAATGTCGCGCAGGCGACAGGGCGCACGATTGAGCAGGTACTCGCTCTCGCCGGAGCGCAGCAGGCGGCGCGTCAGCACCACTTCCTTGAACGGCACCGGCAGTTCGCCGTCGTTGTTTTCGAAGTGCAACGACACTTCCGCCATGTTCACGGCCTTTCGTGCCGACGAACCGTGAAAGATGACGTCTTCCATCTTCGCCCCGCGCATCGTTCGTGCGCGCTGCTCGCCCAATACCCAGCGTACCGCGTCGGACACGTTGGACTTGCCACTGCCATTCGGGCCGACAATCGCTGTCACCCCTCGCTCGAACACGAACTCGGTGTGATCAGCGAACGCCTTGAACCCGTGTATTTCGAGCTTTGTCAACCGCACTAGAACGATCTCCCGGTTCGATAGGCCAGCACCGGGGTGATGCCCAGTGCGCGCAATGAGTCGGCCAGCAATGTGGCCTGACGAGGCGATTCAAACGCCCCGGTGTACACGGTCGCGCTGCCGTTAGCCTGCTGAAGCGCGTAGGCCAGAATGCCGCGGCTTCCGTACTCCTTGACGTGAAGCCACACCTCGCTCAGAGGAACACCGCCCTCCAGGCGCATCGCGAATGGCACGCTGGTCACGTTCCCACCGCTCACAAGTTGCGCGGCGCGCAGTTGCGAGAGCAACATCTCGGCGCCTTGACGGTCTGTCCGTGCGCCGATGAACACCCTGAACCACTGCGCGCCATCAAGCAGCACCGGAGTTACTGCCAACGCCGGTTGCACCAAAACGCGCTTGTCCGATAAGGCTTCGTTGCGGGTGTTGGCCGACGAATAGAAAACGGCGTAACGCGATGCAATGACCGAATCCGATGGATTGGCAATCGTGAGAATCGGCGCCACTGGAGTGAGGGCCGTGTCCACGGCGACAACACTGGAGTCGGTGCCAACGCGCCTTGCGGACTCCAGCACGGCGCTGTCGGCTTGGTTCAACGTATCCATGGGCGTCGGCTTCACCAGCATTGCGCTGGTATCACTGGCCGGACGAGAAAACCAGGCGGCGACGGGCGCTGGCAGCCGCGTAACAATTTGCGACCAGAACGCACCAACACCCACGGCCATCGCCCCCAGCACCACCAGACCGGCAACGATTCGCCGTGTACGCACTCCCTCGGACTGCACGGCCGCCTCGCGCGCCCGCGCGGCAGTCTCGCGAGGCGGTGACGGCGGTGGCGGTGCCGCCGCCGGCGGGGGCGGCGCGATGATGGACACGCCGGCAGGCATCGGGAAGCGGGTCGCGCCTACAGGAAGCAGCGCGCCGATGTAGCCACACAACTCCGCAAAACCCGGGGTCCCGGGCACTGCGACCACTAGCAGCAGGGCACCGACTTGATGAAACCCCGCCGCCAGCCGACGCCAGCGATCATTGGCGTAGACCGCTTCGTGCGCCACGGCTTCGGTGCCGCTGGGCATCAGGAACACGCTGCCAGCCGCGTTAACCTGTCGCGCAATCCGGTTGAGTGACACGCCGTATAGAAAGCTGTCCGAAACGCCATGCGGATCGTCGCTGCGATTGATGGCCTCCAACGGCGGACTCTCGCCTACCAGATCCGCAATGGCCACCCGACGATGCGCGCCTTGCGCGCGCGCCAAGCCGATAGCGAGCGCTGCGGCGGCTTGCGAATCGGTGCCAGCCACCACGGCAGCAAACACGTGGTCAAGCAGCGGCGACAGTCGCTGGCCTTCGTTTTCCCAGGAATCTGGTTGTGCGGCCGGAATACCGGTCATGGCGCTCCCTCGAAGATCCAGTAACTCTGACCGGACGCCCGGCCTATTCGCTCAGCTTCCGCGCGCGTGGCGAACGGTCCCATGACGACACGATACAGGGTGGTCCCGTTACGCTCCGACGTCACGATGCGCGGCCCCCGACCGGCGATCCGAATGCGCGTCACCAGTTCACGTGCGGCCTTCTCGTTCTGCACGGCGGCGAAGGATACCGAGAACATCGTCGACACGGCACTGTCTCGGCGAATCGTGTCACCGACAGGCGAGCTGAGCGGCACGCGTCGTTCGATGTCGCGGACGAGACTGTCGGTTGGAGCCGTTCGCAAGGTGTCGGGCGGCGCGACATCAACCCGTGGTGCCGATGTGCGGAACGACACCGGCTGGTCGAGTCCCGTCGCACGCGGACGGAATCCGTTCCACTGCAGCCCGTGCCAGAAGTCCAAGGCCCCTCGCGCGATCACGCGCTGCTCCGAGAGGTTCGACGCGTTGGTAAGCACCACGTCGTTACCGCGGACCACGGCAATCGCACCGTCAGCAAGCAGCAGCGGCAGATCGGCGCGCCATGTGGACTGCAGTGTGCCCCGTACCTCGTCGTCGGCCAGACTCACCACGTATACCGAATCGCGTGGGCCATGGGCCAGCAACAGTCGACCAAGGGGATCCATCCGCAGCGCCCGGGGCACTCCAGGCAGCTTGATCTTTCCGCTCACGCGTTCTTCGAATCGGTCGATAACGAGTACGGATCGATCGTTATCGAGGATGACGAACAGTCGATCGCCGCTGGGGGTGGCCGCGATCGCGCGCACGGGATCGCCGAGATCAATGTCCAGTGCCCGCTGCATATCGCGCGAGCGGACGGCGATCACCGACTCATGGGCGCCAAAAAAGATCCGGTCGCCGATACTGCCTGCGGTGGCGGCGATTGCGGCCGCATTCGACCGTGTGTCGCCTCCTACCTCGAACGAAATCGTGTCCACCACGTCCTGTCCCGGTGGACGAATTCGCCAGACCACCGCACGCGATCCCATGGCCCCGGCAACGATGAGCGAGCCGTCCGCCTGTGCAAACAGGGCCGATGCCGGCAGGGACGGGCGAAACTTCCAGTCACCACCGCTTGGCGTGAAGCGAGTGATTTCGCCCGGGGCCGTGAGCGCGTAGATCGCCGCACCGTCGAACGACGACAGCGATCGCAACGAAGTGTCGCGACTGACGGCGACAACGCCTAATCGGAGGTTGAACCGCACCGGCGCCCGACGCGTGTCTACCG
Organism: Gemmatimonadaceae bacterium; assembly: GCA_031370885.1. Classification (GTDB taxonomy): domain Bacteria; phylum Gemmatimonadota; class Gemmatimonadetes; order Gemmatimonadales; family Gemmatimonadaceae; genus Gemmatimonas. The sequence continues at coordinate 3,849 of JANMRE010000174.1, forward strand.
CGGCGAGCAAGCCGTCTTCAGCACCGAAGGCGATGATCTCGGCGAGGGCCGGTGCGCGGGTGCTGGCCCGCCACAGCACCGAATCCAGCTGAGGATAGGCGTACGCCGTGAGCACGCCGCCGTCGCGCGCCACGCGCAGCACAACGGCGTCAGGACCGCCGGGAATACGGGAAGTGGCGTCTGCTCCGGAGGGGCGGGACGAGCGATCAGAACAGCCGCACGCGAGAGCGAAGAGCGCCAACGCGAGGAGCGTGCGCACCGAAGGAATCTAACAGAGTAGGAAGTAGGAAGTAGGAAGTCGGTAGTACTGGGAACTGAGTACTCAGTCGTTAACTGAGTACTCAGTACTTGG
>JANMRE010000237.1:0-1423 GCA_031370885.1 Gemmatimonadaceae bacterium
CGCCCTCCGCTGCGATGGGCGCTACGTACACGCTCTTGCAAGCGCTCACCGACGACGGGCAGAACAGTCGAGCCTAGCACCGATCGCCGGGAAAAGCATCACCGATTCCTGCCGGCGGCAAGCATTCAGTCGCCTTTGTACGCAATCCACCCCCACCAGTGGAACGGGCGACAGTGCATGCAGCACGTCGCCGTCTGCAGCCAGTACCCGCCCTCTGGCGAGCCACATAGCGCGGGCGAGGGCCGGCCACTCTGATCGAAGCCCTGCCTTCGCTGCGGCGGCGTCACTCATGCGGACACTGCGCCGCAAGTGATGCCGCGGATGAACAAATAGGCGGCGACGCGAGCGGCGAAGTGAGCCCTCGCGCGACGTCCGAACCCAAGGCGCGACTTGTCTTTCCGATCATAAGCGCTTACGTCCCGGCATGCCTCCTCGAATGACCACGGCGGAAGCGGGTCGCCTGGGCGGACTGCGAAGCCGACGCCAGCTCAGCGCCGAGAGTGCGCGTGCAATGGTTTGCGTCCGCGAGGCTCGCAAGTTGTTCCGTGCCAACTACATCACCTGCTTCTGGTGGGCACGGCCGGACGTCATCATCCGCGCCGACGACGTCGCGTGGGTGGCCGACGGCCTGCGAAAGTATGGGGGTCGAGAGGCATGGCGTGCGGCCGCGAGACTCGAGCGCATGCTGACGCCGACGTCCAGTGCGGCGAACCAGACGTTCGCGGCTGATGCCAGCGCACTGCGCGCGCGTGGTTACGAGGTCAGCACCATCGCCGAGCATCGCAGGTTTGTCAGTGCCGTGGTGCGCCACGATGGCGAGTCGACGATCCTGGACTGGGCGCATGAATCGGCGTGGCGCTTTCTCCCGCTCGTGCCAATTCCCGGTGGCGGTGTCATGCTTCACCCGATCGACCTCGCGATCAACAAGCTCGTCGCGCTCGCGAACCGCCGAGAGCCGCGCGATGTGGTCGACGCCATCTTCGCGGATGCACAGATCCTTCCGTTTCCTGCGTTGGTGTGGGCCGTGGTCGAGAAGAATCCCGGGCTCAATCCCTCGTCGTACCTCGAGCAGTTCCGACGCCGCACGTTGACGCCCGAGGACGCCGGGTATCTCCGCTTCACCGGCGCCTACAGCGTGGAGGACGCGGCGCAACATTTTCGCCGCATGGTCTCCGCCGCTGATACGTTCATTGCGGCCAACACGCGCCGTGAGCCGGGCGCGCTGCTGCAAGATCGTCGCACGGGATCGTTCTTCCTGCCGCAGTCCGAGGACGACTGGGCCCACACGCGCGAGCACCGCGGCACACTGGGCGGGGTCATCGCCCAACCGGCTGACATGCAAATCGGCTAGCCCATGCAGGGCGCGGCGAAAGGCGTGACGTGCCCGTCGTCGCCAACGTTCCGTCGCGAACGCGGCGTTGGA
>JANMRE010000314.1:0-8190 GCA_031370885.1 Gemmatimonadaceae bacterium
GCCTTCGCGATCCATCCGTCGATGTGACCGTGCTGCGACGGGTGAGCATTCTCGGATCGGTCCGAAATCCGGGTGTCTATTTCGTCGACCCGACCACGACCGTTTCCGACGCGTTGGCCATGGCCGGCGGTGTGAACCCGGAGGGCCAACAAGACAGTTTCCAACTGTTGCGGGATGGCAAGCGTCTGCAGGTCGCGCTGTCGGGCGATTTGCGGTTGGCCGACTCGCCGCTGCAACCCGGTGATCAACTGCGTGTGCCGCAACGCGGTTGGCTCTCGCGGAATGCAGCCCTGGTGGCGTCCGGCGTCACGTCAATCGCCGTCGTGGTTATCACGTCAACCATTCGTCGATAATGCCCCGTCTTGACTTGATCCCCGCTCAGTACACACGCCTCGGACACGAGCGCGTGCGTGCTCCGGAATTGCCGGTGCCAGACGCGATCAATATCATGGCGGCCGTGAGACGCAATCGGTGGGTGCTGGTCGGCTTCGTGGGCTTGTCGGCGGTGCTTGCCGCAGCCTACTCATTCTTGGCGACTCCGTTATACCAGTCCGGTGCCGTGGTGCGCTACGAAGCCAATCGGCTTGACATGCCGCAACTGGTGCAACTGACCTACACCGACAATCTCATTGGCACGGAGATGGAAGTCCTGCAGGGTCGCCGCGTTGCCGTTGCGGTGATCGATTCACTGGGACTGCGGGCGCGCCTCGTATCACCGCGGAATGCGCACCTTTCCAGCCTGTTCAACGAGCTCCGTGTTGTCGCCGCAGCCGACAGCCAGACATTGGATTTTCACACCAATGGGCGTGGCGCCTTCACCGTGTCACGCCCGAATTCGTCCGAAACCCTTGGTGTCGCCGCGGTGGGCGATACGGTGCGGATTGCCGGTGTTGTGATGGTGCTGTCGCCCGCGGCAAGGAAACTCACGTCATTGCAGGTGCACATCGATCCGCTCAGCCGTTCGGTCGCGCGCTTTCAGTCCGCCCTCAAGATCTCACGCCCGGCGCGTGATGCCGACCTCCTGACCATTGCGTTTCGCGACGACGATCCGAGCCGAGCCGCCTCGACGGCGAATCTGATCGCCGGCACGCTCATCGCCGATCGACAGCAAGCCTTTCACGGGCGCGCCGGCTCGGCGGCCCAGTTCCTGCAGCAACAGGCTGACTCACTTGGTCGTCAACTCCGCGCCGCTGAAGATTCGCTTCAGGTGTACCAGCAGCGTGAGCATGTCATCGACGTGCCACAACAAGCCAGCGCCGAGGTGACGCGATTGGCCCGACTGCAGGCAGACTTTGCCGGAGTGCGGTCGGAGCGGGATGCGTTGTCAGCATTGGTGTCGCAACTGCATGCAGACACAACTGGCGGAGCGCGTGATGGACAGGTGGCGTCGCGTCGGTTGATGGCGTTCCCGGCCCTTCTTGCCAATCAGTCGGCCGCCGTGCTGCTGGGATCATTGGCGCAAGTTGAAACCGAGCGGTCACAGTTATTGATCCGCCGCATACCAGCCGACGCCGATGTGCAGATACTGACCCGTCGGGTCCGCGAGATAGAGGCGCAGCTTCAGGGGATCGCCGAATCGTACCTGCAGGGGTTGAGCAATCAGGTGACGGCCCTGGAGGGGGAATTGGCGCAGTTCAGCGCCGCGCTCGATGTACTGCCGGAGAAGGAGTTGCAGAGTGCCCGTCGTGAGCGCGACACCAAGGTCTTGAGCGACCTGTACATGCTTGTGTCAACCCGTCTCAAGGAGGCGGAGATCACCGGTGCCGCCGGCGATCCGACGGTGCGCATCGCCGATAGCGCTTCAGTTCCCAACCAGCCCATTCGTCCGAGACCATTGATCAACATGGTGCTCGCGTTGGTGCTTGGGGGCCTGCTTGGCATCACGGCATCGCTGGCGCGCGAGCTTGGTGACCGAACCGTACGTTCCCGCGCCGATGTCTTGTCAGCCTGTGGGCGACCACTGCTTGGGTCTTTTCCGAGGGTACTGCCCAACCAGCGAGCGCGGATCGCCCGTAAACGCGTGGGAGGTGCTGAAACGTCGCGCGATCGGACGGCGGCCTCGATTGCCTCGTTGCTGGTCACGCAGCCTGGGGCGTCAGGAGCGTACATCGAGCTATTCAACGAACTCCATCAGAATCTCGCGTGGGCGCAGCCTGACATCCCGACCAGCGTTTCACCACACGGGTCCCCGCTGTTGCTGGCATCATCGGGCGCGTCGGCGGAGTTTGTCGAATACCTGTCTGAACTCCATGGCAGTCTTGCGTGGGGGAGTCACGCACTCCCCACCAAAGTGGTGGTATTCACCTCGCCATTACCAGGAGAGGGGAAGTCGCTTTCGGCCATCAATTTTGCACTTACCGGCGCGATGCGCGGCCTGCGCACGCTGCTGATCGATGCCGATCTCCGCTGCGGCGTTGTTGGTGCCGTGTTTGATTGCCCGGAAGCGCCGGGATTTGCCGAATTACTGGCCGGAACCGCCAACCCGATAGAAGTCTTGCGACCAATCGACGTTCCCGATGGCGAAACGTTGATGACCATTTCGTCAGGAGTGACGCCGGAGGTTCCGGGACGCGTGCTGACGAGTGAGCGCGTACACATGGTTGTCGGCGCCCTTGCCGCGAAATTTGACCTCGTCGTGATTGACACGCCCCCAGTGAATCTCCTCGCCGACGCGGCCGTGCTGGGAAACGCTGCGGACGCGGTCTTGATGGTGGTTCGTGCCGGACACACGCAATCGGCAGATCTTCGCTTTGCGACGGACAAGCTGAACGCGTCCGGCGCTCCTCTCGTTGGCGCACTCCTGAACGACATCGACCTCCAACGCAACTCCAACGACGATGGTGCGTATCGCTACTTTGTCGAAGCGGAACGCTATTATGTCAGTCGAAGTTGATCGCGAGGAGATCCTGCATTCGTCGGCGCTCGTCATGGCATTCGGATGGCTGTGGCTCTTGTTCCTGACAAGCATATTCTTGTTTGATCATCGCTGGACCATTTCACAGGGGTTTGCCGGTGACATTTCGCGCCTCACCGCTGACGAATTGGCGCAGGAGGCCGGTGAAGGTACTCCGATCCGGCGCATGGCATTCCTTGCGCTTGGTGCCGTGTCGGCACTGAGTTTGTATTGGGGACGCGGACGATTCCACAATATCCGCATCAGCAAGCTCGGATGGCTGGTGCTCCTGTTTCTCGGCTGGGCGACCGCCAGCATGGCATGGTCGGTTGAACCGGCCATGTCCACGCGGCGACTCAGCGTTTTCATCATTCTCTGGCTTGCCGCGTTCGCCACATCCCAGCGATTCGGCGTCCGTGTCATGGTGCTTGGTTTGCTGTGGAGCTCGTTTGCGTACCTGCACATGGGCATTGCTGCCGAAATCATGTTGGGAACCTTTCACCCCCTGAATGCCGGGTACCGGTTTGCCGGGACGCTCCACCCCAACAGTCAGGCCGGCAACTGCGCCCTGCTGCTGCTTGCGGCACTGTTCCTGGCGCGCTTCGAAACGCGCTGGCGCGGGGTTTATGCGATCGTGGCCCTCGAGGCAATGCTCTTTCTCTACCTCACGAAGTCCCGCACGTCGCTCGGCGCCGTGCTGCTGTCGTTGACCGCCGCGTACTTCATTCTGTCATCAACCAATCGGCAACGGTTCCTCGTGCTCGGCTCCGGCATTACCCTGTGCCTCGTCGTGATGTTTTCCGATCTCATCGCGCCAGCCTTCGCGCGCGTCGGCACGCTTGGCAGACAGGATTCTGAAAATGTCAGTCTCACGGGCAGGATTCCCCTGTGGGGTCAGGCGTATTCCTATATTCGTGATCGTCCGGTGCAGGGCTATGGCTATGGCGCATTCTGGACTCCGCGGCACATTGTGGATTTCTCGGCGAAACAGGGGTGGATTGTTCCCGACGCGCATTCGGCGATTGTCGACGCGTGCCTGTCCATCGGCATCGTCGGCTGCGGCATGTATCTCGCCATTATGGCCTGGAGTATCGGAGGTGCGCTGACGAACCGGACGACCGCCGAACGGGGCTACTACACGTGCCTTGCCGTGGCGCTGATGTTCGCCGTGATTGCCGGTATTACCGAGTCGGTGATCTTTGATGCCACGCCACTGACGTTGGTGTTCATGCTCGTCGTCTGCCTTTTGAGCGTGTCCGAGCGACGCCTCCGACCGGTGCATGACCATCTGGAGGAGTGGCCAGACGCACTCCGTCCGGCGTTTTCGCCGGTGGGCGCGCGCCGATGAAGGCGTCGAATACGCGGACCGCTCGCAAGGCAGCGCTGACGGCACTCGACCAGGGCGCGTTGAGTGCTGTGAACTTCGCGATCGGTCTGGCATTCATCTGGAAAGGCAGCCCAGAGCAATACGGATTCTTTACGTTCTACATGAGCGTGTACTACATGATCGCGGCAGCGCAGAATGCGCTTGTCAACGCGCCGCTGATGGTCATGTCGCCACGAATGAGCACACCGGATGCGAGAGAATTCGAACGCGGGATTGAAGGGGTGTTGCTTATCAGCATGATTCCGGTCATCGTGCTGGTGCCGCTGGGTGTCCTGTTGCCGGCCGAGTATCGTGACGGAAACTCGTGGGAGTTCATGGCGGTGGCCGTGTGCTGCTTGCCGCTCATTTTACGCGACTTCTTTCGCGCTGAGGAGTTTGCCCGATCCGAACCGGGAACCGCTCTTCGTCGCGATCTCATCTACGCCTCACTCGCGCTGATTGGCGTCCTGGTCATTGCGGCAACGGGTCTGCTGTCGGGCATTATGGCGTTTCTGGTCCTGTCGTTGGCATCGCTCGCGGTGGTTTTTACCGTGACCGCCAGGATTGCCCGCAACGTTCCGTCGGTGGGTGCCATCCGCAGTGCGTTTACGCTGAGTTGGGTGCACTCCCGCTGGAGCCTGCTCGGTGCGATGAGCAGTTGGATGCAGGCAAACGCGTTTGTGTTCATTCCGTTCTTCATCGTCAATCCGAAGCAGGTCGCGATCCTGGCGGCGGCGCGGATGACGATGACGCCGATTCAACTCCTCGTGCAAAGCTGGAGCAACGTATTTCGTCCTGAAGCGAGCAAGTTGCTCGCCAATGACGACCTGAACGGCGCGCTGCGACTGATGATGCAGAGCACCATCGGGTTCTCCCTGATTCTGGTGGTCTACGCAACGGTGGTCGCGCTGATTCTCTCCAATGTGCCGACGCACTGGATACCGCCGGCGTACCGGGACATGGGCAATTTCATTGTGCTGTGGACCGCCGTCTCGTTTGTGCAGGGTCTCGGATCCAACGTCTCGTCGCTGTTGCAAGCGTCGCTCAAATTCCGGCAGCTGGCGCTGGTGGGTGTATGCGTGGCGATCACCGTGGTGGTTGCCGCGATTCCGCTGACGCTGAGTCTGGGCGGAACCGGGACGCTGCTCGCCGTGCTCGGCGGTCAGGTGCTCATCAGCGTTCTTATGGCTTGGTTGCTGGTCAAGCAAGTAGCGTTCCTGCGGCGTACCAGTGTCACAAGCGTTGCCGGCGGCGTTCAATGACCGCCACCCAATGGACCGACGCCGCCACGAACGCATTGCCGCACGTGACCCCGGATATCGCCAATCACGGTGTTCGGGAACCGATCGTCAGCACGGTCATCCCCACCTTTGGGCGTGCGCGGCTGGTGACGCGAGCCGTGCGCAGCGCGCTCGCACAGACCCTTCGCGACATCGAGGTGATTGTCGTCCTTGACGGCGACGATCCGGAGACCAACGTCGCGCTGCGTGCCCTCGATGACCCGCGCCTGCGCGTCATTGCGCTCGCCCACAACGTTGGCCCCAGCGACGCGCGCAATACGGGCGTTCAGGCATCCCGCGCGAAATGGATCGCGTTCCTCGATGACGATGACGAATGGGAGCCGCGCAAGCTCGAGGCCCAACTGGCGTGCGCTCAGCGCTCCCGATTTCTCCGACCGGTTGTCAGCTGCCGGGCAACGATACTTGAAGCGGGCGGGGCAACGCAGCGCCCCCGGAGGTATCCGCGAGTCGGCGAACCGGTTAGTGAGTATCTCTTTCGGCGGTATAGCCTCCGCACCGGGGAGAGTTTTCTTGGCACACCAACGCTGTTTGCACCTCGCGAACTGGTGGTGCGGGTGCCGTTTCCCAGCGGACTGCGTGAGTACGAGGATTACGAGTGGTGCCTTCGGGCAGGCGCCGAGTCTGGTGTCGGCTTTGAGTTCGTCAGCGAGCCACTGGTGGTGGTGCACTGGGAGCACGCCACGTCGCGCGTGCAGCGTTGGCAGTGGGCCCTCGAATGGGCGGAGGCAAATCGCGAGTTGTTCACGCCGCGTGCCTACGCCGGATTCCTTGCCCACCGCGTGGGTTCAATGGCCGCACAGGCTGGTGCGTGGGAGACGTTCCTGCCACTCCTGCGTCAGGTGATTGCCCTCGATGGCGTTCGGCCCCTCGATCTCGGGCTGTATACAGCGCGGTGGTGCCTACACGCAGTGCGTCGGCACAGTCGGACCGCTCTGAATGCTGCCATCGGGGCGTTTCGGTGATTCATGCACAGGGAGCTTGACGTGACCGTGTCCAACCTGGCGGCGACGGGCGCACTGGTGCGCTACGATTTCATGCGGTGTCCACTGGACAGCTGCTCGGTGAACGATGCCATTGGGCACATCCAACATCGCATACAGCTGCGCTCATCCACCAATCTCATTCACTTCATCAACGCTGCGAAAATCGTCAAGGCGCGCTCCGACCGGAAACTCGCCTCCGCTTTATGGGACGGAGATTTTGTGTTTGCCGACGGGAAGCCGCTGGTGCCGCTGGGCCGGTGGCTTGGCATGGACATTCCCGAGCGGATCAACGGCACCAACCTGATGACCAGTTTACTGGCGCTGGCCGCCCGTGAGGGATACCGCGTCTACTTTCTGGGCGCGACGCAGCACGTGGTGGAGGCCTGCGTGCAGCAGACGCTGGCAGCGCACCCGCAGCTCACGGTGGCCGGATTTCGCAACGGATATTTCTCTCCGGCTGATGCGCGGGATGTCATCGAATCAATCAACCAGGCGGCGCCCGACATTCTTTTCATTGGCATGGGGACCCCGCAGAAAGAGATGTTCGCGTACGAACACCGGGCGCAGTTGCGCGTGCCGGTTGTTCAGGGAGTCGGTGGCAGTTTTGATGTCGTGGCCGGTCTCGTCGAGCGGGCCCCTGTCTGGATGCAGGATTGGGGGTTGGAGTGGTTGTTTCGGGTGCAGCAGGAGCCGCGCCGGATGTTCTGGAGATACTTCTCCACCAACAGCATGTTCGTGTGGTTTTATCTGGTGGAGCTGTGGCGCACGCGCGTCCGGCATTTGGGAGTTCACTCGTCGATCGCACGCTGATGGACACGGCGAAGACAGGCATCGTGCGGAAACTGTGCCGGGCATTGCACTGGCGTGCGGTGCGCGCTTATTCGGCCAAGCGTGTCACGAGCAAGCTCACGGCACCGATCGTTTCAATCACCTTCGACGACTTCCCGAAATCGGCGCTGGACGTAGGCGGCGCCATATTGGAGAGCGTTGGCGCGCGCGGCACGTACTTTACGTCTGCGGCGTTCTCGCTTCCCCGTATGGAACTGGGGTCGGACCGGCTTCCGAATGTGCAGTATTTCGAACCGGACGACATCGCGGAGGCGGTCCGCCGCGGGCATGAAATTGGCTGTCACACATTCGACCATCCGAATGTCTCCGCGTTGTCCAGGACTGAGCTGGCGACGACCATCGCGAAGAACGCGGAATTTCTCCGCGGTTTGGTCGGAGACTGTCAGGTGGAATCGTTTGCCTACCCTCGAGGACTGGCCGGCTTCAGATCGAAGCGATGGCTGGCGCGCCGGTTTACGTCGTGCCGAGGAACCCTTCCTGGTGTCAATCACGGATCGGTTGATCTGTCGCAGCTGAAGTGTGTTGATCTTGCTCCGCATTCACTGGCGCGCCAACCGATGGACCGGTTGGTGGAGCACTGCATTGCCACCAACGGATGGTTGATATTTGACGCCCACGACATTTCCGCTGCACCGTCACGGTGGGGTTGCACACCGGCACTGCTGCAGTCACTGGTCGCCGCGCTGTCCCGACGCGGTGTGGAAATCCTCCCGGTTCGTGACGCCTGTGCCCGACTGACTGGATCGGCCAATCCGCAATCGGCGAACAGCCGCGACCAGTGAAGGCGAGGCACACGAC
>JANMRE010000316.1:0-12118 GCA_031370885.1 Gemmatimonadaceae bacterium
GGTCGGGCGTCGCGCTGGACATTGCCTGCGACGCCGTGGTGAGCGTAACAGCGCGCCTGCCGAACGACGCGCTTCATTCGGAACTGCTGTTGCGGGAAGCCGACTGGGCAGGGGCCGGCGTGGGGACTGTCCAGTGCATTGGCGACGCGCACGCACCGGGCCTTATCGCACACGCGGTGTACGCGGGGCATCGCTACGCGCAGACGTTCGATGAGGGACCTGAGAAGGACGTGCCGTTCCGGCGACATCTGCCAGTGGCGTCGCGCGACTGAGCTGCTTGGGGGGGGGGTGGCACGCTTCCGCCTTCTGGAACCACCCGAAACGTCCTGTTACTACAGAAAACGTGGGAGTTCCGGAACTTCCAAAAATATGGAAGTATCAAGACCAAGGAACACGCCTTGACCGACGATTCCCTCTTCGTCGGCCGACAGGACGACTTGCGGGCAATAACGGATCTCATAGCGAGCAGCGACCGGAGTTGGAGCGTTGTCCAAGGCGACCCTGGGGTGGGTAAGACCTCGGTTGTGAACGCCCTGAAAGGAAGGCTGACAATCGCCGTACTCGTCTGGACTCACGACGAGCCGATCCTGATGCGCGAGGGGTTCACCCCCGACGGTTTCCTCACGTACGCGCTCGCAACACTCTACGAGATCCGAACTCGGCTTCCAGTCGCGGCGAACGGCGACGATCGCTTCTGGGAGGCAGTGAAGGAGCGGCTGAACGGCGTCGATCGCCCGGCGACGGTGCGACTGTTCAAGGAGGCCATGCAATCGCTTGTCGAATGCTCCGGTCGCCCGCTGTTGCTGCACGTGAACAACCTCGAACGGCTCTCCGCTGGTGACGTCACGCGGGCGAGCGGAATTCTGCTCGACCTGCGTGAAACGCTGCGCCTGCGCGGTGCGCACTGGATCTTTGTCGGCGGTGGAAAGCTCCACGCGACGGTGTTTCAGCCCCACGAGCAACTGGCGGGAATGGTGCCGGTGCCACGGACGCTGCAACCGCTCACGCTGGTTGAGGTACTGCAGCTTCTCGAGCGGCGCTACCGGATGTACACGGTCAGTGGCGCGCGCGCAATTCCGCCTGTCACGCAAGGCACAATCGAAACACTACACTCGATCTACCGCGGAAACCTTCGGAGATTCCTTGTGTTGTTGGAAGGCGCCGTGATCCAGGGGACCGTGCGAGGGCGGTCACTGTCGTTGGACGACGTGCTGGCGCATGTGCAGCCCACGTATCTCGCGGCGTTGCGCGATCGACTGGGATCGGATGAAACAGATGCGCTGCTCAAGCTCCGTGACTACCACGGACCGCACTCGCCCATGGAGCTCACACCCACGACGCTTCGCAAAGCCAGCGTGGTGAACTCGGCGCCAAGGGCGACAGGGTTCATGAAAATATTGGAGCGACACGGTGCCGTGCGATTCGAGCGGACAGAGGGTACCAGTCGGATTTATCGGTTCGCAGGAGACGTTGGAGTGGCCCTTGGAATCGTTGCTCGCCCACTCCAGTAAACACCAGCGTCCGAACCCGATGGCCCGTCAGCCGTACATTCCGCGGTCCACGCACGCCGCTCCGGTGCGCATCGCGCACTGCGGCGAGCATCTTGTGTAAACGCAGTCACCCAGTTGACTCTGCACGCTCCTGACGACTACCGCCCAGTGCTTTCGAGTCGCATTCCAGGGTCAAGCGACGGACCGGCACCGCGCGGGAGGGCCAGTCAAGCAAAGTGCACAGGCGACCAAGATGAGCGTTCTCAAAATGATGGCGCGGCTTCTCTGAATTCTGTCGCGTGCTGATCTGTATTGGCCCGTCGGTACCCGAGCTTCCCCCCTCTGTGGTTGTGTCAAATTCCTCCACGCGCACTCGCGGGACAGGGCTGACGCAGGGCATTGCTATGCACACGTTCGATGTGGAGTGAAAGGGCCGTGCCGTACCGGCTGCCGCTGCCAGTGACCTCAGCTCGACTAAGCTGCCATGGGGGGAGACTTGGTAGCGCTTCGTTTTGATTTCGGGGAACCACCGGAAGTTCCGGTTTCGCGGAACAACCGGAACTTCCAGATTTCTCGGAATCTCGACGCGTGCGGAGCCGGAAGTCCCTCGGCGATCCCCCGATGGTGGCCCCCAAACACACAAGCTGAGCTCGCAAACACACAAGCTCAGCTCGCAAACACACAAGCTCCGCTCGCAAACACACAAGCTCCGCTCGCAAACACACAAGCTCCGCTTGCAAACACACAAGCTCCGCTTGCAAACACACAAGCTGAGTCCGCAACCACACAACTTTTCCACCAGCAAGTCTCATGCAAAACGAACGTGTGTTCGCAAAGCCCCAATCTCGCCGGGTATGAGTCCAGCAGAACGCGAGTCTCGGGCGCCGCATGCATCACGCCAATCGGCGGTGGAGCGTCACACGTTGCCGATACGAAAAATCTGGTCAAGCCTTTCGACCGGTCAAATCGGCGAGGCCGACTCCACTACGAATCCGGTTGATGATCTTGCGAAGATGCAGAAGTTTCCCGATGGTTGGGCGGATCACAACCAATGCACACGCGCGTGGCATCCCTGAAGCGACCGATCAGCTGCGGCGCATATGTAGGACCGGGACATCACCTCTGGACGAATTCGAGCAGAATAGCTGACGTCGACGCTGGACAAAGAGCAGAAGAGGCCCGCAGCCAATAGGAAGTCATGAGAACAAAGGATGTGCTTGAATTCTGGGGGAAGGCGCGACCGGAGTCTGAGGCCGGGGTCGCTTGGCACCCGGTCGCCTATCATCTCCTTGACGTCGCGGCGGTTGCTGACGCGCTGCTGAAGGCTCGACCGCAGACAGCTCAACGTGCCGGCTGGCTTCTGGGCTTGCAGCCCGAGGAAGCACGACAGGTATTGGTGTCGCTTATCGCAATCCACGATCTCGGGAAGTTCGCACCGCGCTTTCAGCAACTCGCCACGCCGCTCGGCTGGTCGTGGCCGTCGGCGTTGACTGGTCTTGATGCATCACGGCTTGAGCCCACTGTGCACACTGCCGACGGGTTGTTGCTTTGGCGGAAAGTGCTCCGGGCAGAATTCACCCAACGAATCTGGGTCAACGGCGAAAGCGCTATTGATGCGCTCGAGTGCGCCATCTATGGTCACCATGGGCGCCCAGTTGAACTCCCTAGCGGACCACTCGCGTCGCGCTTCAACGAAGGATCGGTGGAGGCCGCGCGACTCTGCGCCCGGCTCGTGCTCGATTGCGTCCTCTCCAGTCCCGTTACATCACAACCTATTGATCGAAAGCGCCTCAGGACCGCGTCGTGGTGGGTCGCTGGGTTTACGACCATCGCCGACTGGATCGGCTCTCGCGCAACATGGTTTCCCTACACCGCGTCAATCGAAGGGGACGACAATCTTTCACTGTACTGGGTGCAGGCAAGAAGACTAGCGGAAAAGGCCGTGCGTGCTGCGGGCCTGAGCGCCATCGACTCAGCACCCCTGCAATCATTCGACTCGCTCACCTCGCAGAGGAGTCCCACGCCGACGCAAGAATGGGCGGCTACTGTTCCGCTTCCAGAGGGGCCGATGCTCGCGATAATTGAGGACGCGACGGGCTCTGGCAAGACCGAAGCGGCACAGATGCTTGTTCACCGACTCATGGCAAGCGGTCGCGCTTCCGGCGCCTACTGGGCTATGCCAACGCAGGCGACCGCGAACGCGATGTATGACCGCCAACGAGACGCGATCTCGGCGCTCTTTGCGCCAAACGCAGGCCGATGGCCGTCGCTCACACTCGGTCATGGCCAAGCGAAGCTACATGATGGCTATCGGGATACAGTCATACGCGACCCAGGCGAGAGTGTTGACCCCGAGTGGGCCGATAGTCGGAATGGCGACGATGCTTCAGCGGTCGCGTGCGCAGCTTTTCTTGCAGATGATCGCCGCGCGGCGCTCTTGGCGGATATCGGCGCTGGCACGGTGGATCAGACGCTGCTCGGCGTGCTCCCATCGCGATTCAACGCAGTGCGCCTCTTCGCGCTGGCGGAGAAAGTGCTGGTGTTGGACGAGGTGCATGCGTTCGATGCGTACATGGCTACCGAGGTCGCGCACCTCCTTCGCTTCCATGCATCTCTGGGAGGATCGGCCGTGCTGCTGTCGGCAACTCTGCCCGAGCCACGTCGTCGGGAACTCGAGCGTGCTTGGAATCGTGGTGGCCGCGATGACCTTTCGGCATCAGAAGATGACGCCAACGACGAGAGGGGCGAACTGACGTCGCCGTACCCACTGGCAACGCTCGCAACGGTTGGTGACGAGGCCGTTTTGCGTTTCACGCCTGACGCCGCTGCATGGACGGTTCGAAGCGTGCAGACGCGCATCGTGTCGACATTCGACGAGGCATTGGAGTACGTCGTTGGCGCGGCGAGCCAGGGAGCGGCAGTTGTTTGGATTCGGAATACCGTTGATGAGTGCCTCCGCGCTGCGGCGACAATCGAAACCCGGGGCGGAGCGCCACTGGTGTTTCACGCCCGGTTTGCGCAGGGCGACCGGCAACGCATCGAGGCTGATGTCATGCGACGCTTCGGCCGTGAATCGACACCTGAGGCGCGCCTCGGATCCATTCTGATCGCGACGCAAGTCGTCGAGCAGTCACTGGATCTGGACTTTGACGCCATGGTCAGCGATCTCGCACCAATCGATCTACTCATCCAGCGCGCCGGCAGGCTCCGAAGGCATTCGCGCTCGGCTGCGGAGCGTCCTGAAGGCATTCCGCATGAGTTGTTGGTGTTGTCGCCTGACGGCGTGAGGGAAGTCACGCGTGACTGGCTCAACGACATACTCCCGAATACTCGCTACGTCTACCCCAACCTCGGCGTGCTATGGCGTACCTTGCGGGCATTGCGTGAAGCTGGCACACTGGACGCCCCCGCAAATCTTCGTGCGCTCATTCGGTGCGTATATGAATGTGAAGACGTTCCCGATGTGCTGCAGGCGGCCGCGAATGCTGCTACAGGAAGTGAGTTCGCCGATCAGGCAATCGCCGACTACACGGTGCTCGATCTGGGTAAGGGGTATTGTGCCGGGCGCGCATGGACAGACGACTTGCGTGCCAAGACACGACTGGGAGAGGAGCAAGTCGCGGTTCGCATTGCACGCGGACAGGATGGACGGCTTGCTCCGTGGTTCGGAGACGAAGGCCTTGTGGAATGGAAGAGGTGGTTGCTCTCCGAAGTGAAGTTGAGCGCGAAGCGCGTATGCTGGGATGCGACCCCAAGCGGACCATGGCGTGACCAGATTGAAACACTCCGAGCCGGATGGCACCGTTTCGAACAGAAGATCCCCGTCCTCGTGCTGGAGTCGGACAGCGACGGGTGGACTGGGTCGCTACAGTCGGCGAGCGGGCGAAAGGAGGTCCGAATCCACTACAGCGCGGTGCGAGGCATCCAGTACGCATGAGGTCGATTGCCTGGCGGAATGAACTCGCTGTCAGACCCCCTAACCATTGTACCACAGCTCCCTGATCAACAACAAAATCACTCACAAATGACCTACGACCTACGCATCGAGCAGTGGATCCCATGGCGGCGACGGCTCTCCGGCGTAACATGGGGACCCATCTCCATGCTTACGGACGGAATCACCGACAGTGATCCCGTCATCGCTATTGCGGCGCCCCGCCCTGACTTCGATGGGGCGTTGCAGGAGTTCCTCATCGGGATGCTGAGCGTCGCCTTGAAAGCCACCGATGAGGATGAGTGGCGCGAGCGTTGGGACCGCCCGCCCGGGCCTGCCGAGTTGCAAACAGCGCTCAATGCGCTGCCCGCGGCATTCGACCTCGACGCTGACGCCGGACCACGATTCTTGCAGGACTTCGCACCGCAAGAACTTGCGTCACAGGCCGTCCTTCCCATCGACCGCCTCGCAATCGACTCTCCAGGGGAGCAGAGCATCAAATTCAACAAGACGCTGTTCGTGAAGCCGTTGCGATTCGCACAACTCGGTCGACCCGCTGGAGCCATGGCACTCATCACAATGCAGACGTATGCGCCAGCCGGTGGACAGGGGAATCGGACTTCAATGCGGGGCGGCGGACCGCTCACAACGCTCGCGGACCCAAGGCAATCTGGTTCCAAAGTCGCAGCAGATGAGCAACCGTTGTGGTATAGGCTTTGGATGAACGCAGAGACGGCCGAGCAGTGGCGCGCGCGCGCGCCAGGCGGGGGACGGTCAGCGCCGGAAAGGCATTTTCCATGGCTTGCTGCGACGTGCACATCCGACAGCAAGAAGCCGCCCGTGACGCCTGCTAGTGCGCATGCATTGCAGGCATGGTTCGGCATGCCGAGGCGCATTCGACTCGAGTTTGGCAATGCGGGAGTCTGCGGCCTCACCGGGATACTCGACGAACGGGTCGTGACGGGCTTCCGAATGCGGAACTTCGGCGTGGAGTACGAGGGGTGGAGACACCCACTTTCGCCTTACTACGAGGACGTGTCTGTGTGGCGTGCAGTGCATCCACAACCTGGCGGGATATCCTGGAAGGACTGGCCGGACCTCACACTTCGTCGCGCCACTTCGGGCAGGGAACCGGCGGCGGCAGTGACGTCGGCCGGAGACCGCGCCCGATCCCTCGGACTTCCGGAGCTGAGGTTGCACGCCTTTGGCTACGACATGGACAACATGAAGGCACGCGCGTGGGTGTCATCCGCCCAGCCCTTGTTCGTCTTGGAGAACGAGACCGATGAAAATCGAGAGTGGTTGGGGCTACTTGCGACTTCGCTCGTCGAGGCGACCAGAACTGCTGCGACCGCGCTCAGCATCGCTATTAAGTCAGCATGGTTCGATCGCGCGGAGGACGCGGGAAGCGATCCTGTGGTTCCGAAGCAGCGCCTCTGGGCAGAGACGGAAATATTGTTTTTTGAGGCTATTCGCTCCGCGCTTGCAAAAGGCCTCACGCTCGAAGGTGTGTCCAACGCGCGCCGTGGTTTCCACGCGCCGCTTCAGGGAATCACGCTCCGCCTTTTCGATGAGTCGACGGCAATTGGTAGCGCGCCGGTAACTGCCCTGCGCCGACATGTGAGTGCCAGGTACAATCTCAAGGGGACTTTTTCCGGCATTGGGAAGCTGGGGGCGCAATTGTACGAAGCGCTCAACATTGCGGCGCCTGAACGGGTCGGAAAGCCAAGAAAGAAATCTCCATCCAAGCGAGGAGCCAAGAAGTGACCATCAGTGAGAGTTCCGGATCCTCTGCGTTGGGGACGACACCAACTCGCCAGTCACCCGCACTCGCGTGGTTCAACGCCCTACAAGCAGGCAACCCAGGTGCCAGATCGCGCCTCCGCCGTTGTCGTTCGCGTGCGGATGCGGTGCTGGAACCGGCCGCGATCCACCTCGCACAACGTCTCGGTGTGCTGTCATCAGCCTCGCGAACCGACGACGAGCGCATCGGTGCAGCTCTGGATCTCGCAAGAGTGCTGGCGCACGTGAAGTCTCACGACGGCAGCAAGCGGGTTATGCAGTCCGCGGGGTGGAAGTCTTTCCCAGGAGATCGAAAGGAGAGCGATGCGGGCGAGGACCGACCCGTCGTGTCGCAGGTGCGGTTCCGGCGATTGCTCTCCATCGACAGCGGGGAGCCGCTTGTCGCTTCCTTTGTGCGACTAGTCAGGCAGCTAGATAGTGAAGTAAACGTTGCAGAGATCGCGACGGACTTTCTCGACTGGTCCCATCCCATTCGCGGTCCGAAGATCCGCAACAAGTGGGCGTTCGACTACTACGCGGCGGGCATCGCGGCTCCGCCACCAATCGATTCTTCAACCGACGATGAGGCCGACCTGTGACCACGTTCCTTCAGCTCCACCTGCTGACAGCATACCCGGCGTCCAACCTGAACCGGGATGACACCGGTCGGCCAAAGACAGTCGACTTCGGCGGCGTGCAGCGCCTTCGTATCTCATCTCAGAGCCTCAAACGCGCGTGGCGATCCTCATCGACCTTTCGTGAGCGGGTTAACGGGCGAGTCGGTGATCGCACTCAGCGGGTCGGCACCCGAATGCTCGAGTACCTGACAGGAAAGGGGATGTCGGCGGACGTCGCGCTCACGACAGCACGCGCTATAGCAGGTGTATTCGGCAAACTCACGGATGTGACGGACAAGAATCCCACGTTTATCAAGCAATTGGCGTTTGTGTCGCCCGACGAATGGGCTCGTGCGATAGCGCTTGCGGATCGTGCGCTGGCAGGAGAAGTGATAGCTCCAACGGCAGGGGACGTGCTGAATCGCGCCGATGGTGCTGCCGACATCGGCATGTTTGGACGAATGCTGGCCGACGATCCCGCGTTCAACCGGGACGCAGCAGTGCAGGTAGCGCACGCCATGACGACGCATGGCACGGTGACGGAGGACGACTACTACGTAGCTGTGGACGATCTGAAGGACAATTCCGACCGCGAAGACGCTGGCACGTCGTTCATCGGTGTACAGGAATTCGGATCAGGCCTGTTCTACATTTACGTGTGCATCGATACCGATCTCCTTACTGCAAACCTCGCGGGCGACAAAGGGTTGGCGCGGGACTCGGTGGCAGCGCTCATCGAATCCGCCGCGACGGTCGCACCGCGTGGTAAGCAGGCGAGCTTCGCTTCGCGTGCCAGGGCGTCGTACCTGATGATCGAGCGAGGTCCTCAGCAACCTCGAACGCTGGCCAGTGCGTTTCTGCAACCCGTTGGTGCCACCGAAAGTGGCGGCGACCTTCTCGAATCTTCAAAGCGGCGTCTCGAACAGTTGCGCGACAACCTCGACATTGCGTACGAGCGCTGTGCGGACGCACGCAGCGAGCTTTACGTGAGCACGTCAGGTGTAGCCGGGTCGCTCGCAGAAATCCTACGCTTCGCCGCGGAGAGCATAGAGTGACCTCTTTTCTGCTCTTCACTCTGCAGGCGCCGCTCGCGAGTTGGGGCGAGATCGCGGTCGGCGAGTGGCGCGGCAGTTGGGATCGACCAAGCCGATCAGCGATCATCGGGATACTTGGGGCCGCGCTTGGCGCAGCTCGCCATGATGCTGAAAACCAGCGAGCGCTCAACGATGGTTACGGAGTGGCGGTTCGCGCTGATGCGCTTGGTTCCCCAATGCATGACTATCACACCATGCAGACGGTAGCGAAGAGCCACCTTAAGCATTATCAGGTTGTCACACGAGCCGACCTGCTTGCAATTCGTGAGAAGGAGACGGTACTCTCTCGACGTGAGTATCGGGAGGGAGTGTTGCATACGATCGCTGTTTGGTGCAGACCAGGCGCGCGTTGGACGCTTGCCGCGTTGGTGGACGCGTTGCGGCGACCGGTGTTTACGCTCTATGCTGGGCGACGCGCAAACGCGCTCGGATTGCCGTTGCAGCCTATAGTGGCTTCGGCGGTGTCGCTCGCTGATGCATTCAACGCGCGACCTCCACTCCCCGAGAACATTCCCACCGCGTTTCGTCGTCTGCGGCCACCGAACGGTTGGGGGCGTGAGGTCGCGCATGACGAATGCGATGGATTCCCATCAGGGCTTGTCGAACCTTTCCGCCGCCACGTTCGCCGAGATGTGCCCACGGATCGAACTGGATGGCTATTTGAAGAACGCGTCATGCGCGTAGGCATGCTGCCATCACCACTGGGTGGCGAATGACCACCAAACTGTTTAGCCGCGCACAGCTGAAACGAAACGTCTCGGCTGCGGCGCTCCGAGCGGTTCTGATTCCGGATGGGAGGGGTTCTCGTGCCGTAACCGCACACCATCTTGTGTGGACGCTGTTCGCCGATGCACCCGAACGCGAGCGCGACTTTCTTTGGCGTGAGCATGAGCCGGGCGTCTACTACTTCCTCTCCGATCGCCCTCCTCGCGACGAACACGGACTCTTTGAGGTGGCGCCGGCGAAGGAGTTCGCCCCTGTGTTGCGGATTGGTGACCGCGTTGCTTTTGAATTACGGGTCAATGCTACGGTGTCTCGTGGTGGAGCACCCGGCGTCCGCGGCAAGCCATGCGACATCGTCATGGATGCTATCCATGGGAAGGCAGTTGGCAGTCGTGCTGAGGCTCGCAAGGACGCGCTTGATGGAGTGGCGGGCGCTTGGATGTCACGTCAAGGGGAGAAGACGGGTTTTGCCGTTGAGCGCCTCGAGGTGCTTGGCTACTCCTCGATAGACGTCGAACGCGGGCGTGGTCGTCGCGTCGCTCGGCTTGGTGTGCTTGATCTGCGCGGTGTGCTCAGCGTGCTTGATGGCGACGCACTCGTCTCGGCCGTTGGCGCAGGCTTTGGCCGCGGAAAGGCATTCGGCTGCGGACTCATGCTCATCCGCCGTGCGTAGCGAGCAATGAGCGACGGCTACATTCCGCTGCGTCCAATTCCACTCAAGGATCGCGCGGCGATCGTATTCCTCGAATACGGACAGATCGACGTGATCGATAACGCGTTTGTTCTGGTCGACAAGGGTGGCGTGCGTGTTCAAATCCCCGTGGGTGGTCTCGGCTGCCTAATGCTTGAACCCGGCACTCGCATAACGCACGCTGCAGTGGTACTCGCAGCTCGCGTCGGATGCTTGCTGGTGTGGGTGGGGGAAGGTGGGGTGCGGCTGTATGCGGCGGGTCAACCAGGTGGCGCGCGGGCCGACCGGTTGCTCTATCAAGCCAAGGCTGCGCTCGACGAAACGGCTCGACTCAGCGTGGTGCGGAAGATGTACGCGCTGCGGTTCGGCGAGGAGGCGCCAGGGCGCCGTTCAGTCGATCAGTTGCGAGGGATCGAAGGCGCCCGCGTTCGGCAGATGTACAGGCACTTGGCGAGACTGCACGGCGTGACGTGGGAGGGTCGGCGGTACGACGCGTCGACGTGGAGCGCCGCTGACGTCGCGAATCGATGCCTTTCGTCCGCGACGTCCTGCCTGTACGGTCTCACCGAGGCAGCGGTGCTGGCAGCCGGCTATGCACCGGCGATCGGCTTCTTACATCGTGGCAAGCCGCTTAGTTTCGTATATGACATAGCGGACCTGGTCAAATTTGAGACCGTCGTTCCGGCGGCGTTCGCCGTGGCGGCGCGCTACGAGAAGGGGACTTTGAATGCTGCGCTGGTGGAACGGTCGGTGCGCATCGCATGCCGTGATTCGTTCCGTCGCTCCAATTTCCTTGAGCAGATCATTCCAACCATCGGCGAGGTACTGTCCGCAAGCGGTATCGATCCACCGTCGGAAGCACCTGAGGGGCAGCCGCCAGCGCTGCCGGAGGCAATTTCAGGCAATGATGGTCATCGTGGTTGAGAACGCGCCCCCGCGCTTGCGGGGGCGTCTGTCGTTGTGGTTGGCGGAGATCAGAGCGGGCGTTTATGTGGGTGTGTACAATAGGCGTACGCGAGAGCGTATCTGGATCGAGGTGGTTCAGCTACTGGAGAGCGGGTCAGCGGCGATCGCTTGGTCTGCGCCCACGGATTCCGGATTCGACTTCGATACAGCCGGACCGAATCGAAGGCTTCCGGTTGATTTCGATGGGCTGACGCTCGTGCGTTTCGAGGGGCCGGCGGAGGGCTAGAGACCCGGTGGCATTTCGGAGGGATGCGCAATTGATTGGTACTCATGGTCTTGCTGGTAAGAGTGTTCCCCGCGCATGCGGGGATGATCCGCGTGACACACACCACTCACCCAAACAACGGAACTCAACATGCACACGCAATGTTTCCCGAACGCCGATCGCCTCGCCATTGCGGCGCAAGTCCATCTCGTGGCCGGTAAGGGCGCGGGCATGGCGCCAGACTCTCCAATGCAATGTCACGTCTGCGTCCAACAGCTGCGCAATTGGCTCTGTGAGATCGACAACAGCGGGCGCTCCGACGCCTGTCCGCCGTCGATGGACCCAGTGTTACACCGGTTCTCCATGGCGCTGAACGACCGCTGCCCGGACGATCTCCGGGACGCAGTGCTCAAGCCGACGCTCGTGGCGATGCTCAACACGTGCGGCTCCTCGGCGCTGTCGCAGCGGCGCATGTACCGTATTGCCGATTGGACGGTCCGCACCATACTCCCGATGGCGTTCGACAAGTGGGACCAAATGCGCGCTGATACGCTCCGCGCGGTGCCGGAAATCACGGACGCAGACAGCGCCAAGGTGGGACGCGAAGCATGTCGCG
>JANMRE010000358.1:0-2063 GCA_031370885.1 Gemmatimonadaceae bacterium
AACACGTGTTCCTTGGGCAGACGGTAAAACGTGTTGTTGATCTCCACCGACGGAAACCGCGATGCGTAGTACGTCAGCATGGCGTCGTCCTTGAGATCGTCTGGATAGAACGATCCTTTCCACTCCTTGAACGCGTAGCCGCTTGTGCCCGCGATCAGTTTCATGACGCTTTCCGCTCACTGGTGGTGTCGCCCACAGGTGCTGGCGCTGCCAGGCTGGCCTTGAGCGCTTCCATCAGATCGAGAATCTTGGTACCGCCATCAGGTTTGGTGTCGGCGGTAATGTCCTGCCCGTCCACCTTGCGCTGTATCGCTTCCATCACACGTTCGCGGACGGTGTCCTTGTACTTCTCCGGCTGAAACGTCTCGCTTGCCGTTTGGGCAATGAGCTGCTTGGCCATCGCCAGTTCCATCGGCTTGATATCGCCGGCGGGAATGGTCACCTCACTGGTGGGTCGAATTTCATCTGCGTAGTGCAACTGCTCCATGACCAGTACCCCATTGGCGGGGCGCAACAGCACGAGATATTGCGATCCGCGAGCCGCATATTGACCCAGCGCGGCCAACCCGGTTTCCTCAAGGGCTGCCGCCAGCAATCGATAGGCGCGGTCCCCTCCCTTGTCTGGTCCGAGATAGTACACTTTCTCCAGGAAAACACGCTCCACTTTTGCCAGCGGTACAAACTCGATGATATCAATCGCCCCGGTGGCCTTTTCGTCGAGTGCCTTGAGTTCTTCCGGGGTGAGAATCACGTACTGGTCTTTGCTGAACTCGTATCCTTTAACGGTGTCGTCGCGGGTGACGATTTCCTGATCCTTGAGACAGATGTACTGCTGCTTGAGCCGCGATCCGCACTTCTTGTGCAGCATGTTGAACGAGATGCTGACCTTGGATTCTGCTGAGGAGTACAGATTCACGGGAACGGACACGAGGCCAAAGGAGATCGTGGCGTTGGCGATGGATCGGGCGGCCATGGTGGGCAAGCTCGGGGCAGGATGTTGGCGTGAACCACTCGCCTAAACTATGACCACCGGAACCGACTCCACACAACCACCCGACGAGCCGCCGCCCACCGACAGTTTGGCGGCCTATCGCGCCAAGCGCTCGTCGGACACGTCACCCGAGCCGGTGGGGCGCGTGTCGAAGGTGATGGGTCGACTCTTTGTTGTGCACAAACACGCAGCCCGACAGTTGCACTACGACCTGCGTCTGGAAATGGACGGTGTACTGCGGTCGTGGGCCGTGCCGCGTGGGCCGTCGTACGACATGGACGACAAGCGACTCGCGGTGAAGGTGGAAGACCATCCCATTGAGTACGGCGAGTTTGAGGGAGTGATTCCGGCCGGCAACTATGGCGCCGGTGGCATCATTGTGTGGGATCGCGGAGAGTGGGTGCCACTCGAGGATTGGCGCGAAGGGCTGGCCAAAGGCAAGCTCCTGTTCGAGTTCCGCGGATACAAACTGCAGGGCAAGTGGGCGCTCGTGAAGATCAAATCGAGTGAACGCGATTGGTTGCTCCTCAAGGAGCGCGACGCGTGGGTGCGTAAACCCGGCGACCAGTTCGCCGAAGAATCGGTGCTCTCCGGTCTCACGGTCGAGGACGTGAAGCAAGGGCGCACCCGCGAGGGTGCGTTGCGCGCCGCGGTTGAAAAAACGGCCGCGCCACGCGATCGCGTTGATCCGCGTTCAGTTGAGGCCATGCTCGCCGACCCGTCCGACGCGCCATTCACGCGAGACGGGTGGTTGTTCGAACTCAAACTCGACGGCTATCGCTTGATTGCCGCCAAAACGCGCGGCGAAGCGTTGCTGCTCACCCGAAAGGGCAACGACTACACCGCCGTGTTTCCCGAAATTGCGCGCGCGGTAAAAGCGCTGCCATTCAACGACTGCATTATCGACGGGGAGGTGGTGGTGCTGGATGCGCAGGGCAAACCAAACTTCTCGCTGCTGCAGCGGCGTGGCCGACTGTCATCGCCCATTGAAATTCGTCGGGCGGCCGTTGAACTGCCGTCTACGTTTTTTGTGTTTGACCTGCTGGCGTTTGACGACTATGACTTGCGCCTA
>JANMRE010000360.1:0-5077 GCA_031370885.1 Gemmatimonadaceae bacterium
GTGCGCAGCTCGTGAGACGCATCGGCCATGAACTGCTGTTGCTGCGTGAAGGCCCGTTCCAGTCGGTCCAGCAGTCCGTTCAGAATCCCGGCCAGTTGCCCCAGCTCATCATCGGGGTTGGCCACGAACAGTCGCTCGCCAAGACTCGTGGCACTTATTCGTTGCGCCTGCGATCCCATCGCCACCATGGGCATCAGACTGGCGCGCGCCAGCGCGTATCCGCCAATGCCGGACAGTACGAGTACCAAGGGAATGGCGGCGAGTACCCATCCCTGAAACGTGTCCATGACGTCTTCATCGGCAATGGTGTCCCGCAACACCACCACCGTGAACGGCTCGGCGGAGTCGGAAAGCCGCACGACGGCCACTCTCACCCAGCCGTCTTCCTCACCAATCGTCGCGAACGCCGGTCGACCGGGCACCGTTTGTTGGAGCAGCGGCGCAATCGCACTCGCCCCGTGCCCTGTCAGCGAGGCGATAGGCAAATGTGGTGTGAGGCGCGCGGTGTCTGAGACGCCAATCAGATTCAAGCGGCCATCGAACATCAGCACCCGGAGATCGCGATTCCGGACGTCGTTCATGACGTCCGTCGCGGCGTCAGCCGCGCTCAACCCATTCGCGGTTTGCCTGGTCCTCCAGGCCAGGCTGACCGTGCGAGCCGTCTCCACCAGCTCGCGGTCAGCGTGCCGTTGCATCACGCGCACGAGGAAAACATACGCACTGACTGCGAAGGCGGCGAGGAGCACAGCGAGCGTCGCGGTGTGCCACAGCGCAAGGCGAATTCTGACCGATTGACGCCACCGGAATCGAAAGCGATGGCGTCGGTCACGCGCATCGGTCGCTGCCAGGAACGCGGTCAACGCACCTCCGTTGACTCGTCGAGCACGTAGCCGGCACCGCGCCGCGTGTGAATGAGCGTCCCCTGCCCCATCGCATCCAGTTTTCGGCGCAGGCGATTGATATACGACTCGATCAGATTGGACGCGGGATCGTAGTTGTCATCCCAGACATGATCGGAAATTTCTGCGCGTCCCACCACGCGACCCGCATTGCGCGCCAGAAACTCCAGCAGGGCGTACTCCTTGGTGGTCAATGGCACCAAACGTCCGGCCACATGCGCCCGTTGTCCGCGCGTGTCGAGCGTCAGATCGCCCACCGTAATCGTGTCCGGCTGCACGTCGCCACGTCGGCGCAGGAGCGCACGAATGCGGGCGAGCAACTCCGGAAACGCAAACGGTTTGGTGAGATAGTCATCGGCGCCGACGTCGAGTCCGCGGACGCGATCTTCGACCGTATCGCGGGCCGTCAGCATGATGATGCGCGTCGCACTGCCCCGACGACGGACTTCACGGCACACGCTTATGCCGTCGCGCCTGGGGAGGGAGACGTCAAGAACGATAACATCGTACGGATTGATCGCGGCCTGGTAAACGGCATCATCGCCATCGTGCGCGACATCCACGGCGAACGCATGCCGACGGAGTCCACTGGCGATCACCTCGGCCAGGCGAAGGTCATCTTCAACCAGCAGCACGCGCATATCGTGGGTGGATGAAGGGGCCGTGGCAGAATTGGGCAGGTGACGAACAGTATGGAGGCCATTGCGCTTCGATGTCAACGCAGAGGCCAGGCGGTTGTTTCGTCCGGTACGTCGCCGTTGATGGTGGAGTGAACTTCGCCCGATATCCTTATCGGGGCGTGGGGCGCGGACGTCGAATACGCGACACCACCAGCCACACGCAATCACCTGACCGTACACTGGAGATCGGCATGCTTCGCTTCACTCGTCGCGCAGGCGCGCTCCTGTTTGGTGCCGGGATGCTGGCGCTCCCGGCGTTCGTCACGTTGTCCGCACAGTCCACCAGCTCGGCGGCCGGTATGAAAGAAGACAAGCCCGGTCAGCTGGCATTGGCCAAGGTCACTCCCGACGCGGCACGAAAAATCGCTCTGGCGCGCGTTCCCAAGGGGACCATATCGGAAGAGGGCATCGAAAAGGAAAAGGGGAAACTGTTGTACTCGTTCGATATCAAGGTGCCCGGAAAGCGCGGGGTCGAAGAAATCCTGGTCGACGCACTGACTGGAACCGTGATCTCGCATGAGCACGAGACTCCGAAGCAGGAGGCAGACGAAGCCCGCAAGGACTCGATCAACCTGAAGGCCGGTGCGACGAAGGGCATCAAACCCAGGAATCCGCCGCGGTGAATGCGCCCGTGCGACTCTCGTCACGGACGACTCGGATGGTGCGGCATCGGCAGCGGCACTCGGTTCGAGCGGCGTTGTGTCGACAGACTCGTCGCGGCGTTGCCGTGCTCGCGGGGTTTGCGTCGCCTGCACTGGGCATCGCACAAACAGTACCCGACAGCGCGGCGCGCCGCGCCGCGACTCCCGGCAGATCTGCGTCGAGCGCGGATTCGGTGTATGCAACAGCTGCGCTTCATACCGTCGTCGCGGCGGTCGCGGCATCGGGACGCGAGATCCCAGCGAACCTCCTCGGTTATCGCGCGTCAGTGGAAAGCGAGATCGCCTTCATCATTCGAACGGCCGGAGATCGACAGAGTGCCGCGTCAGGCGGCGGTGGTTCCGGCTCAGCGCGTGAACGCGTGTTGCAGGTGGAGCAGATCGAGAGCACGGTGAGCTGGCAACGCGATGGAGCGGTCGAACAGCACGTTGCGGGGTACCGATTTCGGGCGGTCACCGCCAGCATCTCCGCCCTGTCGTATTTTCGCCGCCCGTGGGTGGTTCCCGTGCTGTATGGCAATCGATTGCAGGTCTTGTTCGGGCACGATTCGATCGCCGCCAATGCCGACAGCCTCACCAGCGGGTGGACAACGCATAGCCGGGCGCAGGATGTCGTGCTGGCCATCCACCCATTCGCGGATGACCGAGAGCAGTACTATCGGTTCGCCGGCGGTGACACCGTCGCCGTGCTGCACCTGCGGGATCGTGTGATACCGATTGTCCGCATCATGGTGGAGCCCGTGGACCACGCGTCGCGACGCACACTGGTGTTTCGCGGCGAGATTGATATCGACGCGTCGCGAATGCAGGTCGTGCGCATGAAAGGGCAATTCGTGGTTGTCGCGACCCGCGCGTCGCGATTGCGTCGAGTGCTTGCGTCCACTTGGCAGACTATCGCGTTCGCTGAACTCGTCAACGGCGAATATGATGGTCGATTCTGGCTTCCCACTGAACAACGAATCGAAGGACAGGCGCGCACTGCGCTGGCCGGCGAATTCAGCCCCATTGTGCGGGTGGTCAGTCACTTCACTCGGTATGTCTTTGCCAATGGCAACACGCAGCCCACCACTGTCGCCGACTCCAATGCGGTCAGGGTTCGGCTGACGATGGCGCCGCGCGATAGCCTGTCGGCGTACGATGGTTGGCGGACCGAGATCGGTGTGACCACTGGACTGGCCCGCGCCGAAGATTTCCACGACGTGGCCCCTGACACGTTTCGCCCGCGCGGAGCTCCCAGAGTTGACTGGCGCGCTGAACGGGTCAACGATGTGCTGCGGTACAACCGAGTAGAGGGCGCATATACCGGCGTTGCGGCCACACTGCGATTTCGCGACGTCGCACCGGGCCTGACCGTTGGTGCGCAGACTGGCTGGGCGTGGGCCGAACGCACAGCGCGCGGGGCCGCGTGGGGTCGATGGGTCACCGGTGGATGGTCGCTTGATGCCCGCGCTGAGCGCGCCCTCGCCAATACGAATGATTTCAGACCGCTGCTGGACTTCGAGCAGTCATTGGGGGCCGTGCTGGCCACCGCCGACGACTACGATTACGTCGATCGACGCAGCGCGACGGTTGGAATCACGCGCGCCCTCCGTCTCCCCGGCGCTCCACTGCTGCGTTTGGAGAGTGGCATCGGGAACGACCGCAGTGAGCGCACCCGCCTGCAGTATGGTCTGGTGCATCTCGATTCGACCTTTCGCCCGAATCGACCGGTCACAGCCGGCGGCTATGTGCGGACGGGGTTCGGGCTGGATATCCACCCGGATGTGAGCGGCGAGTTCCTTGCTCCCGGTATCGGTGCGAGTCTATGGTACGAGCGCGGCGATGGCGCGCTGCGATGGCAGCGCGTGGAAACGCGCGTCGCGGCGCGACGAACGTACGGTCCGTTCGTGCTGACAGCGCGCGTCGACGCCATCGCCGTCTCTACGTCGCAAGTATTGCCGCAACAACTCATCGAGATTGGCGAAAATGAGGGACTGCACGGGTACGCGTACAAGGAGTTCGGTGGCGATCGCGCCGCGCTTGCCCGCACCGCGATGACATACAACCTGCCGTTCCTCCGCGCACCGCTGAAACTGGGGAGGTGGAGTGGTCCATTGGCGGGCGTATACCTGCCAAGTGTTTCGCCCTCGCTGGCCCTTGGCGTGCAGGGTGCGTGGAGCGACGCCACATCGGCCGCTACGCGTCTGTCGCTCGGACTGATCGGTACGCGTCTGGACTCGCTGACACGACAGCCTGTTCCGGCGACCCGCCCAACGGGAGGCGTGCGCTCCACGGCCAGTGTGACACTGCGGGTGTTTGGTGGCACGCTGGGAATCGGTGTGGCGCGTCCACTTGACCGGATCAGCCGCAATCAAGGCTGGCGATTGGTTTTCGGCGCCGGTCAGTCCTTCTGATCGCATCGATTCATCCCTGCATCGTGCGTTGGGCGCGCGACGCAACGGGCACCGCGACGACGCGGAAAGGCGCGAGGAGTGCGTCCCGGTAGTCTGGCGGGTTGGATCCCACTGCTCGCACTCACTCAGTACCGGAACGCGTACTGCAACTTCACCAGCAGCTGATTCGACGCGAAGCCCCAGTTCCGAGGGTACCGCCTGGTCGGGTCGTTCTGCAGGCCGGCGCCATACGGCAGGCCCGTCTCCGAGTCGATGTCATGACGCAAATTGTGGTTGTACACAACAAACAGATCGCCGAGCGGCGAAAACGTCCAGCGAATTCTGGTGTTGGCGCCAAAGGTGTCGCTCTGATTGTCATACTGGGCGTAGCTGTTGAACTGCAGGTTCGGTGACACGTTGATTCGGATACGCGTGCCTACGAGGTCCTGCGTAAACGATCCCTCCGG
>JANMRE010000363.1:0-3604 GCA_031370885.1 Gemmatimonadaceae bacterium
CGCGCCTTCAGTGAGGCGACGGGCCGCCCTGTAGTCGCCAACACCGTGGCCAGTGGAACACAGGTGATTGAGGAATTCGCCCAAGAGCAGCGCCGTACCGGAGCCTGGATTGTCTACACGTCGGGCGATTCGGTATTTCAAATTGCCGCGCACGAGGAGTGGATTCCCCTCGCGGAGCTCTACAGGGCGTGCGAGATCGCGCGGGGGCAGCTCGTGCCGCCACATGACGTCTCCCGCGTCATTGCCCGCCCGTTTCAAGGAACTCCTGGAGCGTGGCGGCGTACCGCCAATCGACGCGACTACTCGATCCAGCCTCCGGCGCCCACACTGCTCGATATGCTCGCTGAGGCAGGGATTCCGCGCGCCGGAGTCGGTAAGGTAGATGACCTCTTTGCGGGTCGATCACTCCGATCCCATCACACGACCGACAACGCCCAAGGGGTTTCCAAGCTTTTGTAGTGGCTTTCTGGCCCAGCGCGTGGGTTCTGCTTCGCGAATCTGGTAGATTTCGACCAACTGTACGGGCATCGCAACGATGTTCGAGGGTTTCAGGGAGCGCTCGAAGCGTTCGACCGCGCCCTGCCAAGCCTGTTGTCTGCCCTCCGGGAGAACGACTTGCTGTTCATTACCGCCGACCACGGAAACGATCCAACCACCCCTTCCACCGATCATGCTCGTGAGCGAGTGCCGTTGCTGGTTGCCGGTGCCCGGGTGATTGGTGGTTCGGTCGGTGAGCGCGATACGTTTTCCGATCTTGGGGCGACGGTCGCAGAGTGGTTTGGACTCGGCTGGCGTGGGCGGGGGACATCGTTTCTCCCCGCCTTGTTGGGCGCATGACGGGTGGTGGTGCGGCAGGCGCAATAAGGGGAGCCACGCCAACGGTGCTCGATCCGGAGTTGGCGTTGTTGCGCATTGCCGCCGATGGCGCGCGCGGAAACGCGTGGTGTCCGTATTCGCAGTTCCCGGTCGGCGCCGCATTGGTGGCGGATGACGGTCGGGTGTTCCTGGGATGCAACGTGGAGAACGCCTCGTATCCGGCCGGTACGTGCGCCGAACGTGTTGCGCTTGGCGCCGCCATTGCCGCCGGGTCGCGTCGTTTTACACGGGTTGTTATCACGTCCACTGCAACTGATCCGACACCGCCATGTGGCATCTGCCGGCAGGCGCTGATGGAATTCGCACCCGATCTGGATATCGTGGCAATTTCGCCCGATGGGCGCGCCACGCGCTGGTCGTTGGCCGATTTGCTTCCTGCTCCTTTCACGCCCGCATCGCTCGTGCATGCCTGAGCGATTCCCTGTGATGTCATTCATGATCAACCGTTGGCAATTGCTGCAGACCGCAACGCGCGCGCAAGGTTCGTTGGGAGTGCAGCGTTCGCGACTCACGCTGGTGCTGGCCACGCTGCTGCTTACCGGCGTGGCCGCTTGCACAGAGACATTCAGCGGCGGCGATGCCTGTCCGTCGCTCTGTCCGTCCAAACCCACCGCGTTCAAGGATACCACGGTCGAGGCGGTCATCCTCGACACCACACTCGGTGGCTATCCGGAACTGGGGTTGTCGCCAACGTTGCTGTTGGCGAATCGGCCAGACACGTTGGTCACACGCGGTGTCCTGCGATTCGACGTGCTGCCCACCTCGTACATCCCCAACAGAACCGGCACCAGCGAAGGAATCACCGCGGTCGATTCCGTCACGCTTGTGTTACCGCTCGATACCACGGGTCGCAAGGGCAGTGTTCCGGTCACGATCCAAGCGTACGATGTGGATACCACGCAAAACGATTCGTCGCGCACGGTCGTGCAGTCGCTGTTTCGGCCCGACCGCTTGATTGGTTCGACGGTCATCACGCCGTCGCTGCAAGGCGACTCCCTCCGTATTCCGATCCTCAAGTCCGTGATGGCGGCCAAGATTGCCGCCAACTCGCGACTGCGCGTGGGGCTCCGGATCAGCGGCGGCAGTGGGCAGCTTCGTATCATCGCATTCTCGCAGGGTGCCGCCGCGCCGTACTTGCGATTCGACCCGAGCACCGATACCACCTACGCTCCCATTCCGGTCAGCCCATCCACGTCAATCGCGCTGGCCACATCCGACGTGAATCTGGCGTATCTGGTGTACGGATTGGTCGACCGGGGTTCCATCGCTCCGGATGCATCCACGCTTGTTGTTGGCGGGTTCCCAGCGTACCGCACATACCTGCGCTTCAGTTTGCCCAAAGCCATCAGTGACTCCAGCACCATTGTGCGTGCCGAAGTCCTGCTCACGCAGCGCCCTTCACGGTTTGCCTCGGTCGAGGATACCGTCACCCTGTTGCCACTCATTCCCACCTCCACCACGGCAGTGTCGGATATGCGGCGCATCCTCGATCTGGCGGCTGACGGTGTGTTTGCGGCGCTTGATTCGGCGCGATTGGTACCGCGCGACAGCGGGGTGCGCGCCATCAATGTGCTGAGTCTTGCGCGCTCCTGGGGGGCACTGCCGGCCAACGTGCCGCGCGCCATCGCATTTCGCATCAGTCTCGAAGGAGCGCAACCGGCGGAGCTTCGTTTCTTTTCCAGCGAAGCATCACCGGCACTCCGACCGCGCCTGCGCATCACCTACCTTCCGCGTTCGGAGACGGCAATCCCGTGATGCGATTACGTCATGGCTGGTTCACGGTCGTGCTCATGGTGCTGGCCTCTGCAACGCCACTCGCCGCACAGGGCACGCTCAGCGGTTTGGGTTTTGGTTACCCGGTCGGCGGCGTCAGCACACGCGCCACCGCAACAGGCGGGGCCTTCGGTGAGTTTGATTTATTAAGCCCGATGAACCCGGCCGCCCTGGGCAGCATCTTGCGGACGGTGATCACCGCGCAAACCGAGCCGGAATTTCGTACGCTGCGTGCCGGCGCCGTACGGGAGAAAACCACCGCGCAGCGCGTTCCGTTGCTGATGCTGGCGTTTCCCGTGCGCAGCAATATCGCGGTGGCCTTGAGCGCCACGACGTTTCTCGACCGCAGCTATTCCACCACCACCACCAGCGACGTCATCATTGATGGCAGTCCGGTCAGCACCACCGATCGATCGGATGTGCGAGGCGCGATTGCCGACCTGCGAGCCGCTGCGGGGTGGCGCCTCACCAACCGATTCAGTGTCGGGTTTGGCGCGCACATGTTTACCGGCGATAACGTGGTGGCGCGCTCACGCATTTTTGCCGACACCACGAAGTTCGGCAACGTGTTGGATTCCTCTCGCGTGGTGTATTTCGGTTCGGCCCTGTCGGTGGGCGGTGAATGGCGAATTCGCAAAGGACTCGCCGCGATGGCTTCGTTCCGCAGAGGAGGGGGAATCGACTCGCGTGTGCTCGACACCGTGCGTACGGAAGCCACTGTTCCCAATCGGCTCGGCATAGGCATCCGATTCGATGGCATTCCGGGATCGATCTTTGCGGTCGGTCTCGAACAACAGGCCTGGTCGCAGATGCGTTCGCTGGGCTCCAGTGCGGTCGTGCCGCGTGACGCCACCAATTGGCACGCCGGCGCGGAAGTAGCGGGTCCGCGTTTGCGCGGATCACCGTTGCTGGTACGCGCAGGCTACGCCAGGAACGAACTGCCGTTTGGTGTGGG
>JANMRE010000359.1:0-19957 GCA_031370885.1 Gemmatimonadaceae bacterium
TCCAGTTCCCGCAGAACGAACACCTCGCGGTGATGCGACGGCAGCTTCGATACCGATTGTTCCACCATCTCACGCAGGTGGCGCTTGCGGAACAGGTCGTCGGGGCGTGAGTGCACATCCTCGAACTGCAACGGACGCTCATCGTCCTCGAACTTCGCCTTGATGGTCTGGAAAAGCACCAGCGGATTGCGCGACCGATTGCGCAACTCGTTCTTCGCCAGATTCGAGGCGATCGTGTAAATCCACGTCGAGAACTTCTTGGAGCGATCGAATCGACTGATATGGCGGTAGACTCGGATGAAGACTTCCTGCACCAGGTCTTCCGCGCGGTCTCGGTCACCGATGGTGCGATACACGAAGTTCAGTAGCCGCCCTTGGTATCGGTCGACCAGCTCTTCAAACGCACGTTCCTCACCCCCGAGAAACGCGGACACCACCTCGCCATCGTCCAGCGAGCGCAGGTGCTCGCGCACCGGCACGGCCTGAGAAAGCTGGGTTGTGAGCGTACGAGCAAGTTCGGCCATCAGTCGAGCCCTCCTCCTGCAGTGATGTGAACGCTGTTCACAGCGCCATCGGGACTGCCACCGGACGTTCCGGCTGCTCGTCGCGCTACGCACCCACCTACTAGGCACGCCTCGTGCCGCGGGGAACCCTTCGGAACACTCTGGAACACAATTCTCCAAATACATACGGAGAAAGGGTTTAGCAGTTCTGTGCCGCTCGTCACTCTCTACGACGCTCATCCGAATTCGGATCTTGTTCCCGAATAGTGGACACTCTTCGAGGACAATACCATACGCCGAAGCGATCTCAGCCTATCCGAAATACCGCCGCATGAAGCAGGGCCAGCGCCGTTTTGGCATCCTGGATTTCTCCTTGCTCTATCATGGACAGTGCCCGAGACAGTCTGGTTGGCACCAACTCCATGAATTCGTCGGCTTCCCGGTGTGATTCTCCTGCCGAAAGCCCCGTAGCGAGAAACAAGTGGATCTTCTCGTCGGTGAATCCCGGCGTCGTATACATGGTGAACAGCTGTTCGACACGTTCCGCACGGTATCCGGTTTCCTCCTTCAATTCGCGATGCGCGCATTCCAATGGGGATTCCCCGGCATCCAATCGACCCGCCGGGATTTCATAAAGATAACCATCTGCCGCGTAACGGTACTGGCGAATCAGCAAAACATGCGGATCGTCGTCGCTGTCCAACAGCGGCACGACCGCACTGGCACCCGGATGCCGGATCATCTCCAGCGAGCCGATCGACCCGTCGGGAAACCGAACCTCGTCGATGTCCAGTGAAATGACCCGCCCACTATAAACTCGCTGACTTGACACCTGGCCCGGATCGGTCACCGGCCTGCCTTTCTGGTTACCCGCTTCTTCACCTTGGTCGCACGCCGTTCTGCCACGTGCGGATGCCCCAATCGACCAGTGGACACCTTCTTCCGCGGTTTGCGCGGCTTGGGCACGTCGTCTCCGGCCAACCACTTCTTCACGGTGGCTTTCAGATAGCGCGGGACCAGCAAGATGGTCCCGCGACACTTCGCCGAACCACAGCGGCAGGCATAGTAGCGAATGTCTTCCGGCTCGAATTCGTCCTGCCACTCGAATCGATAGTCGTACACGAGCTCCGTTTCCGGCTTGATCGCCTTGACGGCCTTGATCCAGACCCGCCCGTTATCGATGACCGACTCGCAGTTCGGATCGCATGCGTGATTGAGATAGCGTGCATTGCTTCCGCCGTAGCGCGCATCCAGCACGGTGTCGTCGTCCAGCACGAACAAGAACGTATGATGACGACCGTTGTTGTCGTCATAGCGGCGATCGGCTTCCTCGTGTGAAATATGCTGACCGATGTATTCGTCAACGCGCTGGCCCTTGCGAATGGGGCGAATGGCGAACGCGCCGCGTCCTTGAATGCGGGAACGACGCACCTCGTACAATGGCGATGTCTTCCTGGTGGTGCTTCGGGTCTTCCTGGCGGGCACTGGTGGCGGGTAAGGGACAGACGAATCAGGAACGTCGGTGAGACGACTCGATCAGCGCCTCGGTATCGGACGGATCGTACACCGTCACCGGTCCTGCGCCAAGCGCGGCCAGTGATTCGCGAATCGCGTCGGCATCACCAACCACTACCGCCTGCAGCCTTGAGGGATCGAGATGCGCCCTCGCAACGCGAAGCACGTCGTTCGCGGTCACGCCGCGCACGCGCTCCCGATACGTATCGAAGTAGTCGCTGGGCAAACGGAAGATCTCCACATTGGCCAGCCCGCCGGCCACGGCGGCGGTCGACTCGAATCGAATCGGAAACACGCCAATCAGGTAACTGGTCGCCAACGACAACTCGGCCTCGCTGACCGGTGCTTCCCGTATGCGCGTGAACTCCGACATGATCTCGCGCAAGGCATCGGCCGTCACGGCGGTTTCTACGGCGGTTGAAATTTCGAACGGACTCGCCGCTCGACGCCAGTCGAATGCCGAATGCGCGCCGTAGGTGTACGCGTGCTGTTCGCGCAGGTTGAGATTCAGGCGCGACGAGAACAGGCCGCCCAGAATGGCATTCATCACCACGAGCGGAAAGTAGTCAGCGTGCGAACGCGGGACCGCCACATGCCCAACGCGAAGCTCCGACTGCGGTGCCTCGGCCTTGTGCACGATGTGCACGCGTGCGTCGTCAAACCGCTGTGCATCAACGGGCTCTGTCACGGGCACGGCGTCGCCACTCCACTCACCACAGCAACGCACGGTCTGTCGCACCGCCTCGTCAACCGTGATGTCGCCGACGATGACCAACGCGGTGGCAGCAGGCCGGTAATGTGCGTGGTGATGCGCCACAATGCGCTCCCGCGTGGCGCGCCCGATACTCACTTCATCACCGCCTGCCAGTCGGGTGAAGCGCGAAGTCGGCGCGTACAGCACGCGCGAGAAGAACACATCGGCCAATCCCCGCGGCTCGGCGCGCAACTGCGCCAGATCGGAAAGTCGTTCAGCGCGCAGCCGTCCCAGTTCGTGCTCGGGGAACGACGGTTCGCGCAGCACCTCGGCCAACACCGAAAAGCCATCCTCCACCCGCGACGCCAGCGCCGTCAGTTGCACGATCGCGGAATCCCAGTCGGCGCCGGTGTCGAGCGTGCTGCCCAGCATCTCCAGTCGTTGCGCCAATTCCAGTGACGACATGGTTCGCGTGCCCTCGTTCAGCGCACGCGTGGTGAGCTGCGCAACGCCCTCGCTGTCCAGGGGATCCCCCGTGGCACCGGCTTCGATGACCGCCAGAATCGTGACCACCGGATACGCGTGGATAGGCGCGATCAGCAGGCGTAAGCCGTTGGGCAGGACTCGTGTCTCGAAGTGCGGGAAACGATACGGACGCGCTGTTCCGGCTATGGGACGCGCCGGCGCCAGTGACCGGTCATACGCGACCAACGGCGTCGCGCTCACGCGCTCACCGCCGCGTTGGCCACGGTCTCGGCCGTCGCGAGTGCCTGATCGGTCGCCGGCACGTACAGCAACAGCGCACGATTGTCTGGCCCCAATCGTTCCCTTGCCAGTACCGACACGTCGGCCGCCGTGACGGCCTGATAGCGCTTCACCTGTTCATTCGCCAAGCTCGCATCGCCGAAATACGTCGCGAATCGCGACAACTGATCGGCGCGTTCGGCGGCCGATTGCAGCCCCGTAACAAAACTGGTTTCAATCAGTGCGCGTGCGCGCGCCACTTCGGTCTCGGTGACGCCGTCCTGATGGATGCGATCCAACTCGGCGATCACCGCGTCCTCGAGTCGCTGAGCCGATACATCACCATGTGCCGTGGCATCGACGATCAACAAGTCACTGCCTTTCGAAAGGTCGTACGTGAACGCACTGGCCTGCGACGCCACACGCTGGTTGCGCACCAACGATTGCTCCAGACGGCTGCCGGTGCGGAGTCCGAGAATCGCCGCCGCGAGGCTGGCCGCGTAGTAACCGTCGCTGCCGAATACGGGAGTCCGGCAGGCCACGAAGAGGCGCGGCAAGGCAATGGCATCGCTCACCACTTCACGTGGCGTCGTTCCGAAGGTGGCCGACACCGTCATGTCGCGCAACGCCGGTCGCGGCGCACCAGACGGGATCGGCCCGAAATACTCGGCGATCAGACCTATCGCCTCGCCGTGATCGAGATCACCGGCGATGGTCAACACGGCGTTGTCCGGCGTGTAGTACGTGCGAAAGAAGTCCGCGACATCCTCCAGTGAGGCGTCTGACAGGTGCTCCATCGAGCCGATCAGCGAATGGTGAAACGGGTGCGTTTCGGGAAAGCACAGGGCCGGCAGCTTTTCCCACCATGTGCCGTAGGGCTGATTGTCCACCGACCAGCGCCGCTCGTTTTTCACCACATCGCGTTGGGTATCGAGCTTCTGCTGTGTCAACCCAGGGAGAAACCGCCCCATCCGATCGGCTTCCAGCCACAGCGCCAGCGCCAACTGATTGGACGGGAGCGTTTCGTAGTAGTTGGTCCGATCGAGCCAGGTTGACCCGTTCAGCGTGCCTCCCGCCCGCTGAACCAGTTCAAAGTGCTCATTCGCCTCAACCTGTTGCGATCCCTGAAAGAGCATATGTTCGAAGAGATGAGCAAAACCCGTCCGCTCGAGCCGTTCATTGGCCGAACCCACGTGATACCACAGATTGACTGCGACGATGGGTGCCGTGTGATCTTCCGAGAGGACCACTTGCAGGCCATTCGCGAGACGGTAGCTCTCGACAGGGATGCGCATCCGACAATATTGGTAGTGCGCGCAGCAAAGCGGTAACCCTCGCGCCCTCGTTCTTTCCTACGACTCCCCCCGAGATGCTTCGAACCAGAACGCCATCGATGGTCCGCCAATTCACGGCCGCTGTTGTTTTGGTGTTCGCGATGCAGGCGTGCGGCGGCGGCGATGGGCCACCGGTGCCAACCACGTTCACAACGACGGGTGGCAGCACCTCGCAAGTCATAGGCACAGTCGCCACGCTTGCCAGCCCCGAACCGAAAGTGCAAATCCTCGATGCCAAAGGGATTGGTATCAAAGGCCTGCGCGTTCGGTGGCGCGTCGGCGCGAGCAGCGGCGTCGTCATCAGCGACTCGTCGCTCACGGACGCTTCCGGCATTGCGTTATCGAGCGGATGGAGTTTTGGCACCGTCGCCGGTACGCAGACGCTTACGGCGTCGGCAGACGGCGTACCGGTCATCACATTCACCGCGCAAGTGGGACCGGGAGCGGTCTCCAGTCTCGTACGCCTTGGTCCGGGTACGCAGCAGGCCTCGGTAAACACGCCAGTGCCGCTTCCACCATCGGCGCGCGCCGAAGATACCTTCGGGAATGTTGTACCGGGCGTCGCCGTCCTGTTCAGCGTCGCAACAGGCGGCGGATCGATCATCGGCGAACAGCAAACCACTGATCAAAACGGAATTGCGACAGCGGGTGGCTGGAGGCTGGGCCCAGTCGCGGGACAACAAATTGCGCGTGCGACGGCGCTCCCTGCCTCGCAGGCCGCCTTTTCGGCTACCGCTTTAGCCGGTCCCGCAGCGGACTTGGTGAAGGTGGCTGGAGACAATCAGGACGCCGTGCCCGGTTTCGCCGTCGGTATCTCGCCTGGAGTCCGCGTTATCGACGCGTTTGGCAATCCGGTCGGGAACGTGCCGGTCACGTTTACTCCCGGTCCGAACTCCGGCACGGTGCTGAACGGCACGGTGGCCACCGACCCGGCCAACGGCATCGCGTTCGTTGGCAGTTGGATCATCGGAAACGGGCCAACGCCTACGCTCATCGCCACCTCGTCGTCAGTCCCCGGCAAGTCGGTGACATTCAGTGCGGTGGTCGTGTCGTCGGCCTTCTTCATCGTGGTTCGATATGTCGGCGATCCCCCGAGCCTTGCACAGCAGCAATCGGTGGCGCGCTCGGTGGCGAAATGGAGGAGTTCGATCGTTTCTTCGAGCGGTGTCTCGCG
Organism: Gemmatimonadaceae bacterium; assembly: GCA_031370885.1. Classification (GTDB taxonomy): domain Bacteria; phylum Gemmatimonadota; class Gemmatimonadetes; order Gemmatimonadales; family Gemmatimonadaceae; genus Gemmatimonas. The sequence goes on from JANMRE010000359.1 coordinate 5,965, forward strand.
ACAGACGATATCGATGGGCAGCTGCGGACGAACATGGATGCCGGCCGTCGACACGCTCGTCACCAACCTCCTCATCTTCGCCAATATCGGACCAATCGATGGTGTTGGCGGTGTGCTGGGCAACGCCAATCTCTGCCGGCTGCACGACACGGGATTAGCAGCCGTCGGCACGATGCTGTTTGACAGCGCCGACCTGGCCGATCTCGAGGGACGCGGGCTGACCGACGCCGTCATCACGCACGAGATGGGGCATTCGCTTGGCATCGGAACACGCTGGTCGGCGTCGGGATTCCTCACCGACGGTGGCGGGGCTGATCCGATCTTCACGGGCCCCGTTTCCCGCGCGCAGTTCCTGGTCATCGGTGGAGACACTTATTTGGGGCGACACGTGCCGGTCGAGAATACCGGCGGTGCAGGAACACGCGACGTGCACTGGCGCGAGTCGGTGTTTCGTAATGAACTGATGACCGGATTCGTGAATCTGGGCAGCAACCCGTTGAGTCGTGTCTCGATTGGCTCGCTGCAGGATCTCGGGTACGGTGTCACGTTCACCGGCGCAGATGTCTTCTCCGTGCCAAGCGCACTGACCGAACTGCGATCGCCGTTCAACACCGTGATCGATCTGGGCAATGACGTGGCGCCAATCCCTGCGGCCGAACGCGCGCAGCACGGACTCGACCGACCCGCGAGTGCGTCACTACGTCGCAAACCCTAGCGCTTTGTCATCGCGTCACCCATCTGCCACCGGTTCCGTGCTGTGACCGGTGAGATAGAACCACAGCAGCTTCGCCACGTCCGCCGGCAGCGCAAACGACTCTCGCAACGCGTACTCCAGTGCGATAGCGCGGTTCGCGGAGATGGGACTGGTGCGGGTGGGTGACGGCAGCGGTGTGAGACCGTGAAGTCGTGCGAGCACGTCGAGACGCAACATGTGAAACGGATCACTTACCAGGAGTACTCGCGGTCGCGACGCGAGGGGTGGACCTCCGGAGTCACGATTCGCCTTGAGCAGTACGGCGGCTCCGTGCATCGACGCCAATGACGAGCGCCCTGCACCTTCCAGGAGAATCATGCGCGGCGGCACGCCACGGCGCATCGCAAATCGCCGTCCTGCGGCCGCTTCGCTGATCTGATCACCTTCGCCACGCCCCCCGGTAAAAATCATCCGCGGCGCGCGCTGCGCATTCCAGAGCGCCAGCGCGTGATCAAGACGCGCCCGTAGTACCGGCGAAGGCCTCCCGGCATACTGCGCCGCGCCGAGCACGACAATCGCGTCGGCCTGTGCTGAGCTGCTGCGCGTCGACCAGACAAGGATCGCGGCCAGCACCGCCAGCCATCCCGTCAGGGCCACCACAAACAAGCGACCCAGTATCCGGCCAATGCGTCGCGGAGAACGGCGGGACATCCCGGAAACGTAATGGGGCGCTACCGCGCTCACCTACAACACACGCTGCTGTCCGGGTTCCGGTGCGTCCACCGTGAACCCATCGGCCCGCAGTGCCAACGCAAACGCATCCTGCGCCGGTGGCTCACCATGCACCAAATGCACGCGCGGCTGGCCGCGGCCGAACGACTCACCACCGCGCCGCACCTCGCGCAACCATCCCTGCAATTGCGTGCGGTCCCCATGCGCACTGTAGCCATTCAGGATCTCCACTTGCGCCTTCAGCTCCAGGTCTTCGCCCAGCACCCGAATCGTGGGCCGCTTCTCGACGATACGCCGTCCGGTTGTGTGTTCTGCCTGAAAACCCACGATGAGAATCGTGTTGCGTGGATCGCTTGCGCCATAGCGCAGGTGATGCAAGATACGTCCCGACTCCACCATCCCCGACGCGGCGATGATGATCAGTGGTCCAGTCTGACTATTGAGCGCCTTCGATTCCTCAACGGTGCGCGTATAGCGCACCAGCGGAAAGTCAAACAGGTCGGTATCACCACGAACCAGCGCTTCGCTCTGATCGAACGTTTCCGGATGCATGGCGAACACGGCGGTCGCGTCGATCGCCAGCGGAGAATCGATGGCGATGGGAATCGACGGGATCTTTCCCTCCTGCCGCAAACCGTGCAGGTCGTACACCAGCTCCTGGGTGCGGCCCACCGCAAAGGCGGGAATGAACAGCCGTCCACCGCGAGCGGCGGTGTCGCGTACCACGCGCGCCAGGTGTTCGCGCGCGTCGCTCACCGATTCATGATCCCGATCGCCGTACGTGGACTCGCACACGATCACGTCGGCGCCGCCAGTGGGTGGCTCGGGATCGCGGATGATCGCCAGCCCCTCGCGGCCGATGTCGCCGGAAAACACGAGGCGCCGAAGTGTGCCGTTCTCCGTGGCCTCGATCACCACCGACGCGGAACCCAGGATATGACCGGCGTCCACAAACTGCGCGCGGACCCCGTCGGTGACCTGGAACCACTTGTGATACGGCATGCCGATCATCTGGTCTTGCGTACGCGTTGCGTCCGCGATGGTGTAAAGCGGTTCGGCGTGCGGACGACCACGCCGCTCCAGAAACGCCGCATCCTTTTCCTGGATGTGGGCCGAGTCGGCCAACATGATGGCGCACAAATCGCGCGTCGCGGCAGTTGCCCAGATGTCTCGTTTGTAACCGCGGCTCACCAGAAACGGCAAGCGGCCCGCGTGGTCGATGTGCGCATGCGACAGGATAATTCCGTCAATCTCATCGACCGGCAACGGCAATCGCCGGTTTTTCTCGCCGCTCTCCGCGCGACGCCCCTGAAATAAGCCGCAATCCAACAGCACGGTGCGCGTGCCCACGCGCAGGATGTGGCACGAACCGGTGACTTCGCGCGCGGCGCCGCTGAATTCAATGTGCACTTAAGCTCCGGAGGTGCGAGAGTGCCGACAGTTTGCTGACATGCAGCGTCTGTTGCGACTCCAGCTGGGTTTCAAGACGGCCACACAGCAGAACAAACACCCTCGTGACGCTCTGCTGGGGACAGCCGCATAATACACAGACCATCCGTCCATCACGTATTGCGAAGCGTGAGCCAGCGCCGCACCGATGGTGGTGTGAACGATTCCAGCCGATCCAACAGCATCGCCGGATCGGCATCCATGACCAGCCACTCGGTGGGTGTCCCGCGCAGGAACCCCTCGGCTTCCACGTGTTTCAGCATCGTCATCAGCGACTGCCAGTACTGCTCGACGTTCAGCAGTCCGACCGCCTTGTGGTGCACTCCCAGCTGCGCCCACGTCCATGTTTCGAAAAACTCTTCGAGTGTGCCGAGTCCGCCGGGCAGCACGATAAAGGCGTCCGCCAGTTCAGCCAGCATGGCTTTGCGTTCGTGCATCGAATCGACCACGTGGAGGGCCGTGAGCCGTTGGTGCGCAGCCTCGCGCTGCACCAACGCATGCGGCATCACCCCGATCACTTCCCCGTCGGCCTCCAGGGCCGCGTCAGCCAGCGCCCCCATCAGTCCGCTGCCGCCACCGCCATATACCAGCGCATAGCCCCGCCGGGCAATCAACGTCCCCAATTGACGAGCCGCGAGCGCATACTCGGGCCGCCTGCCGTCATTCGAGGCGCAGTACACGCACACACGCTCCAGCGTCACGGTCTTGGTCCTCCGACGGGGCCTGACACTATTCGGTGGCTGGCGTCTCGCGTGCGAACACAACCGTCACGCGCTGCGCGTCCTGGGTCATCATCTCCGGCGTCCATCCAATACGACTTCGTTCGTTGAGCAGATCGGTCAGCGCATCCTCGTCTTCACGGACGTGGCGCGTCACTCGGAGAATCACAGCCTGATATTCCTTCATCTCGCGAAGGTAGCGTCCGCCACCCGATGCACGCTACCTTCGCAGGCGATCTCACCCTGGCACTGCCCTTCGATGTCCTCAGAGACGACTTCCAAACATCCCACGCTTTCCGTTGTCGACCATCCGCTGGTCCGGCACAAGCTCACTCTGCTGCGCGATCGGGCCACGCCGACGAAGCAGTTCAAGGAGTTGGTGGACGAGATCGCCATGCTGATGGCGTACGAAGCCACTCGCGATCTGGCGCTTGAGCCGATCAGCGTGGACACACCGCTTGAGACGACCACCGGTTGGGCCGTTCGCGGCAAGAAGCTCACCCTCGTCCCGATTCTGCGCGCCGGACTCGGCATGGTTGAAGGCATTCTGCGCCTCATTCCCTCTGCCCGCGTCGGACACATCGGCCTGTATCGCGATCACGATACGCTCGAGCCCGTCGATTACTACTTCAAAGTGCCGGGCGACGCGAGTGAGCGCGACTTCCTGCTGCTCGACCCGATGCTGGCGACCGGCGGCAGTGCGGCGGCCGCAGTCACGTCACTCAAACGCGCCGGCGCCGCACGCATTCGCTTTCTCTGTCTCGTTGCCGCACCCGAAGGGGTCGCGCGACTGGCCCGCGAACATCCGGATGTGCCCGTGTTGGCCGCCGGTCTCGATCGGCAGCTGAACGAGCACGGCTACATCCTGCCCGGACTGGGCGATGCAGGCGACCGCTTGTTCGGTACGAGATGATTAACGGCGGTAACGCAACTGCAGTGGGGGTACTGCAACTGCAGTGGGGGTACTGCCACTGCTGTTGGGGTATTTCCACTGCGGTTAGGTACTGCCACCGAGGTTGGGTACTGCGGCTGCGGCATCACCACTGCGGTTGCTGTGTCACCACTGCAGTAGCAGTACCCCAACTGCAGTAGCAGTACCCCCACTGCAGTTGCTATACCACCACTGCAGTGGCCGTACCGCCCCTATGCGAACCACTCGCGCGGCTGGCACCGCTGCTGATCGGCGGCGTCGATCACCCACGCCTGCGTTGACGCGTCGGTAATCTCGTTGACCACTTTCTCAAACCACGGCGCCGCTTGTGCCTCGTCGCCGATTCGACGCCACAGTTCGCCGACCAGATAGGTGAGTACGGCGCGCTCTTCGGCGGGAACGCCATCGTATGCAGTAAGCGCCTCGGCGAATCGCCACGCGGCCTTGCGACGAAAATAGCGCTCCGTCTCGGTATCGCGTTCATCCACGGCACACCACGCCGCGCGCAGATAGAGATCGGCCAGATAGCGAGGTTCGCTACCCCGCCATTCGGCCACTTTGGCCGCATGTTCGTACTTCAGGGATCCCGACGGTGGTTCTCGCTGCAACGAGGGTGCGAGTGACGTCCACACGAATTCTCGCAGTCCCTCCGTCGGCTCCGCAGCGTTCCCAAAGTCGCGCTCGACGCCCGCAAAGCCACAGTGCGCGCACAGGTGGACGAAGTATGGCAACGGTTGCATGCCTGCGGCGCGCTCGTGAAAATCCGTGCGCTTGCCACCAAAGCCATTTGTGGCCACGACCGTCTGCGAGCGGAAGTCATTGGCACACACCGGGCAGGTCAATTCGATGAGATGGAGTGTCGTCATGGTCTGGCAGCGTGCGGATCGGCGGATTTCGGCCCAGGGAGCGAGCCTCCTCCCTGAGTGTCGGCAGCTTCTTGCCAGGAGTTGAACCACTTTCCTGCGCGAGGTATCTTGCCGCGTCGCATTCTGCACGTTTCGTTGTGTGATGCTTTTTCGTTCGGCGTCCGTGATCGACGTGCGATCGCGCCGACTTCCTGTGGCCCGGGTTGTTTTTTGCTGATCAACCTCCTCCCTGATTTTCTCGCGGTGCTCAACGCCTCTGATCGCGAGGCGGCGTATTACGCGTACTTCGAGCGCCATCGCGCCATCCTGACGGCCTATTGGGATAACTATGTCCTCGAACCGACCGGCCCACATTTCGAGGAGGTCGTGCGGGCAACCGTGAATGCGCCACGTGACGACCTGCATGCGTTGTTGGCGCACACGGACGTGGTGGCGTTGGCGCAGCAGGCCGACCGCCGGGTGCAGCAACTGCTCGAACCGGATGTTGCGTTCGACATCGTCCTCATGGTTGGCGTGGGAGCGGCCAATGCCGGCGAACTCGTGGTCGATGGCCGGGGCATCGCCTTCGTGTGTCTTGAGCACTTCACTGGCGTCACCAATCCTGACACCCAGGGGTTGGGGCTCGACCCCGAGTTGATTCCGCTGTGGCTCGCGCACGAAATCACTCACGTCGTGCGCTACACGTCGCCCTCGTCGCGCAGCGAACTCCGCCATCTGGTCGCCGAAGCCGGTGGCTATTACTCGTACTGGGAAACGGGCCGTCATGCCACGTTGCGCGAACTGCTGGTCAACGAGGGGCTCGCCGTGCACGTCTCCCGCGCAGTCTCGCCGGGCCATGCGGCTTGGGAGTACTTCGGGTTCGCGCGTCGACAGTACACGCGCATTCGTGAACTGGAGCCGATCCTGTATCGAGCCGCCAGTGGGTATTTCGAGCACAACGCACTTGGTCTTCGACTTCGTTACCTCATGGGCGGCGTGAGTGACGAGGCCCGCACCGTGGAACGCGTCGTACTCCCGGAACGCGCGGGATATTTCCTCGGCGCCCGCATGGTCGAACCGGCCGTCAATGCGCGCGGTTTAGTGTGGGCCGTACGGGCCAGCGCACACGAGTTGGCAATTGCCGCGCAACCGCTGGCCATCGAGCTGCCCCGACTGACCGTGGTAAGCTGAGGAGGTAGTCAAGAGCTTCGTTCCAGTACTCCCCTACTCCGTTCCAGTACTTCCTACTCCGTTCCAAGTACTTCCTACTACCTACTACCTACTACCTACTATTTTCCTATACAAAACTCGGCGAATACGCGGTCGAGGATGTCGTCGGTGCCGATCGCACCGACCAACTCCGACAGTGCATCGCGCGCGCTCTGCAGATGCACTGCGGCTACGGGGGCTGGTAGCGCGCCGGCTCCCCAGCCGTCCAGGAATCGGCTGATCTCCTCATGTGCTTCGCGCAGCCCGCGTTGGTGTCGCTCTCGCGTCACCACTACGGTGTCGGTGGGATGGTCGTCCGACGCCCAACGCCCCCCCACCACCACCACCGCGGCGTCGATGCGTTCGAGCAGCTCGGTCAGTCCCTCGCCCGATTCCGCACTCGCGTAGCACCACGTCGGCTCTCGTATTTCGTGTCGGCCCAGCAGGTCGACTTTGGTGTACACGGGCAGCACGATCGCCGACGTGCGTGATCCGACAGCCGCCATGGCAAGTTCGACATCGCGCGCGGTCGCACCGCACGCCAGCACCACAACCGCCTTCGCGAGATAGCGCTCACTCACTTCGATACCCAACCGTTCGAGCGCATCGCTGGTCTCGCGCAGCCCAGCCGTATCTACAAAACGCAACGGGACCGGAGCGCGGTCCAGCAGCGCATCGACGGCATCGCGGGTCGTGCCCGCAAGCTCTGTCACCAGTGCACGCGATTCACCCAGCAGGGCGTTGAACAGGGATGACTTGCCGGCGTTCGGAGGGCCGGCGATGACCACCAGCGCGCCATCGCGCAACAGGGCGGCCCGAGGCGCGCTCGCCAGCAGCGCGCTGAGCGACTCGCGCAGCGAATGGGCCGCTGCCAGAATGCGCGCCGGGGCAATCGGACCATCGTCTTCCTCGGGAAAGTCGATGTCGTAGGCCAACAAGGCCTCCAGATGAATCACCTCGTCGCGCAGCGCGAGCACGCGTCGCGAGAGCCCTCCATCCAGTTGAGCGAGCGCCTGCTGCTGCATGGCCACGGTGCGCGCGTCTATCAGGTCGGCAATGGCTTCGGCCTGCAGCACGTCCAGTTTGCCATTCACCACGGCACGGCGCGTGAACTCCCCCGCCAAGGCGAGCCGCGCCCCCGCCGCGACACAGGCGGCGACGACGAGCGTCGGGACCACGCGGCCGCCATGCGTCGAGAATTCAACCAGGTCCTCTCCCGTAAACGAGTGCGGCGCGACGAATGCTGTCACCAACGCATCGTCCAGTCGCTCCCCCGTGATCGGATGGTGCAGCGTCACGCGCGTCGCTACGCGCGCCGCCAACCCGGTAACACCAAGAGCGACGGCGATCGGGATCGCCTGCGCCCCCGACATGCGAATCGTGGCCAGCGCCGCGCGTCCGTCGGCGGTCGCGCGCGCGACAATGGTGTCCGCGCCGCCCACCATCAGCGCCGCGCTGCGCGTCATGCGGGGTCAGCCCCGAATCATGCGGTCGTCAACCCTTCACGACCGGCACCACCCGCCCGCGCTCCCGTGCGATGAGCCACTGCTGCGGCAGCGAGGCCAGGTTCTGCACCAGATAGTACAGGTTGAGACCCGACGCCATGCTGAAAAAGATGAAGAGCATCATCGCCGGCATCATGTACATCATCATTTTCTGTTGCTCATTCGCCTTCACGCCCTTCATGCCGATAAACGACAGAATCATGGCAGTGGCGGCCACCAGAACCGGAAGCACGAAAAACGGATCCTTCACCGAGATGTCGGGCAACCACAGGAAGGACACGCCGCGGAATTCAATCGTGTTCTGGAACACGAAGAACAGCGCGAAGAACACCGGCAACGGAATCAGCATCGGCAGACAGCCGGAAAGCGAGCTGAAAGGGCTCATGCCATGCGCTTTGTAGACCTGCATCATGGCCGCTTGCAGCTTCTGTGGATCGCCTTTGAACTTCGCTTGAATCGCCTGCAGTTCCGGTTGCAGTCGCTGCATCGCCATCGAACTGCGCATCGCCTTCTGATTGAGCGGCCAGAGAATGATTCGCACGGCGATACCAAACAGCACGAGAATCCAACCGTACCCCAGGCCCAGCGTGGCCTTCATCCAGAGCAGAAGACGAATCACCATCGTGGCGAATGGTTGCACCACACCCTGCAGCCAACCGCCATACGGATTGGAGGTTTCGAATTCCCGACCCATGGCCACCAACCGCTTGAACTCCTGCGGGCCGGCATACACCTCGAAAGCGGTGGCCCCGTTGGTGAGTGGCAGCACCGCCGTGGCCTGTGCACGCGTCGCCTGTTTGGCGGAGCGAACGCCGCCGGTGACACCGAGTTCGGCAAAACCTGACGCGCCTTTGGGCATCAGCACACCGATCAGAAAGTACTTGCTCTTGGCCACCGCCCAGGTCAGCGGACCCGCCGCAATTTCCCGTTCTCCCGGGTCGACGGAGCTGAACGAAATGCCCTTGGCACCCTGCAATTCCGGCTTATACGCGTAAGACAGGTGCGTGCGGTCTTCCGTCGTGTCCGATTCCGAAGAGTGAAATGATGGTGGCAGATCGACGAGCAGGAACGCGCTCGTTGGCGCGTCTGCGATCTGCGCCGCGACATTCACGCGATAACTGTCGGGCAGAAACGTGTAGCTGATCGACACCGCCCGAGCCGCCACGGTGGCGTCATACCGAACAATCGTCTGACCGTTCGCCTCACTGCGCGTCGTGCGAAAGTGCTGACGATCGAGTCGCACCGTGTCGCCCGGAACTACCAGGCGAAACGAGAGCAGCGGATCGCCAGGGTTTGCCAGCTCGGCTGGTTCGCCTTTCGTTTTGCCGCGATTCGTGAGCGTGGGAAACTGCGTCATCTGCGCGCCTATCAGCGCGGCACCAAGATTCGTTGTGCGATAGATGGTGCGCGCCGTCGTCGTGCTGGTCGTATCAACCGGCAGCAGACTCGAATCCGGCAACGACGTGGTCCTGGCCGCCGGCGCTTCGACGGGTATCCTCGCGACGGCAGCGTTCCCCACTGCGGTCGAGATGCGCGCGGCAGACGCGCTCTCGACATGCGGTAACGAATCCGTCGCCACCGGTGCACTGCCCGGCACCGGTTTGGGTGTCGGGAAGAGAAACGGCGTGACGAGAAGGACCGCCGCCATAAGGACGACGGCGAGTGCAATGCGGCGAGGTTCCATGATCAGGTCGAGGTCAGCCTCAAGGGACCGGGTCGAATCCGCCGGGCCGAAACGGATGGCAGCGCGCAATGCGTCGCAGCGCCAGCCAGCCTCCGCGGAGCGCGCCGTGGCGTTCGAGCGCCTCGAGAGCGTACGCAGAGCACGAAGGATAATAGCGGCACGCGCCGCCGAAGATGGGAGACAAAACCAACTGGTACCCGCGCACCACCAGCATCAACGCGTATTGTGGAACACGTCCGACGGTCAACACACTCATGATCCCTACGGCGTTGGCGGCGGCAACGTGTCAGCGCGGGGCAGCACGGTGAGTCGCAACAGGCGGACGATCGCGAGCTGCATCTCGGCGCGCAGGGCGGCGAAATCGCGATCGTATGCCGGTGGGATGACCTTCAACACCACGTCGAGGGCCGGCAGCACCGGCAACCACTCCAGTCGAATCAGCTCGCGCAGACGACGCTTGAGGCGATTCCTGGCGACAGCCGAGTGCTTGTACAGCGGCACGACAATCCCCACGCGGGCGGACGCACGAAGGGAAGCGATTGCGCGCACATCCATCGATGCGGTGCGTACCCGCTTCCCCTGCAGTCGGACGACGGTGAGTTCGCTTCCACGCGTTAGTCGTTGCGCGCGCGAAAACGCTCTCGATTCGCCGGATGATTCAGGCGCCAGCGTACTTCGACGGCAAGCGCACCGAAATCAGCTTGCGGCCCTTCCGGCGACGACGGCTGAGAACTTCACGACCCCATTTCGTTTCCATGCGGGCACGAAACCCGTGCTTGCGGATACGACGCGTGTTGCGGGGACGATATGTGGGCTTACCCATGGTGATTCTCTGAAGTGCGTGACGCCGTGTGTTGTGAGGTGCAGCCTCATAACATAAGCAATGGCATGGCTTTTGGTCAAGGATACCAGCGGGTTTCTACCTCCAACGGAAACTTGTCTGCACTCACGTATCCCAACAGCATGTCACGCAATTGACTTGTCCACATGCGAAGGGATAGCTTCGCCCCCCGCCGTTCCACTGCCCTTTGCCCCCGCCATGTCGCTTTCGCCTGCAGAACTCTGGGACCGCCTGCGCCTGCGCGCTCGCCAGGTGTTGCCCGAGCAGACGTATCGCACTTGGCTCGAGCCCACCGAGGCCTTGGCCATCGAAGGGGACACGCTCATGATCGGCGCTCCCGACCAGTTCTCCGCTGACTGGAACGAATCCAAGCACGCCGATCTGCTCTCAGGTTTTGCACCGGTGGCCCTCGGACACCCACTCAAAGTACGCTTTCGCGTACACGAGGAACGCGCCGGACGGGTGCAGATGGACATGTTCGTCCAAGCACCCGCAACTCCTGTTTATGCGCCAGCTAGAAATCAGCAAGCGCGCATAACAACGCCACTGAACCCAAGATATACGTTCGACCAGTTTGTCATCGGGAAGTCGAACGACGTTGCCGCCGCGGCCGCGCAGGCGGCAGCCCAGGCGCCGGGCAAGGTGTACAACCCCCTCTTTATCTACGGCGATACCGGCCTCGGAAAAACGCATCTCATGCAGGGTATCGCTCATGAGTTACTGCGCAGCACACCGGCCCTCCGCCTGGCCTACGTCGGTACCGAGCAGTTCACCAACGAGTTCGTTGGTGCAATTCAAGCCGGCCAGATGGGTGATTTCCGGCGACGCTTCCGTGAAATCGACCTGCTCCTGGTGGATGATGTCCAATTCCTGAAGGGCAAAGAGGGCACGCAGGAAGAGTTCTTCCACACCTTCAACGCCATCTACGAAGCCGGTCGACAGGTGGTCCTCACATCCGATAGGCCGCCCAAGGAAATTCCGGGACTCGAGGCCCGCCTGGTGTCGCGTTTCGAATGGGGGATGGTCGCGAACATTGACCTGCCAGACTTCGAGCACCGGATCGCGATTCTGCGCAAGAAAGCCAGCCTCGATCACCTTGAGCTGACAATCCCCGATGAAGTCATCGAGTTCATCGCGCAACACGTCAAGTCGTCGGTACGAGAACTCGAAGGATCGATTATCAAGCTGCTCGCCTATGCCTCCCTCAAGCACCGGGAGATTTCGGTCGATCTCGCCCGCGAAGCGCTGCGCGACAAGCTTCGCGGTTCGTCCTCCTCCGATTTCCCCGATGTGCCCCCCACCACCATCACGGTCGCCACGATTCAACAGGTGGTGGCCCGGGAGTGGGGCGTCACCCCCGATGGCCTTCGTTCGAAAACCCGTACCAAGCAGCTCACGACGCCGCGCCAGGTCTCCATGTACCTCTGTCGCGAGCTGTTGGCGCTGCAGCTTGTGGAGATCGGAAATGCCTTTGGCGGCCGAGATCACTCGACCGTCATTCACTCTCTGGACCGGGTTGCCGAAGATATGGCGGGCGAGCCGGGATTTGCCGACCGCGTACTCAAGGTTCGGACCATGTTGGAAACCCTGAGGACAACCGGGCATCTGGGGACGTGAGTCCCCGGCGAGTCCACACACATCCACACCGGTGAGTCTCTCCACGTTGATCCCTGCGCATATTCGATACCTCTCGACATCGAATGCACATGATCAGGCGTGGCGAAAGTCCTTCGAGACACATAGTTTGCGGCGTCTGTCGACACGCCCACATTCCCTGCTACTGCTACTGTTTATTCTTTAAAAGAACAACAACAGCAGTCCTCTGCAGTCCTTCCACAATCCGGGCATGCGCTTCACGATCTCGCGCGAAAAACTCCAAGAAGGTCTTCAGGCGGTCACCGCTGCGGTGCCCACAAAGACCACATTGCCGGTACTGGCGAATTTGCTGGTCGAGACGACCGAGCGCGGCATTCGCTTGTCGGCGACCGATCTCGATATCGCGGTCAGCACGGAAATCAGTGCGGATGTCGAATCGCCCGGCGCCATTACCATTCCCGCCAAGAAGCTGGGTGAGATTGCGCGCGAGCTTCCGCCGTCGCCGGTGAAGATCGGCGCCAGTGGAGAACAACGCGTGACCATCGAATGTGGTCGTTCGAAGTTCAAGCTACTGGGTTTGCCGCGCGATGAGTTTCCGACATTTCCCAGCGTGCGCTTCAACGAATCGTGGCGTGTGAAATCCGGCGAGTTGCAAAAGCTCATTTCACACACGGCATTTGCTGTCAGCAACGAGGAGTCGCGCCCGATACTCAATGGCGTGCTCTGGGAGTTGCGTGACGATCGCATGCGCATGGTGGCGACCAACGGACATCGTCTCGCAAAGATGGAGGTCCCGGTGGAGGGCAGTACCGCTCCGGCCGGCGATCTCATCATCCCACCGAAGGCGCTTGATCAGATCCGTCGGCTTTTTCCCGCCGAAGAGGAGCTCGAGATTGCGCGCGGCGACAATCACCTCGGTTTTCGCTCCCCGTTTACATCGGTATTCACGCGACTGGTCGAAGGACCGTATCCCAACTACGAGCAGGTTATTCCGAAGGACAACGACCGCTATTGCCTGGTCGACCGGGCGGCCCTCACTAGTGCCCTCAAGCGCATGTCGGTCATCGCGTCTGACCAGACACACCGGATCAAGATGTCCTTCAACGCCGGCATGTTGAAGTTCAGCGTGACCACGCCCGACCTTGGCGAAGCGCAAGACGAGCTGCCGGTGCAGTACGCCGGTGATCAGCTCGACATCGGCTTCAATGCGACGTACCTGCTGGAAATCCTCCGCTACATGCCCACCGAGCAGGTCCGGCTGACGTTCAAGGCACCCGAGCGTGCGGCCACGATCGAGCCTGAGGGATGGGATGATCCGGCCAAGTATCTCTGCCTGGTGATGCCGTTGCGTCTGATGGACTGAGACGGGAACTCAGCGGGCGACCTTCACGCCCGTCAGTTGTACGCGCTGGATCACCTGTTGGGCGCGCACCGAGGCCGGTGTGGTGCGGTCGCTAACGGCCAGAGTGAGTGTGCTCGTACTTTCAACACGCTCCACCGCACCGCTCTTGACCGACACTCGCGCTTCAAGTGTCGCGCTCCCAATGCCGGTAACGCTCACGGAGCGCCACGGCGACGACACTTTCCCCTCGACGCGTGTGTGGCTCGTGCGACGAATCACCAGCAGCACCCCCTCGTCGCCGTGCGCTGAATCGGTCACCACGTAGTCCGCGACCGTGCGCACGATCATTGGAAGATTCGAACGGCACACCAACGCCACGGTGCTGTCGCGCCACTGATCGCCAATCGCGAGACTGGCCGGCACGCGAATCAGCAGGTCGCGCACCA
>JANMRE010000432.1:0-1122 GCA_031370885.1 Gemmatimonadaceae bacterium
AGTCGCCGGGGCTGTCGATGTTGGTGCCGACCGATCGTCACGCTGCCGTGCTGGCCGAGGTGATGTCGGAGGTGCCGATGATCGCGGGCAACTTGTGGCACGACGCGGAAACGGCCGTCCTGATGCGGGAGCACGGCATTCGTCGCATCTGCACGCGCGATACAAACTTCGCGCGCTTTCCTTTTCTCGAGGTCGTTGATCCGCTGACGAACGAACCGTGAGGCCACACGTGAGTAGGGCGGCGGCGCGATGACGACGCTCGACCGCCTCGCGACCGCGCTCTCCGACCGCTATCGCATCGACCGCGAGCTTGGCGCGGGCGGCATGGCCACCGTATACCTCGCGCACGATCTCAAGCACGCGCGCGACGTCGCGATCAAGGTACTGCATCCCGACCTGGGAGCCGCACTCGGCGGCGAGCGGTTCCTGAGCGAGATCCGTACCACCGCGCGGTTGCAGCATCCGCACATCCTGCCGCTGCTCGACTCGGGCGAGGCCGACGGGCTGCTGTACTATGTCATGCCACTGGTGACCGGCGAAACGCTGCGCTCCCGCATGGAACGCGAACGCCAGTTGCCGATCCCCGAGGCCGTACGCATTGCGCGCGAAGTGGCGAGTGCCCTCGACTATGCGCATCGGCAGAACGTGATTCATCGCGACATCAAGCCCGAGAACATCCTGCTGCACGACGGGCAGGCGATTGTCGCGGACTTCGGCATCGCACTCGCGGTGCAGAGCGCTGGTGGTGCGCGCATGACGCAAACCGGCTTGAGTCTCGGCACGCCGCAGTACATGAGCCCTGAGCAGGCAACTGGAGACAGGGTGATCGACGGGCGCACCGACATCTATTCCGTGGGCGCGGTGGCGTACGAGATGTTTGCTGGAGAGCCACCGCATGCCGCGGCGACCGCACAGGGTGTCATCGCAAAGTTGATGACCGAGGAGCCGCGTCCGCTCACCGTGCTGCGGCGTTCGGTGCCGCCGCACGTGGACGCCGCAGTTCGGCACGCGCTCGAGAAGCTTCCCGCCGACCGCTTCGCCACGGCGCGCGAGTTCGCGGACGCGCTTCAGGCGAAGGGCGGCGCTTGGCGCGTCCCGATCGGCGCAACGCGCCCGCGGCCG
>JANMRE010000433.1:0-2566 GCA_031370885.1 Gemmatimonadaceae bacterium
CTTAAAGACTGGAGACAGGAGAAATGAGACGGGAGACAGTGGAGCGGACACACCAAAACCTCAAGGGTTCGGCATCTCCCGTCTCCCGTCTCCATTCTCCCGTCTCAATTCACCGCCGTCTCAACTCGCGATTACCTTCCACGCATGGTCTCTCTCCTCGACATCATCGGCCCCGTCATGGTGGGGCCAAGCTCCAGCCACACGGCGGGTGCGTGTCGGCTTGGCCTCCTCGCCCGCTGTCTGGTGGGCGGCACACCGGAGCGCGCCACCATGGAGTTGCACGGCTCCTTTGCCCGGACTGGCGAAGGGCACGGCACCGACAAGGCCATCGTGGGCGGACTCATGGGATTTCGTCCCGACGATGAACGCTTGCGAACCGCCCTCGAGATTTCCGAACGCGAAGGGCTTGCCTACACGTTCGAGAAAACATCATTGGGTGACGACGCCCACCCGAATTCTGTGCGTATCACGCTTGAGCGCGGCGACCGTCAATCGCGAATGGTTGGCGCATCGCTCGGTGCCGGTCGCGTGATGGTCACGGAGATCGACGGCTACCCGGTGGAGGTATCCGGGAATCTGCATACGATCGTGTTGGTTGCCGACGACACGAAGGGCTCGGTCGCGCGTATCGCGGGATTGTTGTCCGAGGCCGACCTGAACATCGCGACGTTGAAACTGACGCGAAAGGAACGCGGCGGCGATGCGTTCATGGTGATCGAGGTCGATCACGAGCCGACAGAGGAGGTCCGCAATGCGATTCGGAGTCTGCCGTGGGTGCGTTGGGCATTCCGTCTCGACAAGGTGAGTGCCTGATGAGGAACCGCTGATGTACAGGAGTCTGGCGGACGCCATTCGCGATGCCGAGGCGCGCGGTGTGAGTTTGTCCACGGTGGCCCTCGACGCCGAAGCGAAAGATCAGGGGCGGCCCGTCGCTGAGATTCGCGATGCGCTGCGGCGCGCACTGGTCGTGATGCGCGGTGCCGTCGAACGGGGCATGGTGGGCGATCTGAAATCGTCATCTGGATTGGTGGGCGGCGATGCGGCGAAGTTGCGCACCGGACCTGACGGTCCGTTGGCTGGCACGCCGTTTCGTGATGTGCTCGCGCGCGCACTGGCCGTGCAGGAAGTGAATGCCGCCATGGGGGTGATCGTTGCGGCTCCCACAGCGGGCGGTGCCGGCGTGCTGCCGGCGGTGCTGACCGGTTTGGCTGCTGCGCGCGGTATCGACGACGAGCGCGTCATCGATGCGCTGGCCACTGCCGGGTTGATTGGCGCCGTCGTTGCGGAACGCGCGTCGCTATCGGGTGCCGAAGGGGGTTGTCAAGCGGAGACTGGTGCGGCTGCAGGGATGGCGGCCGGCGCCGCCGTCGAAATGTTGGGTGGTTCGCCACGTCAAGCGGGACACGCCACTGCACTTGCGCAGCAGGGCACGCTGGGCCTCGTGTGCGATCCACTGGGTGGATTGGTGGAGTTGCCGTGCGTGTTCCGAAACGCCACCGGGGCCGCGATTGCACTCGCCGCGATTGAAATGGCAATGGCGGGAATTGAGTTTGCGATTCCTGCTGATGAGGTCATTGACACGATGGGACAGATCGGCGCGGAAATGGATGTGCGGTACCGGGAGACAGCCGGCGGAGGATTGGCCGCCACCCCCACCGGTCGACGTCTGGCGAAGGAACGCTTGTATGCGCTGAAGCGATCGGGTGGGTAGTTCACGCTGGCGTGCGGCGACGTGGCGTGCGGTCGTCGTGGCGTCAGCCGGTTGCGGTCCGTCGGACCGCCCGCAAAACGCGCCGTCCGCGCCGCTGTTACGCAATGCATCATCGCCCGGCCGCTTCACCAACCGCGCCCTCGTCGAGGCCTCTGGCCTGTTGCGCTCGTCGCGCGAGCCGAACGTATTCTGGTCGCACAATGACAGCGGCAACGACGAGCGACTGTTTGCATTCGACAGCAGCGGTCGGGCCTTGGGTGCGGTGCGCATTGGCGGCGCCAGAAACCAGGACTGGGAAGCCATCGCGCTCGGCCCCTGCGCTGGCGGTGCCTGCGTGTACATCGGCGACGTGGGTGACAATGGCGCACGTCGTGACCAGGCCACGGTGTTGCGCGTTGCCGAGCCAACCACGCGAGACAGTGTTTCGACGCTGACCGAACGCGTCATGTTTCGCTATGCCGACGGGCCGCGCGATGTGGAGTCGATCTGGGTGGCGCCCGACACGAGTGTGTATCTGCTCACCAAACGTCCGGACCGCGACGCACAGGGACGCTATCGCGCGGCGCGCCTCTATCGGATACCCGCGTCCGCATGGCACAGCGATGCCGTGGCCGTCGCCGCTATCGTCGACTCGTTGCCCATTGTACCTGTGCAAGGCAACAGTACGGGGTGGATCACCGATGCCGCCCTGTCTCCGCCCGACAGTGTCGGTGCGCGCCGGTTGGCCGTGCGGAGCTACACCGACGTGTACGTCTTTGGCATGGATACACTCACGTGGCGGCCCACAATCTTGATCGCCCACTGCTCGCTGCGCGCCCTGCGCGAACGAGTCAGCGGTGAGGGCATCACCTGGCT
>JANMRE010000529.1:0-2911 GCA_031370885.1 Gemmatimonadaceae bacterium
GCCGGTGGCCGCGGTCCTGCCGGTCCCGGAACATCGGACCAGCAGGCCGCCACCAGCAGCAACGATGAGACGAGTGCCGTCGTTACGCCGTAGCCATCCGTCCGGGATCGCTTCATCGACTCGCCGTTACGCATGCATACACTACGGAACCAGAAACACGCGGTTCATTATCTGTGCCCACTGCTTGGTCTCCTGCGTGTGCGAGACGCTGGAAATGAGAGAGGGTATTGCGCTCTGGTTCGGCATCCCAGCCTGGCTGTACGAGGGCACGGCCGCATCATTCGGGTAGCCCCCCACGACGGTATAGGTCCAGAACGGCGCGAAGTTCCAGAGCATGGTGCCCAAGTCGATAAGCCCCCATACGGCGATCTGATGCCAGAACCCCTCAATCTCAAACAGGTCCATCGCGTCGTATTCGAGCTGAAACGACCAGAGGAGGAGGTAATATCCATACTCATCGGCTGTCTCGTCATCGACGCCGTCAAGCAATCGAAGCGGTCCGCCCTCATATCCCGCGGCCAACTGCGCCACGATGCCCAACCGGCTCCCCGCACGCTCAAGCAACGGTGCCGTGTTCAGGCCATTCGGGCCTGCCAGCAGCTGAGAGCCAGGGCTCAGGTCGACGGCTGACGGATTGCTGTGCCGCGATATCGCGTATCCTGCCGCTGTCGCGACTGAGAAAAAGTTGCTCGCCAGCCAGCTGTCGGCAAGCGCCTGCTGCGCCTCAACGTAGTATTGATCGTACCACTCCACATCGCCGAGGAACCCCACGGAGGCCGCTGAAATCGCGAACTCATACAAGAAGTCGTCGACGTATGGCTCCGACGCCGCGATCCACGCACCGAGATGGGGTGCGCCGATCGTCACGATGCCACTCACGCTGTCCGAGCGCGAGGCGAGGCGCGCGATCAGCGCGCCCTGACTATGACCCACGAGAATGAGGCTTGTCCCGAGCGAATGAGTAGCCTTCCAGTTAAGGAGCTCTCCGGCCTGCAGCGCCAAGCCGGATTCCGACGAGAGGGATGGCGGAGAAGGAAATGTGTATCCGGAAATCCCACTCGCGGCACTGAGGAACTCACCCCAAGTGGACGCGCTCGAGCGGATCCCGTGAACGAGTCCAACGGGACGCGGCTGAGCGTGCGCCTTGCCAGGTCGGCCGCTGGCGACCGAAAGGACAGCTACCAGAGCGAGCAGCGTGAAACGTTTCATGGCCGCACCTCCTTCCCGTCAATCGTGATGTTCGACAACGTGATTCGTGTGCGGGTCGCACCTGTCGTGTCCGATGCACGGCGAGTCAGCTCTGCGGAATGGCGGATAAACAAGCCTGCGCCAACGGCGGTCCAGCCCAGTCGAAGCTCCGCAACCTGCTTCCCGTGCTCCGAAAACGTGGCGCCGACGACGAGTTGATTGGTGGGATCCACAGACACATCAACCTCGCGGGCACCGCGGGTCGTCACGTAGTGGTCTGCGTCGGCCTGCCCACGCCGCACGACGGCCGCGTTCTTGCCTAGGGCCTGGAGCGTGGCACTCCGTGAACTTGGCGTCGAAAGAGTCGCGTCGATCCCCCTCCCGGACATTTTCCGCTCGGCCGGTCGCGGCTTGGCCAGCTGCGCCAACGTATTGTTGACCGCCGAGCGTACGGCGCCCGGTAGCGCAGGCAGCGCGCTGATGCGGTCGACGAAATCACGAGCATCGATGGGAAGCGCCCGACGGCTTCCATCTGCGCGCAGCGCTGTCGCGTCGCCGTTCTCGTCAACATCAATGCGCATCAGGCGAGCAGCATTCGTGGACCCTGTGAAACGACTTGGATCGTCCACGAGATATGAGGTTCTGGATCGACCGTCACTGCCCGTGACCCTTGTCACACGCGTGTGTTTGGTGCGTGACCCCGAGAGTGCCAACTGCGACTCGCTGGTAAGGTCGAACGCGATGGATGAAGGCAGCGAAGCGTCTGCTGAGTGTGCGACCGCGTTGCGCGACTCTGCTGCTTCAGCCGCGATTTCATCGTGTCGGCAACCGGTGAAGCCAAAGAGAGCGGCACCGACCAGTACAGCTCTCGTGGGACCTCGGATACTTCTCACGCATAGGCGGAACATTGTGGCCTCCTCTGTGGCGATTACATGAGCAAAGTCGCTCGGCATCCACACGCATCGTGCGTGCTCGTCGAATGTGGTCGGGCCGAGCGCTCGTGAGTAGCGGCGTTGCGGACGCGCGCGGTCAATCCACGCCACTATCGGTCAGAATCAGACATTCGCTCGCGCGAGCCTTGCGCTGTTCGAATTCGCGGGTGGAGATGGGGCGACGCTTTGCTCGCGACCGTCGCCACATCGTCGTGGACGAAAGAGCAGGTCAGGACGCGATCTCCCAGTCGAGCCTGCTGGCCTCACGCACCTCATCACGCTATCGTAAAGGTTCCTCCCTTCGCGGTCGCATGGATCCTCGTCGAGTCATCCAGCACGTTCGCCTCATCGGTCTGTTGGCCTGCCTGCCCAGCCTGAGCCGTGTCACGCACGCGCAGAGCGGGTCATCCGAGTCGGGCGCGGTCAGGTTGCAGGTCCGTTCGGCGGGCGGCATTCCGTTGGTTGGCGCGCAGCTTCGCCTTGTTGCCACCGATCCCTGGATCGAGTCGGACGAGCGTGGTCTCTTCGCTGTTGCGCGTGTACCCGCAGGCAACGCGTGGCTCCGCGTGCGACGCATCGGGTACCGACCCGATTCCATGCTTATCGTGACCTCATCCAGCAAAACGCTGGACACCATGATAACGATGGAACGCGTGGCGGTCGACCTCGCGCCCGTTACCGTGCTCGGTCGACGAAATATCCAGGGTCCGATGGCCGGATTCTATCGTCGACAAGCCACCGGCAGCGGTCGATTCTTCACGCGTGCCGAGATCGAACGGCGTGCGCCATAC
>JANMRE010000537.1:0-1835 GCA_031370885.1 Gemmatimonadaceae bacterium
CAGGCGAGTTCGTTCTTGTGCACGCCAGCGGCCACACGCGTGGGGAACAGCAGGTGTTGCTGCCGGAAGTATTGGATGCTTTTGCGAAGCGTGCCTGTTCGGGCGAACGTGTCAAAGAGCAGGCGCACGGTTTCCTGCACCTGTTTGTCAGGGTCAAGCACCACGTGCTGGGTCGCATCGTACACGAAACCGGCGGGGAGGCGACAGCGCAATTCCCCGCGGCGCGCCTTGTTGAGGAGACCTCCGCGCAGGCGAGCCTGCAGCACATGGAGTTCGGCTTCGCTCATGGTTCCCTTGAGCCCGAGTAACAATCGGTCGTTGAAGTGGGCCGGATCGTAAATGCCATTTTCATCCAGAATGAGGGTGTCCGACAGCGCGCAAATCTCCAGGAGCCGATGCCAGTCGGCGGAATTGCGCGCCAACCGGGAGACCTCCAATCCCAGCACAATCCCGGCGCGGCCCAGGCCGACGTCGGCGACGAGTTGCTGAAACCCGTCGCGGTCCACCGCGGACGCGCCCGACTTGCCGAGATCGGAATCGATGATGACGATGCGCTCCTCCGGCCAGCCCAGCGCGATCGCACGCTGGCGCAGCGCATACTGGCGCTGCGTGCTTTCGGTATTCTCGAGGACCTGCCGCATGGTCGACTGGCGCACATACAGATACGCCGCGCGCTTGAGGTGCGTGGCCGTGACCTTCTTGAGGCAAACGCGTTGGAGCAGCACGCGCTTCCCGTCGGAGGAGACGGACGTCGGAAAAGATCTACTCAACTGGGTGCGAATCAGGCAAACTGCTGCGCGCATCGCAGGCGTGTCGGTAGCTCCTCGCGCTCTACGCTCGCGAGGAATATCTTCTGAACTCTCGTCGCAGTTCCTGAGCCTTCACCTTCACAAGCAGAGATCCATGCCGACGCGCGAGATCAGGAAGTACAAGCAGGGCGAGGATGGCCGATGGTACGCTGGTGAGGTGAAACCGGCGCTCATTGGCGTGGGCGCCTACGACAAGGCCGGCTTCGAGCCAACCATAACAAGCAATGGCGTGTGCTTCGGGCTGGCGATATGGTGGATCATCAAGAACGCGATGCGGCAGAACTTCTGGGGCTGGATGGTCGGGGCAGGTCCCCAAGTCGCGGAGATCAAAGAGGTGTTCATGTCCCAGAAGGGCGAGCATGACTTCGACCGTTTCGACAATGCCGACCAGAAGATCCGCGTCGAGACCGGCTTGACGCGACAAAACAAGACGCTCATGAAGGAGGGCACCGCGTTCAAGCATACCGGTTACCACTACATCTCACTCCGCGGCAAGTTCGGCGCGACGGATGAAGTGAGCGGACACGCCCTTGCCGCGTACTTCGATGTTGACGGCGTTTGCCGATATTTCGATCCCAATCACGGCGAGTTCGAATCGGACACGATGCAGGAGGTGCTGGTCGAGCTGGGGAAAAGGGTCAAAGCCTATCGCATTCGCGAACTCAAGATCTATTGGTGCTGCTGGAACTGAACGGCCGAATCCCGTCTGACCACGCGCGTGCGACAGGATAGTTGGTATGAAGCGGCGGTTGGGCCTCCACGGTAACGTGGTGGCACACCCTGCTCCACCACTATTCCACGCGCTCACCGTCTGACGACGGGGCGCATACCGGGAGGCCAACCGCCATGGAGATCAGAGGCCTGGACCTGCACAAGCGCGAGAGTCAGCTGTCCATCAAAGCGGACGACGGGTCCATCACCGACCGCCGGATCACGACCAGTGGGGAGCGGTTCACTGCGGCGCTCGGTGCGCGGCCGCGCGCCCGCATTCTGCTCGAGGCAAGCACGGAGAGTGAGTGGGTAGCC
>JANMRE010000375.1:0-4381 GCA_031370885.1 Gemmatimonadaceae bacterium
CGGGTCTACACGAGTGATGACGTGATTGGTGTGGAACTCGGCGGCGCGATCAAGAACGTCATGGCGGTGGCGACGGGAATTCTTGACGGACTGGGGCTCGGGTTCAATCCGCGCGCGGCGTTGATGACGCGTGGGTTAGCCGAGATGACGCGCTTGGGGCTCGCACTGGGCGCGCGCAATGAAACGTTTGCGGGACTTGCCGGGCTCGGTGATCTGGTGTTGACCTGCACTGGAGCGCTGTCACGCAATCGGGCCGTTGGCGTGGCGATTGGCCAGGGCCTGACGCTCGAGGAAGCACTGGCCGGCAAGGACAGCGTTGCGGAAGGCGTGCTGAACGCCGAGAGTGCGAGAGCCTTGGCCGCACGCGCGGGCGTGGAGATGCCGATTATTGAGGCGACCTATCGCATCCTGTTCGAGGGTCGGTCGCCCCGTGAAGCGATCGCTGAACTGATGGCGCGTGAGTTGCGCGCGGAGCGGGACTGACCATGGCAACCCGCGGTGAACCCGTGCAGGAGTTCTACTCGATCGGCGAAGTGTGTGCGCTGACGGAACTGAAACCGCATGTGCTCCGCTATTGGGAAAGTCAGTTCAAGTTGCTCAATCCGGCGAAGAATCGCAGTGGAAATCGCGTGTACGCGCGACGCGAGGTTGAGTTGATCCTGCTGGTGAAGCATCTGCTGTACACGGAGAAGTACACCATCGACGGCGCGCGCCAGAAACTCGACGAACATCGCAAAGGCGGCTCGCTGCGCACTGCCGCACGGGCGGCGCTCGAAGTGCAGGCGATTGAGTCGATGGAACGCGAACTGGCCGAATTGCAGGCCATTCTCGATGATCGGGCCGCACCCGCGCCCGCGCCACGGGAACCGACACCAAGACCGCCGGAACATTAGCCACGATGCGCATCTTGCTTAGCAACGACGATGGGATCCTCGCGAAGGGGCTTGGCGTTTTGGAGCGCGCCTGTCAACCGCTCGGAGACCTCTATGTCGTGGCACCCGATCGCGAACAAAGCGCCACGAGTCACTCGCTCACCCTCCATCATCCGTTGCGCCCCGTCCAGTTGGGGGATCGCCGCTGGCAAGTGGACGGGACACCTACCGATTGCGTCATGCTGGCCTGCGAGGCGCTGATGGATGTGCGCCCCGATGTCGTCATCAGCGGTATCAATCATGGGCCGAACATGGGCGAGGACGTGTTGTATTCCGGAACCGTGGCGGCGGCCATGGAGGGGCTTGCACTCGGTATCCCGAGTATCGCCGTATCATTTGCCGGCAGCGTTCTGCGCGCCGACGCGTTGCTGGATACCCAGGTCGATATGTTGACGACACTTCTGCAACGACTCATCACACTGCCGGATTTTCCGCCAGAAACGTTGCTCAACGTCAACCTTCCCGCGATCGCGGCGGAGCAGGTGAAAGGGTATCGCCTCACGCGGCTCGGGCGTCGGGTATTCAGCGACTCGATCACGCGCATGAAGGACCCGTGGGGACGTGATATTCTCTGGATTGGCGGTGGTTCGGTTGAGTGGAGCGGGCCCGAAGACTCGGACTTCCGCGCTGTCCACGATGGATATGTCTCGGTGACGCCCTTGCACCTTGACTTGACGCATCGCGACGTCATCAACACGGCGAGCACTTGGTGGCGCACTCCGTAGAGTCGGAGTTCCGCGGCGCGCGTCGACGCCTGATCGAAACGCTCCAGGACAAGGGGATCAAAGACCTTGCGGTCCTGCGGGCGATCGATCAGGTGCCGCGCCACGAGTTCGTTCCACCGAGTGTGCGTCATCGCGCGTACGAGGACAGCGCCCTCCCCATCGGAAGCGGACAGACCATTTCGCAGCCCTTTGTGCATGCGAGGGCGCTTGAGCAGCTTCTGCTCACGGGACGTGAGCGCGTGTTGGAGATCGGGACTGGTTCGGCATACCAGACCGCGTTGTTGGCCGAGCTGACGGCACAGGTTTTCTCCATCGAACGTTTCCCCGCGCTGCTGGATCGGGCCCGGCAGCTGCTGATCGCGCTCCAGATCCGGAATGTTTCGTTGCTGATGGGTGACGGCACACTGGGCTGGAGGGAATACGCGCCCTACGATGCGATCGTCGTGAGCGCGGGTGCACCCAGTGTGCCACCGGCGCTCCAGACGCAACTGGCTGAAGGCGGTCGACTCTTGATTCCTCTGGGCGATCGGGATGAGCAGATGCTGACGCTGCTCGTCCGTCGGGGTGACGATTTCGAAAGTCGTGACATCACGCCGGTCCGCTTCGTCCCTTTGATTGGGGCGGGTGGTTGGCCGTCCTAGTCGTTCCGGACGAGACGCACATTCGCGAGCCATCGTCCGGTGATGCATTTTTGCTGCGAGTCGCCCCGCCACGCCTGAGCGCGCCATGACCACACGCCTGTCCTCCATGCCGCAACAGCTGAATACACCGTCCAACGTCATCCCGGGGTTTCGGGCGCCAGATGTCGGACCGTATGCGAAACCCACGGATATTGTCACTGGGGTCGCAGGTGATGCTGTAGGCCTCGACGCCATCCGGGCGATGGTCGGACCCTATGTCCCGTCGCATTGGCGCACACGTCCGGTCGCGTCGGACGAGCCATCGCAACCGGAACAGGTCGATGGGGAGGGGGAGGGGGAGTTGTCGGCCGATCTCCCGTGGATCGACCTCTTCCTCGATTCGGAGGTGTCAGACACGGGCGCCGTGGAGACGCTCGCGGAACCGGTGAGCGAGCCGTGGTTGACTCCGGAGGTTTTTGCGACGTCGATAGCCGACGCAGAGATAGCCGATGACGCGACAGCTGCGGAGGTTCCCTCTGCCGATGCGTCTATCGTCGAAGCCACCACCGAAACCGACGCACCGGAGTCTGCAGACGCCTGGCCGCTCGACGAGGCCGGTGCTGCCATGCGGGCTTTCGCGGAAGATCTGAACGCCCGCGAGCCTGAATCGCCGCGCACATTTGCGATGGAGTCCACAGAGCCGCCTGTGTCGTCCGTCGAACCCCTGTCGCCACTGCCAATGTGGAGTGACGAGGACACGATGGACATCATGCCCGTCAAGGCCCCCTTGACGGTGATGGCGCGCGGCGAGGAATGGGCAGCGCAGGCACGACGCGAGGCGGAGCTCACCGGAAATACGGAAGCCACCGCGCGCGCCCTCGAATCACTGGCGCACCGTGTTCGCAATGGTGACATCGTCATGACCGGTTTCACGCCCGACATGGGGGATGCGGCCGCGCTCGCGGCGGCGCTTGCGGCCTTGCTGAGCGTGCGTCGCTGAGGCGTTCGCGTTCGATGTGTGGAGGGCACGCGGTCTGGTGTTCGGAGTGCGATTGAGCGCGTAACTTGTGCGGAGCATGACACACAGCATTGCCACCCGCGTTCGCGCCGCGATTCGAGACATTCCGGACTTCCCATCACCCGGAATTACGTTCAAGGATATCACACCGACTGCCGTGGCGGACGCTTCGTGAGACGTACGCCCTCGAGTACGGAGAGAGCGTGCTGGAGATGCATCAGGATGCGCTTACCGACGGCGCGCGCGTGCTGATTGTGGACGATGTTCTGGCGACGGGTGGGACGGCGAACGCTGCGGCGCGACTTGTGCAGCGACTGGGCGGCACGGTGAAGGGACTAACGGTGCTGGGTGAACTGACATTTCTTGGCGCGCGCAGCCGAATGAGCGACTTCCCAATTCACGCCATCGTGCGCTACTGACGCACAGGAACAAAGGACGCAAAGGAGCCTCTTGTACAAGACCTCGCCCTTGGCAGGCTTCGCGTCCTTGGCTGGAACGTCACAACGCTCTGCCGTTGCCGAGCTAGCGCCACGGGCAGGGAGTCGAATAACTTCGGGCCATGGTGTCGGTGTTGAGCACGCACACGCCCCCGTAGCTCAGTTGGATAGAGCAGCAGTTTCCTAAACTGTTGGTCGCCGGTTCGACTCCGGCCGGGGGTACTTTGGCCAGCCGTTTCCACTATGTTTACAGGTTGTTCTGTTCCCATCGTCAGGTCATCCCGGCCACGCATCGTTTTCCTCCAGCACTCACTGTCGCATGTCGCAGGCATCGCGCTCTTCGGCTTCTTCGGCCGGTCTGTCCGACGATCCAATCGAGAACCTTACCGCTTGGTTCCAAATCAATCAGAAGCCGATTCTCGCCGTAGTGGGAGTTGTCGCACTCTCGTCTGCCGCGATACTGGGCTATCGCTGGATGGATGCGAATAAGCGCCAGGACGCCTCGAATGCCCTGTACCGCGCCACGGCACCACTTCAAGCGGGCAGGCTGCCGGAAGCGCAGACGGAATTGGAAAAAGTGGTGAAACGCTTCGGCGGGACGCCATCGGGATCGCAAGCGGCGATGCTGCTCAGCCAGGCGTACTTCGAC
>JANMRE010000620.1:0-10935 GCA_031370885.1 Gemmatimonadaceae bacterium
CCCCCGACCCCGCACGTGACAAGGAGATCATCGAACTCGAACTCGCGCTGAGTGATCTGGCGACGGTGGAAAAACGGCTGGACAAAGTGAAGCGCGCCGCGAAGGCGAACGACAAGGACGCGCTGGCCGAATTACCCGGACTGGAAGCTGGATTCGCGGCCCTCGCCGATGGTCAGCCGCTCTGGCGCGCGGGGCTCGCACCGTCGGCGCTGGCCAGTCTCAAGGGGCTGCAGCTCCTCACCGCGAAACCGGTTCTCTATGCAGCCAACGTCACCGACGCCGAACTGTCCGGTGAAGAAGGTCCCTACCTCAAGGCGCTGCGCGCTGCGGTGGCGGGTGAACACGCCGAAGTCGTTCCGCTTTCGGCGAAAATTGAAGCGGAACTTTCCGAGCTGCCGCCTGCAGAACGGGTTGAGTTTCTGGAGTCGCTGGGTATTGAATCGGCGGGTCTCGATCGCCTCATTCGCGCGGGCTATCACCTGCTCGGCCTGCAAACGTATTTCACTGCGGGGGTGCAGGAAGTGCGTGCCTGGACCATTCATCAGGGCGACACGGCGCCCGTTGCGGCCGGCGTCATTCACACCGATTTCGAGAAAGGCTTCATTCGCGCCGAAACCATTGCGTACAACGATTTCGTCCTGCACGAGGGGGCCAAGCACGCCCGAACCAAAGGGGCGCTTCGGTCGGAAGGCAAGGACTACGTGGTGAAGGACGGCGACGTTCTGAACTTCCTGTTCAACGTCTGAACCGCCGCGTCTGAGCGTCCACCTGACCCTTTTCCTGTTCTCGGGTGTAGCATCGCCCATGCTCCGAGCCGCCCAACGACTCCTCTGGTGCGCGCTGCTGCTGCTGGGCACATCCTCACCAGCCGCCGCACGGCAATCCACCGATAGCCCCACCGCTGCGACCACCGCGATCCGTCTTCCAGCCGACGCCGCGATGGTCCCGTTTCGCGTGGGGGAAAAGCTGGAGTACGATGTGAAGTTCGGGCCACTCAAGGTGGGCAGCGGCAGCATGGAAGTCCGTGAGTTCGCCGACGTGCGTGGCGTGACCACCTGGCATACCGTGTTTGGCATTACCGGTGGCCTTCCTGGGTATCGCGTCAACGACCGATACGAGTCATGGTTTGATGTGGCAACCCTCAGTACGCGTCGCTACCACCAGGACATCGACGAGGGGAATTACGAACCAAAACGACACTACGAGTTTTTCAACGAACGCGGGATGTACCAGGAGAATGACAAACCCGAGCAGCCCACGGTCGCGATGCCGCTGGATGACGGGTCGTTTTTGTACTTCATGCGTACCGTTCCGTTGGAAGTCGGCAAGGAATACAGTTTTTCACGCTACTTCAAACCGGACGCCAATCCAGTCACCATCAAAGTGCTGCGCCGGGAAACCATCAAGGTGCCGGCGGGCACGTTCTCCACAATGGTGTTGCGGCCAACGTTTCGGTCGAAGGGACTCTTCAGCGAAGGTGGGAAAGCCGAAGTGTGGATCACCGACGACAACCGCCGCATGATGGTGCAGATGAAGTCCAAGCTCAGTGTCGGTTCAATCAACCTCTTCTTGCGCCGCCACAACACTCACACGTTGCCATAGCGTCAGACCAACGGCGTTATGCACGCCGCGTCGTTAGCGCGCGTCCTGTTGGCGCGAGTACTCACACGCCAGGCGTCCAACGCCCCGCGGTACGGCCGCACCAACGACTGCGCAATTGTCGGCGACAATAACGGGTCCAGCCAGGCACCGTAGTCCTCCGGTGAAATGATCACCGGCATGCGATCGTGAATGGGCGCCATCACGGCATTGGGTTCCGTGGTGATGATGGCGCACGTGATCAGCGGTTCGGCGCCGGGATCATTCGGCGGTGTCCAGCGTTCCCAGATCGCACCAAAGGAGAACGGTGCCCCGTCGGGGAGCCGCATGCACCAGGGTTGCTTGATTTTCAGACCCGCAACGGGTTGCCACTCGTAGAAGAGATCGGCCGGCATGAGTCCGCGTCGTTGCCTGAATGCCTCACGGAATGATGGCTTGCTGGCGACCGTGTCGCCGCGCGCGTTCGCCAATCGGTGACCGATGGAAGGATCGTCGGCCCAGAATGGCACCAAACCCCACTTCGCCATGACCGCGTCTCGTCCGCGCGTGGTCTCCCGCACCAGCGGCACCCGCTCCGACGGGGGAATGTTGAATTGCGCGTCGAGCATCGGCAGGGCGGTGCCAAACGGCAGCGTGCCGAAGCGAGCGGGATTCCCGAATCCATAGCGTCCGCACATGACGGGGATTTGCATGGTGACGCAGCCAACGGCAAGAGCGTGGGTAGCGCGCAATGACCCGCCTGCGCCACCGCCCGTGAGCCAAATCACCGAATGGGCGAATGGCGTCACGCCGCCGGTAGCGCGTGATCCAATGTGTGAATCACATCACAGCGCGGAAGGACTCGCAGAACGAAGGCTGCGCAGAGTTATCGAGCCCTTTATCACACCGGAGATTCCCATGCATCTGCGTCTGGTCCGACCGACGCCCGCGATCCGCCGTCACCGCGCCGCACGTCAGGGAGAGCCCCCTTCGCTGGCGGTCGCGGTTGCACGATCATTGGCCCTGGCGCTGTTCATTGGACTGACCGTGTTGACGGAACTGGCGCACGGTCAATCGGCCCGCCCTGCAACTGCGACGGCAACGGCAACCACGCCAACCACGCCTGCTACATCGTCAGCACCGGCGACACCCGTCGTGAATCACGAAACGAGCATCGGCAGTGCCCTGCGTCAATCGGCTGACCGGCATGGATTGTGGGGATCGGTGGGCGTGGGACGCGCCAGTGCGGGCTTGCAGTGCGGCGCTTGCGTTCGCGAGAAGACCCGCGCCTACGCTGTTCATGGCACCATCGGGATCCGTCTGTCACCACGGTTCCTCGTCGGTGCCGAGACGTTCGGGTGGTTGGACGTGATGGGAGGCGGGGTCGATCGCGTTGCCCGCGGCACGTACCTCGTCGCGCGTTCGTATCCCTTCGCGGGGTCGGGCATCTTCTTGCACGGTGGACTGGGCGTGGCCAGTTTCCACACCACCGACGGCGAGGTGGCATTCAGCACACGGTCGCCGTCGCTGTCCCTGTCGGCTGGCTACGATTGGCGTCTGGGCGAGTTTACCTTCTCGCCGGCCCTCACGGCGGTCACCTCCACTGGAGGTCGGCTACACAGCGATCGCACCGACAATGCGGTCACCGAAAATGCCCGACTCGGAATGCTGCGCACATCGGTGGCCATCTCCTGGTTTCGCTGATGCGTGGTGTGCGGAGTACCTCATCAGGCAAGGTCTTGAGCGCCGCATTCGCCACATCACTGGCGGTGGTGGCCTGGGGCTGCGCTGACACGGCACCCACTGCCGTGATCCCGAAAGACCTCGTTGGCGCGGCGCCGGCGCGTGCTTTTGGCATCTGGACGCCCGGCAAGACCGACACGTGTTCGCCCGAAGTCCACGATCGGTACGCCACCGTGGGACCGGATGGCAAGAAGTACCCCACGTGGCACCCGCCCATGGATCCTCTTTCCAACTGCATATTCGGCCACGAACACGGTCGTGATCCGCACGGATCTGACCTGTATCGCGAAGTGGGCGACCTGCCGTTTGGATACGCCAACGAGCAGCTCGACGCCGCCAATCTTGGAATGGTACGTCACGAAGATCACGTGGGCCACAAGGTCGAATGGGAGAACGACATTCATATTCGTCCGGGTGGCTCAGGAGGAGCGGCCATTGAAGTGGTCTGTGATGTACTTGTCAAACTACATCAAGGAACACACTCTAAAGATGCATTTACAAACAACTTACATGAGTTGATATATCACATCAAGTGCAACGACCGCACGGAAATGCATGTGACGATCATGAGCGCGATCGGTCGACCGGGTGAGTTCGTGAGTGCTTGCGGCGGTACCGTGCAGGCCGGAATCGCTTCGCCTGCCAACGCTCCCACGGGCGGCGGACACCGACGCATTCCCGACGCGGACTGCATCCTCTCTCGGATCCTGGTTGCTCCTGGTCAACAGTCCGATTTCGGCGTGTTGCATGAAAGCTGGGAAACGTCGAACGAGATCCGAACCGCTGACGGGAAGCAGCTCGCCGCATTCAATCCGTACTTTCAGGTGTTTCGGCCGAGTCGGTATTTCGACGCGGCAGTCGCCGGGGTGGTGGGCCGGCCCACTGCCCTGTGCGCCATGAGCAACGGCGATCGGCAGGCCCGCAGCTCGGAGTGCAATGGTCTCACCTCGATGGTGAATGGTTCGCTGTTGAGTGTGGACTACGACGACCCTCGCTCCGGATTTAACGGGTCGCGACGACAGGTCGACATCAACGACAACGTATTGAGAAACGCGGGCGGACCCACGGTCTGGTACTCCGATCCGTTTGGGCGAAACGCCCGAACGACGTCGTTTCCCGGCAGCATCCGACAGATCATCAGCGCGATCAACAACGATTATGGAGTCGGGCTGAACGGGCCGGTGATCGGCGGGGACCGCTTGTACGGCGGGACAGGAACGAGGGCGCCGAACTGACCAATCTGGAACCCGTGCGTTATCGGCGCTTTCCTGGTTGCCACGCCACTTCACCCTGACTATCTTTCGTGGCTCTACGGGTCGGGCATCTGCACCGACCCACCCTCCTCCTGCGGACCGGCACTGCGGGGGGCACTTCAGACCACAGGGAGAACTGGCCGAGTGGCAAAACTCAAGATCCGCCGCCTTCCAACGCGGCGCTATGAAGCTGTCTACATCTTCGAATCCGCACTCGAGGATGCCGCCATTGCCGAAAAGCTCGACAAGCTGCACACGCTGCTTGGTGTCACCGAGCCCATCGAGTACGAGCACTGGGCTCGTCGCGCATTGGCCTACAAAATTGGCCGTCACGAGAACGGCTATTACGTGATCGCGCACTACACCATCGATCCGAAAGTCCTTCCGGAATTCGAGCGCGCGCTGAAGCTGGATGGCTCCGTCATCCGCTACCTGATCACGTTGCACGAGCACGAGCTCGGCGCGCCCAAGCTGAGCGATGAAGAGCTCGCGTCGCGTCGCCGCATGTCTGACGATGACGATGATGACGAGGAATAACTGATGCGCCGCCAGAAGAAGCCCTGCCCGGTAACCGAAGCGGGCATTCGCTATGTGGACTACAAGGACGATCGGCTCCTCGCCCGCTTTATCACCGACTACGGCAAGATCCTGCCAAGTCGGCTAAGCGGCGTTGATGCGCGTCATCAGCGGCAATTGTCGAGGGCCATCAAGAAGGCACGTTTCCTCGCGCTGCTGCCGTACGTGAAGGGACAGACGGGCTGATATGACCGGAGCGGTCGCGCCGGATTCCGTCGCGACCGCTCCGCGGGAACGCGAGTGGCGGTGGTTTGTGCTGGCACTCGTCCTCACGGTCGGCGTCACGGCGGCTCCCGGCTGGACACCCGCGCTGGCGCTGTTGGGTGGTTCGGTACGACTCCTGCTGCCGGTCGAGCAGTTCGCGGTGCTGGTTCTCGTTGCCATTGCGGTCTGCTCTGTGGTGGGATGGTGGGAGGGAGGGCGGCTCACGGTGGCGCTGCTCTGGGTGACCGTGGCCGGCCTGGTCCTGTGGAAGCTTCCGTTGCCGCCACGCGGCTACGGCGCGTTCCTTCGCGGTTGGTCCCTCAGCCTCGGTGCGTCGTTCGGCTTGATGTGTTTGACAACCCGGACACGTCCGTTCCTTGGGCGCGCCATCGGTAGCATCGGCTTGGCAGCGGCAGTGGCCGTCGCGGGGCTCGTTACACGGGGCACCGCATCAAGCACTTTTGATAACGCGACGCGGATGCTCAGCAGCGAGTATCAGCGGCGCCTGCAGGAAACGTTGGACACGTGGCAGCGACGGACTGAGTCCACGGCGTGGCAGTCGTTTGTGCGACGGGTGCCAAGTGCTGCGGTGCGGTCGGAACGACTGGCCACCAGCCTCGAGTCACTGGTTCATTCCGGTACGTCACGGTTGGGTGGCAGTCTGACAACGCGGGGGCCGTTGTTGGTGCTGGCTCCGGCGCTGTTGGGGATTGAATCGTTGTTGGCGCTCGGACTGGGATGGGCGGCGTATCATCGATTGTCGCGGGTTCGTATTGGACCGCCGCTCTCGACACTGCGCGATCTCCGTTTCAACGATCAGTTGGTGTGGGGCCTGGTTGTGGGGGCAACGCTGATGCTGTTGCCGACACTCGCCGAGTGGCGCGCCGTCGGTGCCAACCTCATTGGTTTTTTCGGCTCGCTGTATGCCCTGCGGGGCGTCGGCGTGCTGATATGGTGGATTCCCGATCGGGCGGCGGCGCTGATGCCGCTGGCGTTGGTAGTGATGGTTCCGCTTCTCGGTGCAGACGTCGTGCTGGCAGGACTGCTGGCGGCTACCTTTGCTCTTGGATTAGGCGATACTTGGCGCGATTTTCGCTCCGGTGCTCATGCGCGCCGGCCCGGATCGCTCCGCTGACCCGGAGTTTCTCATGGAAGTCATTCTTCGTAACGCGGTCGACAAACTGGGACATCCGGGTGACATCGTCACCGTGTCTCCTGGCTATGCCCGCAACTACCTCCTTCCCCGCGGTTTCGCTTTTGAGGCTACGCAGGGTAACCGCAAGCGCATTGCGCTTGAAAAGGGTCGCTTGGAAGCACTCGAGAACGAGCGCGTGGCCGCTGCCCAGAGTGTGGCCGACAAGCTCAGTGAAGTCTCGGTGACCTTCGCGGCCCGCGTGGGCGAAGAAGGCAAGCTGTTCGGATCGGTCACAACGGCGGACATTGCGCACCAGCTCGAGGCGCAGGGGTACAAGATTGAAAAGCGCCAGATCGAGTTGAACGAACCGATCAAGGCACTCGGCATGTATCGCGTGGGCATTCGCCTGCATGCCGATGTGAAGCCGGAAATCAAAGTCTGGGTGATCAAACAGTAGGGCGTCGCAACACCACTGCACACCACCGGGGGCGCCGTCATTGGCGCCCCCGGTGGTCATTCCCCCCTGTCCGTCCTGCGGCACGCCGCGCAACCTTCAGGGAGCGCGTGGGTATCGCCTCCAAGGAACCGCGACCGCAGTTTCCCCCTTCCATTCCCAATGCCCGAACGCCCCGCCAGTCCCGGTGATCCGATCGCCCGCCGCGCCGCCGTGCTGGCGGCCGATCTCAAAGCCACTGACATCGTGGTCCTGGACTTACGTGGTGTGACGGATATGACCGACTTCTTTGTTATTGCCAGTGGTACTTCCGACACACATGTTCGCGCAATTGCCAGCCACATACAGGCAGGGCTCAAGGACGCTGGCGTGTCTACCAATGTGACGGAGGGGCTGAACGAGGGTCGCTGGGCAGTTCTCGACTATCTGGATTGTATCGTTCACGTTTTTCACCCGACGTTGCGCCAGTACTATCAACTCGAGCGGTTGTGGGGCGATGCCAGGCCCGTGCCACTCGACGCAGGTTCTCATCGTCCCGAACTGGTTCGCGCCGCGAGATAGCGACCGGATCCGTTCGAGGGCTTCAACAGGGGGAGTCCGGTGATTTCAACGGCACGATGGTTCGCCCGCTCGGGTGCAGGGGTTGCTGCGGGACTGCTGCTGTCGGTCGGCGCGGCCCTGCCACTGCCTGCTCAGGGTTATTTCGGTCAGAATCAGGTGCAGTTCGACAAGCTGCGCTGGAAGGTGATCGAGACCGAGCACTTCCTCGTGCACTACTATCCCGAAATTGGGGATGTAGCGCCAGACGCGGCGCGCATGGCGGAGCGATCGTACGCGCGACTCTCGCGACTGATGTCGCATCAGTTCCGCGAAAAGAAACCCATCATGCTGTTCGGTTCGACGGGCGATTTTGCGCAAAGCAATGTCTTCGGCGATCTGGGCGAAGGGACGGGCGGTGTGACGGATCCATTGCGCCAGCGGATGGCGCAATTCTTTACTGGCGATTGGGCCAGCTTTGAGCACGTCCTGCAGCACGAAATGGTACACGTGTTTCAGTTCGACATTTTTTCGCGGGGGCGCGCCGGTGCAGGTCTGCAAAACCTGCAGCAGGTCAATCCGCCGCTGTGGTTCATTGAAGGCCTGGCCGAATATTTCTCGATCGGCGACAAGCACCCGTGGACAGATGCCTGGGTGCGTGACGCGGTTGTCAATGGCACGTTGCCCAGTATCCAACAGATGCAGGAACGGCCGGACAAGTACTTCCCCTATCGATATGGATTGGCGGTCTGGCAGTACGTCGGCGCACGATGGGGGGACGAGGTGATCGGTGAAGTGATGAATGCCGTACCGTCGGTGGGTATCGACCGCGCGTTTCGTCGCGAGATCGGTATGTCGCTCGATGAACTGAGTGCCGAGTGGAAGCAGGCCATGCAGTCGAAGTATCTGCCGGTGGTGGCGGAGCTCGACCGGCCGCGATCGTTTGCCGAACCGTTGCTGTCGCAGCGGCGCTCGAAGAGCATCGCCAGCCTGTTCGTTGCGCCGTCGCTGTCACCCGACGGCAAGTACATCTCGTATGTCGCGTACGGAAGTTTGCTGCGCGGCGAGGTGTTCCCCGACCTGTATCTGGCCGACGCGGAGACGGGCAAGCGTCTGGCACGACTGATCAAGACCACCACGAATCCGGATTTCGAGCAGCTGCGGTACATCTACTCGCAGCCCGAGTTTTCGCCCGATGGCAAGGTGCTGGCGTTCACCGGTCAGCGCAGTGGACGCGATGTGCTCTATCTGCTCGACGTAACGTCGCGCAAGGTGATCAAGCGTTTCGATTTGCCACTCGACCAATTGTCGAGTCCAAGCTTTTCCCCCGATGGACGGCGCATCGTGTTCAGCGGCATGCGCCAGGGGATGAGTGATCTCTACACAGTGTCGCTGGATCAGCCCGGCTATCAGCAGCTGACCAAAGACAGTTACGGCGATCTGCAGCCGAAATGGTCGCCCGACGGCAAAGCCATTGCGTTCGCCAGCGATCGCGGCGAGGAGACGGACTTCGGCATTCTCAAGATCGGCAAGCTCAAGATCTCCGTGCTGGATCTCGAAACGAACAAGGTTGCCGTGCTGCCCAATCAGGCGGGACTCAACATCAACCCGCAGTGGGCGCCTGACGGCCGGTCGATTGCGTATCTCACCGATCGCACCGGCATCTCGAATCTGTTCCTGTATGATTTCGAGACGAAAGAGCAATATCAGCTGACCAATGTACTCGGCGCCATCAACGCCGTGGCGGAGCTGTCGCCCGCGATCTCGTGGGCGCATGGCGCCGATGTGTTGGCCTTCGTGTATTACGAAAAGGGCGAGCACGCCATCTGGAAGGTGAAGAACCCGCGCGCGCTCAAGAAGGCCCCATTCCGCGATGCGGTGGTGGTGGCCCAGGGGACTGGCGCATCGACCGGCGCCAGCGCGCCAGACGCGGTCGTGGCACCCACAAGGGCTCAACTGCTCGCCGGCGTGACCGCCCATCTGCGCATCGGGGGTATCCGCGACACCAGCGCGTCGCGTCAGTCATTCTATCGGCCGCAGAACACCGCCGCCCGCGTCTCCGGCGATCTTCCCGCGTCGGCGATCGTGCGCGCGTCAGAGGCCGTGAGCGTCCGCGCGCTGATGGACAGCTTCGACTTCAATCTTCCCGACACCACGCGCTTTCGCGATTCGAAATACAAGACGCGATTCTCACCCGAGTACGTCTCACAACCGTCCATCGGATATCAGCAGGGAGGCTTCGGCCAAGGCACCTTTGGCGGCACCACCATTGTGCTCAGCGATCTCCTTGGCGATCACCGCCTGGCGCTCTCCGGTGCCATCAATGGCCAGTTGAGCGACGCGCAGGTTTTTGTCGGGTACACGAGTCTGGGACAGCGCCTGCAGTATGCGACCGGCGTCACACAAACGCCGTACTATCTTCCGCTGAATTACTCCGAGACACCCGTTGGCAACGGACAGTACATCCAGTCGCAGGACATCGTGCGACTGGTGTTGCGGGAAGTATTCC
This sequence comes from Gemmatimonadaceae bacterium, assembly GCA_031370885.1. Lineage (GTDB taxonomy): Bacteria > Gemmatimonadota > Gemmatimonadetes > Gemmatimonadales > Gemmatimonadaceae > Gemmatimonas. The sequence goes on from JANMRE010000620.1 coordinate 9,990, forward strand.
TGTCGGGCATCTATCCGCTCAATCGATTTACACGGTTCGAGTTGGGCGCGCGCTTTCAGAATATTGACCAGCAATTGTTTTCGTTCGCCCGAACGGTCGACTACAACTTTGGCGTCGCCAGTCAGTATCAGCGCGGCGATACGCACAACGTGGCGTCGGCGAACACGCTCTCGCCGTACGTGGCGTGGGTGACAGACAATACGATTTTCGGATACACCGGTCCGATTTCGGGATCGCGCGCCCGCCTGCAGGTTGATCCCAGTGTCGGCACGTGGCATTGGACCGAGTACCTGGTGGACGCGCGCCACTACACGCCCTTGCTGTTCAACTACGTCACGTTCGCCACCCGGTTCGTGGGCAGCATGGCCGTGGGTCGGGACGAACTGCGCTTCCCCAAGTGGCTGGCCCGACCAGATTTTATCCGCGGCTACAATCGCGATAACTTCGGCTCCATCCAGTGCACCGGTCTGCCCACCGATGACGGTTCGAAGTGCAATACCGAAGAAACGATTGGCAGTCGCGTGGCGTTCGCCAACGCCGAGTTGCGGTTCCCGATCGTCCGTTCGCTTGGCTCCCGACTCCCGATTGGCCTGCCGCCACTGGACGGCTTGATCTTCTACGACGCCGGCGTGGCCTGGTCGGCTGGACAAACGTTGCTGGCCGCTCGGCCGACCAGCTACGATTTCACGAAGCAGCGGGCGTTGCTGCAGAGCTACGGTTTTGGTTTCCGGCTCAACCTGTTCAACATCGCGATCGTGCGCTGGGATTGGGCGGTTCCGGTGAGTCGGCCGGGACAGAAGGGGTTCGGGACGTGGTTCTTTGGGGCGTCGTACTAAACGGCGCCTCAGGTCCCAAATTCCGGGGATTCCAAAGTACCCGGTACAGAACCCGCAACCCCTCCCTGCAACGCCCCTCCGGGGGTACCTTTCCCCCGTGCGCACGCTCC
>JANMRE010000625.1:0-2820 GCA_031370885.1 Gemmatimonadaceae bacterium
AACTTCGAAGCGTACGAGTCCTATCTGAAAGGACGCTTCGAGTGGAGCCAACGCACGGCGAGCTCCATGCAGCGCGCGCTCGAGCACTTGCAAGCGGCCGTCGATGCCGACGAATCGTTCACGCTTGCCCTGACCGGCCTCGCCGATTGCTATGTCACACTGGCGGTTTACGACGTACTCGAACCACGGACGGCCATGCCGAAGGCATTGGCCGCCGCCACGCAAGCGCTACACTATCGACCACGTTCGGCGGAGGGCCTCACCTCCCGCGCGTCGGCGCGCGCGTTGTTCGAGTTCGACTGGACCGGCGCGGAGGCGGACTTCGTTGCCGCGCTCGCCGAGCGTGAGCAGGGTCCAGTGACCCATCAGTGGTACGCGATGCATCTGCTGGCACCGCGACACCGATTCATCGAGGCGCGGGCGCATGTCGCGAGGGCTCGCGAGCTTGATCCCTTGTCACCATCCATCGCCGCCAGTGGCGGAATCCTGCGCCTGTACGAGGGCGACCCCGAGCAGGCCCTGCGCGAACTGGGCATGGTTATCGCGCAACATCCGTCGTTCGGACTGGCGCATCTGTTCGAAGGGCTCGCACTCACGGAACTGGAGCGGCACGACGACGCAGTCAACACGCTCGAACGCGCCGTGTTGCTCACGGGTCGCAGCGCGGAAGCACAATCAGCGCTCGCGCATGGGTTGGCGCGCGCCGGACGCGCGAACGGTGCGCGCGATCTGCTCGCGGCACTGCAGCAGACCGCAGCCAGCGAGTATGTGTCGGCCATCTCGCTGGCGCAGGTGCATGTGGCACTCGACGAACACGCGCTCGCCCTCGACCACCTTGAGCGCGCGCTGATGGATCGTGCCACGGGATTGGCCCTGCTCTCGGTACGTCCCAGCTTCGCGCCGCTCCGCGGAACCGCGCGCTTTTCAGCCATTCTGGCGGCGGTGCTTGATGGACGCATTGACTGACCGAGGCTTGCTGGTCAGTTTCTCACGCTCCGAGTGATGCAGATGGGCCGGACGCCAAGCGGTACGTGTCAATTCCCTGAAGAACGCCTCGCGTGCTTGCGTGATGCTCTCCACCACGTTGTGCGGCTCAGGCTCCCTTATGCGATGGGGCCCAACGGCGCAGTTCTATGGGTCTATACCAGATGATCACGCATCGCGTGCTGTTCCAGTCGCTCTTGCTCCTCAGCGCCTCGGGAGCCATCAACAGGCTCTCGGCACAGATCGATGCTGGTGATGCCCAAGCGCTGCGATGCGCCAAACCGATCAATGTCACCAATATCAAGCGGCTCGAATCGGTGCCCGCGAAAGACTCAGTCGAGGCGTGTCGAGCCCTCGGACTGTCCATTTCCGCGGCGAACCGGAAGTATCCTGGCAAGATCGATTCGGCAGTGGTCTGGCGGCACGATTTCCCGACACTCGGTACGAGCAATGTTAATTCGGTCTACCAGATCGGTCTGTATATTTCGCTGCCGCAATACGTTGAAGTTGTGGTGGATCGAAAGACCTGGGCAACAAGCGTGATGCCGCTGGAGCGGTAACCCGCTAGTACCGATCGCGCAAGCGATCGGGCAGGAGCTTCCAGGATGACCTACATTCTTGATCATGACAAAGTTCAAGATGGCCTATGCCAAAACCCATCTGGCCCGCCTCATCAAGGAGGCCATTGCCGGTCAGGAGGTGGTGATCGCCCGACACGCAACGCCACTCGTACGCCTGGTTCCGATCGCGAACCGCGCTGTGACCGCGCACCGCGCAGGCGGTGACCTCGAGGGGCAGATCTCGCTTCCCGAGAGTTTTTTCGCTCCGCTCAGTCAGCCTGACGCTGCCGAGTGGCACAGGCGCGGATAGAGGACTTGCGTCTGGTGAACAATGAACGACTGCTCGACGCGTATGGGATGAGTCGACTCTGGTAGCGCGCGCCCGCGCGTCAGGGAATCCGCTTTCATCCTTGACCAGCGCGGTCCAGTACCGCCTGCGCCCGCCGCACCACCGGACGGTCGATCATGGTCCCATCCAGCGCCACCGCAGCGCCACCTGACGCATTCGCGGCCTGCAGCACGCGACGCGCGTGCGCCACGGCCGCGTCTCCCGGATGCATTGCCGCGTGAACAACCGCCACCTGTCGCGGATGGATGCATAATTTGGCGCCGAAACCCTGACGCATCGCACGCTGCACGTCACGGGTCAATTGCGCATCGTCGGTGTAAGCAATCGTCACGCCATCGACAGGCGGCGCCAGCTCAGCCAAGCGAGAGGCCAGTACCAGTTGCGCACGGTACGGCGCGAGTTCGCTTTCCTGCGCATCGGCGTCGACACCAAGATCGAGCTGGATGTCGAGACTGCCAAATACCAGACGCACCACGCCTCGTACGCCACCGATGGCGGTCGCATTCACAAGGCCGTATGCGGTTTCGATCAACGGCCAGATGCCAACGTCCGGCAGTCCCTCCGTATCAGACGGCTGCTCGCACTTGGGCAGCATCACGCCCTCTACGCCGACCTCGCGCAGCGCGGCGACATCCCCTTCAAACCACGGCGTGCGGCGCGCGTTCACACGCACCAGCCGCAACGGACCAGGACTCACGACCGAGTTGCGCAGCCACGCCTGCACCGCGTCACGCGCCAACTCCTTGTTGGACACCGGCACGGCGTCTTCCAGATCCAGCACGACAGCATCGGCGCCACTGTTGATCGCCGTGTCGAAGCGCTCGGGCCGGTCGCCGGGCACAAACAGCAACGAACGAACACTCATGGCAACAGGCGCTCCACGCGCGACCACTCGGCGAGACTCCACACACGCGCGATAATAGCGGT
>JANMRE010000643.1:0-1061 GCA_031370885.1 Gemmatimonadaceae bacterium
AATCGTTCGCTCGAGGTCCTCCAAGCCATGTTCGCCGCGTGAGGCGCGGTATAACCTCGCGTTGCTGCTGACAGCGCATGGCGGAATGCGCGCTGCGCGCGCAGTTCCATGAGAGCGCTGCAGCAGAACGCAAATCGTTAGGCCGCTGACACGAGCGGTGCGGGCACCAACTTGACGGATGTATATACTACGCATATACTACCTGCCGTGACCGACGACATTTATGCGCAGCTCGCGGAATGCGACGGCTTCGACTGGGATGAGGGGAACGCACCGAAAGTGCGTGCGCGGCATCATGTTGAGCCTGGGGAGTGCGAGCAGGTGTTCTTTGGCGCGCCACTCTTGGTGTCGGCCGACCTGAAGCATTCGCAGACCGAGGCGCGCTGGCGCGCTCTCGGCATGACGCTGGGCGGACGAGCTATCTATCTCGTCTTCACGCTGCGGGGAAGCAAGATCCGCGTGCTGGCCGCGCGGAACATGAACCGAAAGGAGCGACGAGACTATGAGCAAGCCCAAGCGCGCGCTGAAGAAGATTCCAACGTTTAAGTCCGAGGATGCCGAACGCGAGTTCTGGGCGACTGCGGATTCAACCGAGTATGTGGATTGGTCGAAGGCGCGCCTCGTGCGGTTTCCGAACTTGCGACCGACGTCGACCGCGATTTCGGTGCGGCTACCCGAGACGCTCTTGACCGAGCTAAAGCTCCTCGCGAACGAGCGCGACGTTCCGTATCAGAGCTTGCTGAAGGTGTATCTCGCCGATCGTATTCGAGTGGAAAGGAGTCAGCGTCCACAGCGTACGCGGGCCTAACAATGCTTGCTGCAGACGGGCGAAATGGATGCTCACTGCGCTCGCGTCTTATTTGATCGCCCGCTGCAGAAGCATGCGTTATACAGCCAATCATGAGATGCGATCCCGGCGACCGATGGGCTGTTGCCAAGCTGTCGACCCTTGACAGTCATTGGCGCCTGCTGGATCGTGCTCCTCCCGAGATGTTGAGGAATCGACCTGTGAGAATCCTGGTTGCCGCCATGCTGGCGGCTCTTGTGACGGCCGCCGACAC
>JANMRE010000644.1:0-1318 GCA_031370885.1 Gemmatimonadaceae bacterium
AATCGTTCGCTCGAGGTCCTCCAAGCCATGTTCGCCGCGTGAGGCGCGGTATAACCTCGCGTTGCTGCTGACAGCGCATGGCGGAATGCGCGCTGCGCGCGCAGTTCCATGAGAGCGCTGCAGCAGAACGCAAATCGTTAGACACACACAGCCGACTATCTCATTCTTTCCGGAATTCCAGTGAGCTTTCGTTTGCAATACCTCCAAGAATTGGATTGCCTCGGCCTTGATGAAGCAATGTGCCCATACGGCGGGATGGCGTCTTCCGGCGTTGCAGCGGAGGAGGAATTCCTCTCGCACTTGCGAGAGCTCGCGGTTGGTGCCACGTGGCGTGACGTGTTTCCAGATCTGCCGGAGCACTGGGATCTTGCTGATCCGGATTCGTGGACATATCCGCAACGTTCGCTTGGGCCCTTCGACTATCCGAGTCCGCCAAGAGGCAGTGCGGTGTTCGCGTCACTCGATGGTCATGGTGATGTTGCAGCGGGAATAGCTGCGCTTGATGGGATCACATCGCTCGGCATCCCGATCTTTGGTGCCGGGATGGTGCTCGATCGTGGGGCGCCGCACCTGTACGTGGTCCTGCCCCTTGGTGCTCCCAATGAACACGTCGAGGAGCTCGCGAATTTTCTTCGTGAGCAGCCTGGGATGGGTAATTCGTACCCAGAACGCTTTGAGAATGGTCGACCGGAGGGTGTCTAACGACACGTTGCTGCAGCCAGCGCTTTGCGGAATGCGCGTTGCGCGCGCAGTTTTCTGAGAGCGCTGCTGTAGAACGCAACGTTGGGCGGACAAGACTCAGACCATTGATCGCGAAGAAACGGCGGGTGCACCAAGCCGTGCGCCAACGCGGCGACGTGCTGCAAAATGTGGGCTCCGATCAAAACGACAGAGCATGTGGTGATTCCTGGTGCGAACATTCCGAGATAACAAGGGAGTACAGAACAATGTCGTCGACCAAGGATGTCTTGACCCGCCACCTGAAGTGTCTCGGTGAGGGTGACCTCATCGGTGTGATTGCGGACTACGCGCCCGATGCTGTCCTCTTCACGCCAAACGGGCCGATCAACGGGGTTGACGCGATTCGCCCATTCTTTCAGGGGATGATTGCCGAGTTCGCGAAGCCCGGAGCTGCGTTCACCATGACGCACCAGTCTGTCGACGGAGAATATGCCTACATTCTGTGGGCTGCCGAGACGGCGGACAACTCATATGAGGCGGCCACCGATACCTTTGTGGTGCGCGGCGGTCAGATTGTGGCTCAGTCGTTTGCCGCCAAGATTACTCCCAAGAGATGAGGGCACGGATTCCTCTCTGC
>JANMRE010000700.1:0-1398 GCA_031370885.1 Gemmatimonadaceae bacterium
CATCGTTACGACATCCAGCGCAAGACCCGCTTCGTGGAGATGACGCGAAAACTTCTCCCACCGGAGTCCACCGACCGCCGACGACGGCGGAAACGCCGCCGCCATGAGCAGGATCCGACGCATGCCCTGCGCCTGCCCATCGTGCAGCAACACCACGTTTCCCGAAGGGTCACCGTGGTGCGTGACAACGGAAGGCATGAGCGCCTTCAGCGCCGAATACTGTCTTTACGCGCCCGTGGGAATTTCTCACTCAGTTGGTCCTGATAGTTTCGCTCACCCGCTCCCACGTAAATCTGCCGGGGACGGGCGATTTTTTGCTCACGGTCGAGAATCATCTCCTCCCATTGCGCCAGCCAACCTGACACACGCGCCACCGCGAACAGGACAGTGAAGAAGTCCGTCGGGAATGCCATCGACCGATAAATCAGGCCGGTGTAGAAGTCGACGTTGGGGTACAGCTTGCGGGAGATGAAATACTCGTCGGAGAGCGCAATGCGCTCAAGCTCCAGCGCGATTTCGAGATCCTTGTCCATCCCCACTTGCTGGAACACCTCGTCAGCCAGTTTCTTCACAATGCGCGCGCGCGGATCGTAGCTCTTGTAGACCCGATGTCCAAAGCCCATCAGTCGCTGCTCACCCTTTCCGCTCTTCACCTGTTCAATAAATGCGGGAATATTGCTCGGATGCTCGATGTCCTTGATCATGCGCAACACCGCCTCATTCGCACCGCCGTGCAGCGGACCAAACAGCGCAGCGATGCCGGCGGCCACCGCCGAGAATGGGTCCACTCCCGATGAACCCACCGCGCGCACGGCGCTGGTCGAGCAGTTCTGCTCGTGATCGGCGTGCAGGATAAACAACACTTCCAGAGCCTTCACGAACACAGGATTCGCTTCGTATCTGGGCTCCGACATTCTCGCGACCATCGACAGGAAGTTCTCCACGAACGACAGGTCGTTGTCCGGATAGATAAATGGGAGGCCCTTCACATGGCGGTACGCGAACGCCGCGATGGTGGGCAGCTTCGCCATCAACCGAATAATGGAAACATGTCGCTGGTGCGGGTCGTGGATATCCCGCGCACCGGGATAAAAGCTGGAAAGCGCTGCCGTGGCGCTGCACAACATCGACATCGGATGCGCGTCATATCTGAATCCTTCCAGAAACTTCCGGATGTTCTCGTGCACATACGTGTGATACGTGATGTCCTTTACCCAGGCATCGTACTCGGGCTGCGTGGGCAATTCGCCATTTCGAAGCAGGTACGAGACCTCCAAAAACGTCGCCCCTTCCGCCAGTTGCTCGATGGGATAACCCCGATAGCGCAAAATGCCTTTGTCACCATCGATGAATGTGATGGCGCTGCGACACGACGCCGTATTCATGAACGCCGGATCG
>JANMRE010000768.1:0-4785 GCA_031370885.1 Gemmatimonadaceae bacterium
GCCGGCCTCCAGTTCGCTCACACTCGTGGCCGGACCAATCAGTGCGTTGCCGCTGAAGTTGATGCGCATCATCTCCACAAACACCAGCGCGTACGGCGTTATCAGCCATCCCAGTGCGTTCGCGGCTACAAAACCGGCCGCGCGGCGCCATGACACCGATGGCTCCACCAGCAGCCGCAGCACCGGCATGGCCGTTACGGGAAAAAGCACATGGGTGTTTACCGTGAGCACGGCCGCCACGAACGTGAGCGCAATGCCCGCCCGCGTGCGACCACGTACCATCAATTCCGCGCCAATCCAGGAAAGGGGTACCGTGATGCCCATCAACGCCTGTGGCCGTACCGCGCCGATAAATGCGATCCACACCGAAAACGAAAGCAGCGCCACCAGCATCGTGGCCCACGGCGTCCACCCGCCTACCCGGCCAAGGGTGATGATAACCAGAAACGCACTGGCGGCCGTGACGGCATGCACGGCGTGAAGCCCGCCTGCACCCCAGAGCGTGAACGCGCCCAGATAGAGCAGCTCGGCCAACCACGAGTAGGCGAAAAACGGCGCGCCGGGTCGCGTCCAGGCAAACGGCTCGGTGAACGGAACGCGCCCCTCACGCAGAATCCATTCGCCGGTGCGTAGATGCATGGGCAGATCGGGATCAATGAGCGGATACAGCCATCCGGCCACCGCGCAGCCAATTGCCAGCGCGCCCACGATCCACGGCCATGACGTGCCCACATCGCGGCGCCATTGGTCATCGACCGACATCAATCCTTCGCGTGACTGCGGCATCAGTACCGGGCGGCAGGGGAAATCCAGACGCCAATGTGCGCCACCGGCACGTATTCGACAATGGCCGTTGCAATGCGCTGTGCGCCAACTCAGGATTCCTCATGGCTTCCCAGGTCACCCCCCCCCCCGATTCCGGATACGCGCTCGAGCTGAGCAGCGTTACGAAACGCTATGCGTCGCACCTGGCTCTGAGCGGCATCTCGTTGCAAATTCGGCCTGGTACGATATTCGGACTGCTCGGTCCAAACGGCGCTGGCAAGACCACCACCATCCGCCTGTCGCTCAATCTGATGAAGCCCGATGAGGGCCACATCCGTGTGCTCGGGCAACGGGCCAGCGATCCATCGCTGGTGAATCGGCTGGGATATTTGCCCGAAGAGCGCGGCCTGTATCGCAAGATGACGGTGCGGCGGGTCTTGCGTTTCCTTGCTCGGCTCAAGGGCATCACCACACCAAACGCCGACCGGCTTATTGACGAATGGATGGAACGCTTTGGCATGCGGACCGCCGATCGCGACCTGGCGAATGCAAAAATCGACGAGCTGTCTCGCGGCATGCAACAGAAAATCCAGTTCATTGGCACCGTGTTGCACGACCCTGAACTGGTGATCCTGGACGAGCCATTCAGCGGGCTTGATCCGGTGAATGCACAGGCCATCAAGGACACGGTGGTGGACCTGCGGCGCAGGGGAAAGACCGTGGTGTTCAGCACGCATCTCATGGACATTGCTGAACGCATGTGTGACACGGTCGCCATCGTGAACGGCGGACGCATCGTGCTCAATGGCGAATTGCGCGACATCAAGGCGCAGTACGCCGGGCCGCCACGCGTGTCGGTCACGTTCGACTCCGGCTCGGCCGATGCGGCGGCCGCCGTACTGGCCGATCGCACATTGGTTGGTGCTATCGACGACAACGTCAATCAGGTGGAGGTCACGCTCGCGCCCGACGCCACCACGCAGCAACTGCTCGAACGACTGGTCGCGGCGCGCGTCAGCATCGCCCGCTTCGATCGTCTCGAACCGTCGCTGCATCAGATTTTTCTCGATCGCGTAGGCGCCACTGGCGTGGAAGCGGGGATGTCCGGACATGGATAAGCTTGGCGCGGTAATCGGACGTGAGTTTGGTGAACGTGTCCGGTCGAAATGGTTTTTGATCACCACCACGTTTGGACCGCTGCTCATAGCCGGTCTGTTGATTGTCCCGCCGTGGCTGGCTTCGCGCACGCAAGCAACCATCGACCCCAGCGGACTGGTGTTCGTCGATGCGTCAGGCACAGGACTCGGCAACGCGGTTGCGGTGGACGTGGCCGGTGGCATTCAATCCACCTCCACGCTACCGGAAGTTGTGGTGATCTCGGTGACAGAGATGGACTCTGTTGTTGCACTCCAACGCGCGCGGTTGGTGAAAGGAAACATCACCGGCTATGTCCTGTTTGACGCAGGCACGTCGGGTGCCGGCAAGGCGCGACTGGTGCTGCGAGACGGCGTGGCGGGCGGGTTTGGCGAGCGACTCGTGGGCGCCCTCGATCGACAGTTGCGGCGCGCGCGCCTGACGGCGCTGGGCGTGTCCGATGGCGATGCCGACCAACTGGGGCGGCTCAAAATCGCCGTGCAGACCGTGCGTCTTTCTGCCGACGGCAGCGAAGCGTCTACACGTGTCAATCTCGTCTTCGGATTCGGCGTCGCGATCCTGTTGTACATCGCCATCGTGCTGTACGGACAAATCGTGCTGCGCAGCGTGACGGAAGAGAAGCAATCACGTGTTTCCGAAATGGTATTGGCCAGCGTCCCGGCGCGCGTGCTGCTGGCCGGGAAAATCATCGGTATCGGTGGCGTGGCCTTGCTGCAACTCGGCCTGTGGACGGTCGCAGTGGTGACGGTGCTCATGAACCGCGCTGCCATCTTCGCGAAGTTGGGAGTACAAGCCGCCACGATGGCGCTGCCGTCAATCAGTGGGGAGTCACTGATACTCCTTGGCGCGTATTTCGTGTTGGGCTATGCGCTGTATGCGGCACTCTTCGCCATGGTGGGCAGTATTGCCACCTCCGAACAGGAAGCACAGCAAGCGCAGACCCCGGTCATCATGATGCTGGTCACGAGCATGGCTTTGTTGCAGACCGCGCTGTCCAATCCCAATGGCACGATTGGACGGTCACTCAGTCTGATCCCGTTTTCGTCGCCCATCATGATGCCGTTGCGAATGGGTCTCACCAACGTGCCGACCGCCGAACTGGTGATCTCTATCAGCTGTCTGAGTCTCACCGCGATTCTGGCGCTGCTGATGGCGGGTCAGGTGTACCGGACGGCACTGCTCATGTACGGCAAGCGACCGTCACTTCGCGAGATCGCCCGTTGGATGCGCGAGGCCGACTGACACGCGGCAGACATCGGTAGACACTTTCAGATCGCCAAGCAGCGGATCGCCCTCAAGTCGCCGCCGACGCGGGTCGTCGCACGGCGCGACCGACAACACGTTGCGCGCGCGATCGGATTGCCCGGTGGCGCGCCATACCGCGCTCTGCAACAGCACGTCAAGCCATGGCAGCACCGTGCCGGTGCTTACGGGTGCCAACTGACGGAGCAGGGTACGTGTACGCAGTGAGTCGCTTACCGAGAAGTCGATTAATGCGCGCACCATGTTGCCCCACGTGGGCTGTCCAAGGCGCGTAGCCATTTCCGCATCCTGCCACCCACCGCGCCGATCGCCGAGCGCAGTGCGCACCAGCGCGCGGTGTACATATGCCGGTGCCCATGCGGGCTCCAGCACCAGCAGCCGATTGAGCGACTGACACGCCCCGGCCGGATTGCCGCGCCGACGGTCCCATTCGGCGCGCAGAAAGAGGGCACGAACGCTGCGCCGCGCCCGTGGCGCGTTCAATTCCAGCGCCTCGGTCACGGCCCGCGAATCGCCGCGCACCAGCGCAAGTTCCGTGCGCAACCACGACAAATCTTCACTGGTTGGTGCCACGGCACGCAATGCGTCGATGGCGCGCGCCGCCGAGTCGGGCTCGTCGCGCAGCAGACGCAGATGGGCGATCACCACCAGTGTGCGCACGTCGCGCGGCGCGAGTGCGAGCGCACGGCCGGCTGCCGCCAACGCATCGCGACTGCGTTCGCTGCGACCACGTGCTGAGCCGCCTTCGCCAAATTCTGCCAAACGGGCCAATGTTTCGGCAAGCGTGGTCCAGGCGGCCTGCAGGGTGGGCTCGGTCTGCACGGCACCTTGCAACGCAACAGCGGCCCGTCGCAGCGTGGCCGGGTTGAACGAGTCGAAGTCGTACAGTCCGGCAAGATACTGTTCGAAGGCGGCCACCGAGCGCGCATCGGGTGCGGTTTTCGCGATCGCCGCCATCGTGGTGTCGGCCCCGATTCGTCGACCGATGGCGAGCGAGAGGTTGGTGGACAGGGCGCCCACTTGCACCAGTGATGCGCGGGCGAGTCCCGTACCACGAATCACGCCGGTGCGTGAGTCGAGCACATTCCAAGTCACCCGCACGCTATCGCCAAACCGTTCGGCGCGACCGGCCACTACCCAGCGCACACCGAGTACCCGTCCATCGGCGACAGCATTGTCATCGTTGCGGCGTGTTGAGACGTCGAAGCGCGAACGCACAGGGGCGTCCACCACGGCCTGCAATCGCTCGGCGGTGAGTGTGCTCAGCGCTTTCGCGAGGTGGGCGTCGGTGGCGTGTCCGGTAGCGTTGGCGGTGAAGCGAACAACGACGCCGGTGATGGCGTCGCTGTCGGACGCTACCGATTTCTGCAGGGCCGCTGGTGCGACGCACACGGCGGGCGGCGAGGGGGAGAGCGTTTGGGCAAGGCCCGCGCGCGACACTGCGGCAAGCCCGAGGCAGGCCGACAGTCGTCGAGCGACGGAGGTGCTGATCATCTGAATCCTTCGTGCTGCATGCCTCGCTCACTTCACAAGAATCAGTCGCTGCGACAGTGATTTGGAATTACCAAGCCCTACATCGCTTCCGAGTTCAAATTCCACGAC
>JANMRE010000822.1:0-1781 GCA_031370885.1 Gemmatimonadaceae bacterium
GTCGTGCTGAACGACAATGAAATGTCCATTGCGCCCAACGTTGGTGCGATGCACAAGTATCTCACCAGCATTCAGCGGAACCCGCTGTACAATCGCGTGCGCTCGCGTATTGGCGATCTGGTCGACAACGCACCGGCGCCCTTCAGTGGCATGAGCACGCTGGTGCGAAAGTGGGAGGAAAGCGTGAAGTCATTTCTCACACCGGGCGTGCTGTTCGAAGAGTTGGGCCTCCGGTACTTCGGCCCCATCGACGGGCACGATATCGATGCGTTGATCGAGACCTTCGCGGCCGTGCGTGGCATGAGTACGCCAAGACTGGTGCACGTGATCACGCAGAAAGGTCGCGGATTTCCGGCCGGCGACCATGGGGAAAAGTGGCACGCGCTGCCACCCGGACACGATCCGGCCACAGGCAAACAACTCAAGGCGAGCACGGCGAATCAGGCCTGGACGGCCGTGTACGGCAAGGGACTGTTGGAACTGGGCGCCGAACGCGGGGACGTGGTCGTGATTACGGCCGCAATGCCGGGTGGCACGGGCACTGGGCCGTTCGCCAAGGCGTTTCCATCACGTTTCTTCGACGTGGGGATCGCGGAAGGGCATGGCGTGACGTTCGCGGCCGGACTTGCCACGCAAGGGTTGCGACCCATCGTCACCATTTACTCCACGTTCCTGCAGCGCGCCTACGACAACATCATTCATGATGCAGCGATCCAGCACCTGCCCGTTGTCTTCGCCATGGATCGGGCCGGACTGGTGGGGGAAGACGGCGAGACGCACATGGGGATGTACGACATTCCCTACATGCTGGCGGTGCCTGGCATGACGGTCACCGCGCCGCGTAACGGTGCAGAAATGCTGGGACTGTTGCGCGCCGCGGTGGAGCACACCACGGGACCGTTCTGTCTGCGCTATCCGCGTGACGCATGCCCGGATACTCCACCCGCGATGTCGCAGATCGCCGCGACACCGTACGGGACGTGGGACGTGGTCAGACAGGGCCACGACATCGCGATCCTCGCAGTCGGAACCATGGTCGAGACGTCCCTGCAGGCCGCCGATGCACTCGCCGCCGACGGACTTTTCGTGACCGTGGTCAACTGTCGGTATCTCAAGCCGTATGACAGCGTGACGCTCAATGCCATCCTTGCCGAACACTCGCACGTGCTCACGGTGGAAGAGGGCACTGTCGTGAACGGATTCGGTGCCTACATGTGCGCGATCATTCAGCAACTCGATCCTACGATACGCGTCCGAACGCACGGCGTTCCCGATCGCATCATCTATGCGGCGTCGCGCGCCAGACAACTGGCGTCACTCGATCTGGATGCGCCCGGCATTGCCAACCGCGTGCGCGCGCTGCACACCTCCGACGCGTTGGCCGGCTGATGCGAGTCGGGATCATCGGTCATCGCGGATACGTCGGGCTACCCGACATCCTGAGTACCCTGCTGGACATTTCCCCGGCGCTTGGCCTCACGCTGGCGTTTGAGCCGGAACTCTGGGAAATCGCGGAAGAGGGCGACCGTCTGGAAGATCCACATCAGATCGACGCGTTGTTCACGTTGGGCGGTGACGGCACGTTGCTGCGCGGCGCGCGATTCCTGAATGGATACTCGGTGCCGATTCTCGGTATCAATCTCGGCCGGTTGGGATTCCTCACCAGTTGCAGCGGTGATGAGTTCGAGTTGGGTGTGCGTCGTTTTGCCGGCGGGGACTTTGCCTCCGAAGCGCGGATGGCACTGGCGTCGTGCGCGCTCGATCGGTTCGGACACCAGCGC
>JANMRE010000006.1:0-11923 GCA_031370885.1 Gemmatimonadaceae bacterium
GGGCCGCCGCCCGGGGGCCGTCCGCCCGCACTGCCCCCGCATTCCTCCTCTCCTCCCCCCCGCGCCATGTTCCGGGCCGCCCCCGGCGTGTTTTTGCCGCCGTGGTCGCCCTCACGCCCCCCCCCCCCCCCCCCCGGCGACGAATAAACTGTCATGTATGAATCAGTTGCGTCGCCGCCGCTCCTGCTCAGCCGCACGCCGTAGTTCCTCCACCAGGCGACGAGCGGCCGCCCGTGTCCGGCGATCGCCGATGGACTTGATCGCAACGTCCATGGCTTTCTCCAACCCCTCTATGCGAATCTCAGGTATATCGATCTCGGGAGGCGATGGCGGTTCGTGCCAGTCGGGCGGTTCTTCGAGCAGGGCAATCCGCGCCTCGGACTCACATGACGTGGTGGGTGCGGTTCCCTCGCGAAACCATTCGCGGCGCGACGGGCCACACCAATCGCTGGCCAGCTTGCCCGTGCCGACATCGATCATGGTCGACATCACGCCACTCGGCAGTGGCCATGGCGCATCCTTCTCCGGGCTGTGCCATCCCTCGCGGATGAAGCGCGCCCACACCGGCGCCGCGAGTCGCCCTCCCGACGCGTCATCACCAAGCGACTGCGGTTCATCGGCGCCAAACCACACGCTTGCGATGAGTGATGGCGTGTAACCCACAAACCAGACGTCAGTACCGCCGTTGGTCGTGCCGGTCTTGCCCGCCACGGGGCCGCGAATGCCCGCGCTGCGAACGGCGCGGCCCGTTCCTGCGTCCACCACGCTGCGCAGCATCGACGTGAGGAGAAAGGCTTCCCGTGCATCAATCGCGCGTGGCGCAGGCGCCGGTGGCCGCGACCACAGTACGCGTCCGAAGATGTCTTCGACCTGTTCAACAGCGTAGGGCTGTACCCGCGTGCCGCCGTTGCCCAATGGTGCGTACGCGGCCGTGAGTTCGAGCGGCGTAACGCTGCCAGCGCCCAATGCCAGCGCCGGCACATCGGGCAGCGGGCTGGTAATACCCATTGCGCGTGCCTGCGCAATAATGCGCGCAATGCCAACCTCCTGGCTCACACGCACCGTTGCGGCGTTGGCCGAGCGACGCAGCGCATCACGCAGCGTCACGCGACCCGCGTAGTCGTCATCGAAGTTCGCAGGCGTCCATTCGTCACGCCCCTCGCCGATCGAGATGGGTTCGTCGTCCACCATCGTGGCCGGCGTGTGACCGTATTGCAGCGCAACGGCGTACACGAACGGCTTGAACGCCGATCCCGGTTGCCGACTGGCGCGGATCGCGCGATTGAACCCTTTGCGCTCAATGCGGCGGCCTCCCACCAGCGCACGCATGGCGCCCGTAAGCGGATCGAGTGCCACCAGGGCACCCTGCGTTTGCGTCTGCGCCGTCCGCGCGCCGCGCCACCAATCCCGTTCGTTATCCACCTGCGCCGCGCCGCTGGCAATGGCCCGTTCAGCAGCAAATTGCGCGCGTCGATCAAAGGTGCTGCGCACGCGCAATTGTCCGTCGTTGAGACCGGCTGGGATTGCGCCCACACGGCGCAACGAATCGAGTACGCCACGCACCGTTTCCACGGCCCATGAATCGGTACGACGCGGCGGTTGCCACTCAACACCCACGACACTGATGTCAGTAGCCCTCGCGGCAGCAATCTCGGCGGGTGTGGCAACATGTTCCCGTGCGAGCACGTCAAGCACCACGTCGCGTCGCGCCCGCGCGCGCACCTTGTCGCGACGGGGCGTGTAGCTGCTGGGTGCCTTCGGGAGTCCGGCCAGCATCGCCGCCTCGGCCCACGTGACGTCGCGCGCACTCTTTCCAAACAGATCCCGACTGGCGCCTTCAACCCCATACACGCCGTTGCCAAGATAAATCGCGTTCAGATACCGCTCGAGTATGGCGGGCTTGTCAAGCGCCGATTCGATCAACCCGGCGTAGCGCCACTCCAGTAACTTGCGTGGAATGCTGCGTTCCGACGCCCGGTGACTGAGAAAGACATTCCGGGCCAGTTGCATGGTGATCGTGCTGGCGCCTTCGCGAACACCAAGGGCCATCAGGTTGGCCACGGCAGCGCGGCCGAGTCCGCGCCAGTCGATACCGTGATGCGTGTAGAAGCGACGATCTTCAACCGCAACGAATGCGGCTTGCACGCGGGGCGAGATGCGCGACAAGGGCACGTTGTCGCGTTTGACTTGCGAAAGGGGTGATATCAGCTCGCCGCGACGGTCGAGCAGCGCGCCACCTTCGGTAGGGCGCCAGGCGCGCAACTGCTGGACCGATGGACACGAGCGAAAGCCGCAGGAATACCACCACGATCCGGCGCTGCCAAAGGCGAGCGCCGCCACGACGGCCGTGAACCACACGATGCGTTTCGGTATTGTGCGGCGACGCGATGACTTCGGCGCGCTGGGCAATGCATCGGCTGCGACGACCTCGTTAGCTTTCGCGTCCATTGTTCTCCTGCTCCAGCCAGAGTGTACTGCACCAACCGCATGCTTCGCTTCCCACGTCAAACCACTAATTTGGTCCGCCGTCCGTTCCTGTGCGCGACCGTTGGACTTGCCGTCGGTGCCCTGGTGGTTACACCTGAGCCGACTCACGCCTTCTTACGTCTCGAAAGGTACAGAAGTGCCAGCCCGCTGGTTTCCGGGGCAGGACAGTCGTCCGGCGCGGCAGCGCGTGCGCCCAACGAGTACGGGCGCATCCCGATTCTGGAGTGGCACCAAGTCGTCGATGCCGACGGCAGCTACAAGGTGTCGCGCGAACGATTTCGGGCCGAACTGGCCGACCTGCACGCCCGGGGTTACGTACCTGTCTCACTGGCGGACCTGTTGGACAAGCGTATGAATCTACCGGCCGGGAAGTCTCCGGTGCTGTTCACCTTCGACGATGCCTCGCCGAGTCAGTTCCGCTACCGCGAGCAGAACGGAACATTGGTGATCGATCCAACGAGTGCGGTGGGCATTCTGATGGATTTCATCAAGTCGCATCCGGATTGGAAACCGCGCGGCCTGTTTTGCGCACTTCCGGCTGCGGACGCAGGTCACGCGTTTTTCGGCGACAAGGGAATCGACGGACAGAAAACGGCGTGGCGGTTTCTCAAGCTGCAATTTCTGGTGGCGCAGGGGTTCGAGCTCTGCAACCACACGCTCTGGCACGCGAAGCTCAGCAAGTATTCAGATGCCGTGGTACAGGAGCAGTTGGCGCGCGGTGCCCAGGCAATCGACTCGGCCGTGCCTGGCTATCGCGTGCGCGGACTTGCACTGCCCTATGGTTTGTGGCCAAAGAATCGCGCGCTGACGCTCCAGGGTTCATGGCGTGACGTCAAGGGTAAGCGCGATGTGACGTACACGCACGAGGCGGTATTCGAAGTGGCGGGTGGCCCTGCCCGCAGTCCGTACGATCCGCAGTTCAATGCGCACGCCTTGCCTCGCGTTCCGTTGCAGGGTGGTACGAAGCTTTCGACAACCCTCGACGCGATGGACAAGGCGGGCCCGTTGGCGCGCTATGTCTCGGACGGCAACGAAAAAACGGTGACGAGGCGGGCGCCCTGACGGTTCGGCGGCGTGGCTATGGTGGTACGCGCTGACAACACCGCCTCGGTCTTATAGTTGGTAGTTGCGCAGCGTGTTGAGCGCGGTTTCCAACGCCGCGCGTTGCTGCGCATTGGGCGTCAGCGCCCACAGGTCTTCGTAGGCGCCAATCGCCAGCGCGAGCGCTTCCTTATCGTGCTCGCTGGCGGCCAGTGAGGCGGCATTGTCGGCCAACGCGGCCTTGGCCACCTGATCAACCGGAAACCGCTGCGTCACCTGCAGCCAGCGGATCGTTCGGTCGCGCTGATTCGATTCGGTGAGCGCCCACAGGTGCCACGCACCACGATTGTCCGGGTCCGCCGCCAATGCCCGGCTGGCGAGTTCACCGACGACCTCGGGTCCTCGTCCCGAAAGCCAATAGGCGTTGGCCAAAATCACCAGGGCTCGCGCGTTCATGGGCTGCTCCTCGACCACACGTTCATAGAGCGGCCCGGCAACTTCGGGCATGTGGAGCCATGCTTCAGTGGCCGAAACGAGCGCGTCGGGTGTGACCGTGCTGCGCAATTCGTGGAGCCGCTCCATGAGGACGCCGAGGTTGCCGGTCGCTTCATAGAGGGAAACTGCTTCAGCCAGAGCGGCTGGGAGGTCCGTGGGAGGGAGGGAAGCAATCATAGCGAAAAATTAGCGACTCGGTGGCACGTGGCGGTTGCGCGTGTGCCGCCAATTCCTGACGCGATTGCTGGTCGTATTCGCCGATATGGGTTGCGCAGATCGGTTTGGGTCGTAATACTCCACGGGTAGCGATTGCGAAGGCTGGTTGGCGCCTCGCATCGAGTGCTATCGGGGCACCGGGATTTTTCCGGGGTTGATCCCCTCCAGTGATTTTGACGCGCGAGTCGTTCGCGCACCCCCACGCGGTAAACCGGTCGGCGCTTCATGGCGTTCGGCTGTGCGACGGAACGCAGAACACGCGTCCTGACCTTCCAGTATTTCTTGCGCAGTTTGCGCCTTTCGAGTCCCTGAGTGGGCTCGGTATTCTTGGCCCACGGCCTCAATGGCCGTGGTGCTGTGCTCCGTCCGTCCGGACGAGAGCCTACGTATCACCTGCAGTTTTCGAATGAACGAACGCAAACGTCCTTCTCGCCGCGGCCGACCCCGGTCGAACTCGACCCCCGATAACGCCGGGGATCTGAATCCGTATCTCGATGCGCCTGAAAACGGTCCATCCACTGCCGCGCCGCCGCCGGTTGAGGCGGCACCGCCACGACCCGCCCCTCCGCCGATAGACGTGCCCGTCGAGCGCAATACCGGCGACCAGTTGGAGCGTATTCAGCGCATGGAGCAAGCCGATCGTATGGAGCGGGCCGCCCGCCCGGATCGTCCCGATCGGCCGGAACGCTTTGATCGCCAGAACAGACCCGATCGCCCTCCTCGCGTAGATCGCGGGCCGCGTCCTGATCGCCCGCCACGTGGTGAACGACCCGAACGTGTTGGTGAGCGGTTGGACAGTGGCTCGGCGGATGGTCGTCGGAATGGACGCCGCGGCCGCAATCGGTTCCGTCGCGGTGGTGGCGGCGGAGGCATTGGTCCAGTTGGAGGGAACGCAGGAAATGCCGTGGCCGATGTTGGATTCGATCGAACGCCAACAACGGTTACGCCAGCTGAAGGCACCCTGCACGGTTGGTTCGATGTGGCTCGTGATGGTGGTTATTTACGTCTGGCCACGAACAGCTATCTGCCCGATCCGGCCGATCCGTTTGTACCGCCGGCGCTTGTTCGGCAGCACCAACTTCGGCGAGGCGATAAGCTCGAGGTGTCGTACGGACAGGACCAACGCGGTCGTCAGATCATCAGCGACGTGGTCGCCCTCAACGACGGGTCGCCGGAGCTTGTTGAGAAGCGCTCAGATTTCAATACGCTCACCGCCAGCTATCCCGATCGGAAACTCACGCTGGAGACGGGCCGACCGGCGAAAACCGGTCCGGAGCTCACCCGACGCGCGATCGATCTGATCGCCCCCATCGGTTATGGTCAGCGCGCCCTCATTGTGGCACCCGCACGCGCCGGAAAAACCACGCTTCTGCAGGCCATCGTCGAAGGTGTGGCCATTAATCATCCACAGGCCGCGTTGCTGGTGCTGCTGGTGGATGAACGGCCCGAAGAAGTGAGCGAGATGATCACGTGGGGTTATGGCGAAGTCGTGGCATCGAGCTTCGACATGCCGGCCAAACGTCATGTGGAAGTGGCCGAAATGACCCTCGAGCGCGCCCGTCGACTGGTCGAGTTGGGGCAGGATGTGGTTATCGTGCTCGACTCGATCACCCGACTGGCTCGCGCCTACAACACGGTGGAGCGCGGCACGGGGCGCACAATGTCGGGTGGTCTGGATTCGTCCGCGATGCAGAAACCGAAGGCGTTTTTCGGATCGGCACGCATGATTGCTCCGCAGCACGGCGGTGGTTCACTGAGCATTATTGCCACCGCACTCGTGGAGACCGGCTCGCGTATGGACGAGGTGATCTTCGAGGAATTCAAGGGCACCGGCAACTCCGAGATCAAGCTCGATCGCAGTCTTGCCGACCGCCGCATTTATCCCGCGTTTGACATTGCCACCAGCGGGACGCGGCGCGAAGAGAAGTTGTATCGTCCCGATCAATTGGAGAAAGTCCATCTGCTGCGTCGCGGTTTGCATCAGTTGCCTCCGCAGGCGGGTATGGAGTGGTTGATCAAGCGCATCGCCGCGACGTCGAACAACGACTCACTGCTGGATGGACTGTAGCGTTCGCTGTTCATGATCCGCAATCGACGTTGCCAATTTGAACTCATCCAACAGCGTCGCAGCGGCACGAATACCCAGTCGATAGTTCTCGGCGCTGATCCACTCATCGGGAGCGTGGGCGTTCTCGCCGGGCAAGCCGAAACCCATCAGCAGGACTGGTGCACCAAGAATGCGTTCAAAGTCGCCGACCACCGGAATCGAGCCCCCTTCGCCGGTAATGACCGGTGCGCGACCGAATGCCGCCTCGAGTGCCCGTTTACCGGCCTCGATGATCGGCCCTTTGAGATCGGCACGCCAGGGGCGACCGCCGTGCAGGGCCGTCACCGTGGCCACAACACCGGGCGGCGTTACCCGCGCGACGTGTTCGGTGACCAAGCGCTCTATGGTTGTCGGATCCTGATCGGGTACCAACCGAAAACTCACCTTCGCCATCGCGATTGCCGGCAAGACGGTTTTCGCACCCTCGCCGATATATCCGCTCAGCAGTCCGTTTACTTCGCAGGTGGGCCGTGTCCACAGGCGCTCGAGCGTGGAATATCCTGGTTCGCCGCCGAGTGCACGTACGCCAACTTCGTGCATCAACCCGTCGTCGCTGAACGGCAGCGTGCGCATTTGCTCGAGCACGGCATCCGGAAATGGTCGAACTGCCTCGTAGAATCCCGGTATGGTGATGCGTCCGTCGGCGTCGTGCATCGTGGCCAGCATGCGCGCCAGCACCATGGCCGGATTCACGACTGCGCCGCCGTACATACCGGAGTGCAAGTCGCTGTTTGCGCCACGCACATCGATCTGCACGTAGGCCAATCCGCGCAGCGACGACAGAATGCTCGGAATCCCCGGGGCAAACATGGTCGAATCGGAGATGACAACGGCGTCGCACGCGAGCCGTGTCCGCTCGCGTTCGAGAAACTGTTCGAGGTTCACGCTGCCCACTTCCTCTTCGCCTTCGGCCAGCACAATCACATTCACCGGCAACGTGCCGCGCACCGCCAGATGCGCTTCGAGCGCCTTGATGTGAAGGTAGAGCTGTCCCTTGTCGTCCACGCTGCCGCGTGCATAAATGCGTCCGTCGCGCAGCGCCGGCTCGAACGGCGGAGAGGTCCACAAATCGAGTGGTTCCGGAGGCTGCACATCGTAATGGCCGTACACCAGCAGCGTTGGCGCGGTCGGCCCTGCGCCGCGCCATTCGCCCAGCACGATCGGATGGCCCGGTGTCGGCACAAGTTGGGCGGTACAGCCGATGCGGGTGAGCGCGTCGGCGACGAACTGCGCGGCCGCCAGACAGTCGGCCCGGTGTTCGGACTTCGCGCTGACACTCGGAATGCGAAGGAACGCAAAGAGTTCGTCGTGCGCCCGCGAATCGTTGGCGGCACACCAGGCAGCGAGATCGGCGGGGATTGTGGGCTTGGACACGAGCAATTGAGCGGTGGAATGTCGGAGGGATGATCAGCCGCGGGGTGTCACGAGACGACTGCCGATGGCCAGTCCAGCCACCACGGCAAGTACGCCGGAAAGTACGCTGGCCGTGACATAACCGACGGCGCGCACCGTACGCCCTTCCTGCATGAGGGTGACAAACTCTGCGCTGAATGTGCTGAAGGTCGTGAAGCCGCCGCAAAACCCGATGGTGAGTGCGGCGCGCACCAGCGGATTGCCGTATGGCGTACTGAACATGCGCGCGAAGAGCCCAATGAGAAACGAACCGGAGACGTTGACGACAAACGTGCCCAGCGGAAACGCACCGTGGCTGCGTTCGAGCCAGAGCGAGATGACATACCGTGACACCGATCCCGCCGCGCCGCCGATGGCGATTCCCCAAAGCATGCGGAAGGATACGAGGTTCATCGCGTACCCGGTAGCGACGGCGCCGATGACTGACGCATCGGCACATCGGTGGCAATGCGATAGAGCCAGATGCGTCGTTGCGCGATCACGCCGTCACCGCGACGGAGCATCACCGGGTCGCCACGTTTCGACTCCTTGAACCAGCGCGCAACGCGCACTCCCAGCGAGTCACCCACGGGGTTGTTGTCGAAGACAGCCACCAACCCGTCGCCCGGCCGCACGTCGTCGTGCACGGTTGGCCAGAGATCGAACTGGTTGGGTCGACTCGCCAGATTGAGCGAGAATACCGTGGGGTGATCGGGCAGGTGGAACGCCAACGCGGACGCATCCTGATAGCGATCGGCGGCAACCCAACGATCGACCGTGCCGTCAAGGAACGGATCGCGGCGCGCCGAGTCGACCGCTGTGGCCAGGATGGTCCAACCGTAGCTGCGAGAAAAAAGATCCTGCCGGGGCGCCAGCGGAAGCACCGGACGCCATGCCTGCACGCTGACCACGGTCAACAAGGCCAGTGCAAAGACCACTCCCCCTTGCCACCAGCGTGATCGCGTGAGTGGATGAGTTTCGCTGGCCAGCAGTAACATCGCCGAGGGATACATGAGTGCCGGCCAGTTCGCCTCGACCGATTTCCGCGCGGCACTCGCGGCAAAGAACGCCAGCGGCAGCACCGACATGACGGCGAGCGCGAACCGACGAGTCGACACATCCTGCGGGCTGGAATTCGCGCGTGTGCGCCATCCGTCGCGCAGCGCGATCCAGACAGCAAATGCCATCAGGACGAACAGAATTGGCGACGCCAGACCGAACTGTCCAGCAAGCAGTTCCAGTTCACGCGACAGCACGGTTCCGCGTGCCGCGGGCCCGAATCCATGGTTCAGCTGGAATCGAAAGGAGACCCAGTCATGCGTGGCGTTCCACCACACCACGGGCGAAAAAATCACGAGGGCGATGAATGACGCCCACCACGGCCCCGTCTCGCGGAATCGTGTCCGCAACGCCGGATGCATAATGCACGCCGCCACGAGGCCAACGGGGAATAACACGGCGGTGTACTTCGCCACCAGTGCGGCACCCAGCCCTGCACCGGCCAACATCCACCAACCAAATGCGCGTGGCGAACCCACCGGCGCCGCCAATGCGCGTTCGACGGCCAACAACGCAATCATCGCCGCCGCAAACAGGGCGGCGTCCGGGGTGGCCAGTACCAATCCAAGCATGGCCAGCGGCACCACGGCCATGAGCACGGCGGCTCGTACGGAGGCGCGGGCACCAGCCACACCTTGGCCGGCGATGTGCCAGGCGGCGATCACCGCACCGACATGGGTCACAAATGCGGCAAACATCGGTCCAGCGCGCACACCGGCCGGCGTGGTGCCGATCGCCGATGTACTCGCCGCAATGAGCAGTGCGATCCCGGGTGGATGATCGAAATATCCCGGGGCAAGATGACGCGTCCACAGCCAATAGTACGTCTCGTCGGGTACCATGGGCACAAGCGACGAGAGAAGCGCCCGCACGACGGATGCACCGATCACCCATGCGAAGGTGAGTCTCCAGGCCGACAGGGATTCGGCGCGGTGTACAGACGTAGTGGCGTTCAGGGCAGTCACGAGTGTGTGTAAGGTGTCACCATGACCAATGGCCTCGAAACCTCCCCCCTATTGATTCTGGCGTCCACCCGAATCGAATCGGTTCGCCTGATGGCCGATCGTCCGGCGATTGGTGGGGTACCAGCGGCTCACGGGTGTCACTATTTTTTCTGCGATCTGTCCACCACCCATACAGTTGAGCTCGGCGGCATATTGGACCGATGCCGATCTGTGACACTGTACATTCCGGGCAGGGAGTGTTGTCCCGGTAGACACGCCGTTCAGATTCCCGTGGTGTAACGGTTACGGGTGGCCACGACCGCGCGTCTCAGTAGTGCGTCCCGAGGCTCGTCGCGGGCGTCATCAATCACTTATTAAAGACAGGACGTCCCCGCATGCGGGTCTTTGCACCGATTGTCACTGCGCCGCTTCGCCGTTTGGCGCCCGTCATGCCGCGGCTTGCTGCGGCACTGATTGCCGTGGTGGTTCTGGCCGCATGCGATCTCAATCCGAACACACCAACCTGCAGCGTTACCATATCGCCGTCCACAATCACGGTGCCGGTGAACGGTGCCGTCGGTGTTGCCGGGACGGCATTCGACTGCAAAGGCAATTCCATCCGCGACAAGACCATCAACTTTACGTCGAACAATACGACGGTTGCGACCGTCACCACCAGCGGTCAGGTGATCGGTGTCAGCGTGGGGCAAACCACGGTGTCGGCTGTCAGCAACGGCAAGTCGGGCACGGCTCAGGTTACCGTCACGCCCGAAATCGCCACGACGGTAACGGTGTCGCCGGCCACCACGACGTTGCGCATCACCAATCAGAAGCAACTGACCGCATCGGCGAAGAATGCCGCCGGCGTGGTCATCACCGGCCGAACCTACCGCTGGTCATCCAGCAACTCGTCGATCGCATCGGTCGACCAGAGTGGCAACGTCATTGCGCTTACGCCAGGGAACGTGGTGATCGCGGCCGACGCCGATGGCGTGATCGGCAATGCGTCGATCACGGTCACGAACATCCCGATCGGCGCCTGTTCGCTTTCACCGGCATCGCAGACGGTAACGGTCACCAACCAGGCGCAACCGATCGTCACGTTGCGCGACACCGCCAGTAACGTGTTGCCGACACTCGGACGCCAACTGGCATGGATCAGCGACAACGAAGTGGTGGCCACCGTGTCGAACACCGGTGTGATCACGGCCAGGAAGAAGGGTTCGGCCCGCATTACCGTGTCGTCGGTGGAATATCCCAACATCAGCTGCGGCACGAACTTCGTGGCAGTCGATCCGCGTATCGCAACGGCAACCATCCAGCCGCGCAACGGTTCACTGCGCATCAGCATTCCGCGCCAGCTCAGCGTGTCACTGGTGGACAGCGTAGGCGGCACCATTCCACCGGGCCGCGTGATCAACTGGACGAGCGCGACACCGGCCATCGCGATGGTGTCGGCGACGGGGCTGGTGACCGGGCTTTCGCTTGGCACGGCGAAGATCGCCGTGAACGCCGAAGGGGCGGTGGATACCGTCAGCTTCAGCGTGACCAAGATTCCGGTCTCCTCGGTGCGCCTGTCACCACTCACGTCCAACATCGTGCAGGGGCAGACGGTGCAGATTACGGCCACCGTTGAAGACTCAACGGGTACGGCGGTGACCGATCGCGTTGTCGAGTGGAGCAGCAGCGATCCTACCAAAGCCAATGTGTCGCAGACGGGTTTGGTCACGAGTATCGCCACCGGTACGGTAACCATTTCGGCGATCAGTGAGACGCGCTCCGGTTCGGCAAGCGTGACGGTGCAACCCATTCCGGTGGATACCATCGTCGCGGTGACCGAGTATTCGGTTGCTCTCAATGCGGCCAACAAGTCGTTTGCCATCACGCTCAAGGACGCCAACGGCAATCAGCTGTTCAATCGCCTGATGAGTGTCACCAGCAGCGCGCCGGGTTTTGCGCAGGGTGCTGCCAACAACGCCGCCACCATCGTGAACGTGACAACATTCGCCGTGGGTTCGACAACCTTTACCATTCGCGCGCTCAACGCGAATGGTCAGCCGGAAGGGAAAACGACCACGGTAAATGTGATCGTGACAGCGGCAGTGCCGTAGGTGACGGCTTGAGGGGTGAGCAAAAATCAGGGGTGAGGGAAGAGCGGTGAGGAGCGAGGGCAGAGTCAAAA
>JANMRE010000019.1:0-5136 GCA_031370885.1 Gemmatimonadaceae bacterium
AGGCCGCCGCCACCAGACCTGCCGGTCATGGAATTACGCATGGAACTGCGCAGCCCTTCAAGCGTCGAATCAATCGATGTAGCCATGGACGGCCTCCTTGTAGCAATGGGGACACAACGGTTCACCCGTGGGCAGGCGCACGAGATCGATCTCGCGCTGCATGCCGTGGATGGGACATGTGAGATCCGCTTCGCGATCGATTCGTCGGCGATTCGCGGATTGCTTGATACGCTTACCGAACGGTGTCCAGCCGAGGGCGAAGACGAATAGAGCGCCGGCCACCGCCAGCAGGGCGATGAAGAGGGCGCTCTCGAGAAATGCGGCGTTCATATGTCCGTAATACTACGAGGATTGTGGTCGGAGAGTGTCATCCGTGTGGTGCCCCACGCACCAGACTGGCTGCATGCAAAGCGTGTGCCGATCACGCCAAGTTAAGGCGTATCTCCATATCCATCAACCGGATACGAGACCAAGCTCGAATTGCAACATCGACGCCACCGTGGGCAACCGAAACGCAAAACCCGCCTTGAGTAGCAGTTGTGGCGTGATACGCTGGCTTGCCAGTACGGTGAGGTTGGCCATCTCCGCGCCCAACACCAGCCGCAACGCAAACGCCGGCACACGTGCCAGCGACGGACGATGCATGACACCGGCCATCGTGTGCGTGAACTCGGCGTTCGTGAGCGACACGGGTGACACAAGGTTCACCGCGCCAGCCATGTCATCACGCATGACACTAAAGTGGAGCGCGCCAATCACATCGTCGAGCGCGATTGGACTCAGCCACTGCGTGCCGTCACCAAGCACACCACCAACACCGAAGCGAAACAATGGTGCCTGCTTGGCCAACGCGCCCCCGGCCGCCCCTTGCACGATACCCGTGCGTGCATGCACCACCCGAATACCGGCCCGCGCCGCCGATTCCGTTGCAGCTTCCCATGCAACCGCCGTATCGGCCAAGTAGTCGCGCCCCGATGTGCTGGACTCGTCCAACCACTCATCACCGCGACTGCCGTAGATACCGATGGCCGATCCGCTCACCAACACTCGCGGTTTGCGCTCCAGTCGCGCCAGCGTGTGCGACAGCAGCGACGTGCCCTCCACGCGACTGCTGCGAATTGCCGCGCGATGCGACGCTGTCCACCGTTCAGCGATGGGCGCGCCCGCCAGATGAATCACCGCGTCAACGCCCTCCAGCGCGCGCGCATCAAGCTGCCCTCGCTCCGGATTCCAGTTGATGTCCGTGACACCCGTCTCCACCGGCCCACGCCCGATTCGCAACACCTGATGCCCACCGGTTGACAGGAACGCCGCCAGCTGCGTGCCGATAAACCCCGATGCGCCAGTGATGGCCACACGAAGGCGCGGTCGATCGGCATACTCGGCGTGACGCGCCAAATCGGCCAGCATCACCTCGTGCCGATACACAAACACCCGCGCCAACGTAGACTCGGCGAAGGTGCCCGCCACCGTATCGCCAAGCGTTCCCAGTGGCAGCGCATACTCAATGTGGTCGTCCAGCACGCTGGCATTGGGACCATCTGCGTTGAACCGGTGTGTGTGCACCCAGTGCGCGAACGGTCCTTCCTGCAAGACATCGACAAACTGTTGGTTGACGATGTAGTCGCGATGCTCAAGTTGCCACGTGGTGGCGACAGGTCCCGCATGGACCTGCAATCTCACCCGTGCCCCATCACGAATGCCGCCGGTGTGTTCGAGCACGCGCGGGGCGTCCCACGGTGGTGCGAGCCGAGTGAACGCGCCGGGGCGCTCGTGCCACGCGAACAAAGTTTCGACTGGCACCGGTACACGCACGGTGCGCTGAAAAGTACGCCGAGACATGTGACTGCTCATCGGCTTACCAGCCGCCGGCGTTCTCCACGTCGAGCACGCGCCAGCAGTACCAACTGGCAATGCTGGCCCACGGACGCCACGCGCGCGCGACTTTCTCCAGTCGCTCGGCTTCGGGTAGTGCCCGCATGTTGTAGATGCGCTGCGCGCCCTTGCGCACGCCCAGATCGAGCACGGGCAGCACATCGGGCCGCCAGAGCCGGAACATCAGAAACATCTGTGCTGTCCACCGTCCCACTCCGCGCACCGGGATGAGCGATTCGATGATCGCTTCGTCGTCCATCGTTTCGATGGTGTCCAGTGGTAAACGTCCATCGACCACATGTCGTGCCAGGTCGCGGATGGCGGCCGTTTTGGCGCCGGAAAGCCCGCAGGCGCGCATGATGGCATCGTCGTGTTCGAGGATCGCGTGCGGTGACGGCGGCGCCCCGTTTCCGCATTGGACGGTGAATCGCCCGTAGATGGTCGCAGCGGCCGAACCGGAGAGTTGCTGGTACACGATCGCGCGCGCCAGATGATCGAAATGGGTGCCTTCGGAGCGCGGGCGCAGCGTGCACGGCCCCACCGCATCGATGGCACGGGCCATTTTGGGATCAGCGGCGCGAAGCGCTTCGACAGCCCGATTGATCGTTCGCGTGGTGAGTGCTCGCGGAACACCCTGATTCGCCGCCAAGGCCACCACTTGTTACATGCTCGTCGAGAACATGATGTGCGCCTTCGGGGTGCCTGGGAACATCAACCACGGCTTGTCTGAAGGCTTGGTTGAAAGCCCGGTGCTTTTCTCCGTCGCGAAGGGGATGTACACCACGAACAACGCATTGCCCTTAGTGACCGTGCCGGTCGCCGCGTCGTAGCCCTCACCGAAAATCTGATACAGCGACGCCGGGGCCGACGGCATCTTGATCTTTCCCGATTTCACCTCGGCGAAGCGCACGGTGTCCACTTGAGTGCCTTTCACTCCCGCAGCCCGCAGCGACCGGCCGCGCGCCATGAACGGATCCATGGAGTCGTGATAACATGAGACATGGAATTTTTCTTCGGCAGGATCGTCAGCCAAGCAGAGCATGCCGTTTTTGGCGGGACGCAGCAGTTCCAGCTTTCCCGTCACCTTGTAGCCCATCACACCAGCGTTGTCGCGCATCGCTTCGGGCAAGGCCAGCACGGCGGCAGCGATCTGCTGGGTGACGGGCGGCGGCGTCTGGGCGACGGCGGCCTGCGAGAAGGTGGCCAACACGGCGACGGTGAGCAGTTGGCGATGCATGGAACCCTCGAGGAAGGCAACGCAGTCGATCGCGACGACCGTCGCGGGATACGCGATACGATAGCCTGCGGCCGCCCGCATCGCGAGTCGTCGGGCATGATCGATTGTTCGGAGAGGCACCTACCCCGAAAACGAATAACTGCAAACCCATTGCCTGAAGCTGCAGGCCGGGCGACGCGTTGTGCGCAGCCAGATCCTGCCCATCAACTGACAACGCCTTGACCAACCCCTCCGTTCGCGGTTGTTCGGCGAGATCATCGCGCGCCGATCAGATCTTCCGGCGAGCAGCCTCAGGCAATGGGTTGGCGGTTGTTAGGTTGGCATGGTGGGTGCGCTTCGACGAGAGGGTGTCCGCGAAACGTTCACCTACCCTGCAAACCAACAACTGCCAACTCATTGCCTGAAGCGGCTGGCCGGGCGATGCCTCGGAGGCAGCGAGATCGTGCCCGACAACCGACAACGCGTCGATCCACCCCGCGCTGCACGATTCTGCCCACCAACCGATACCTCGCAGCCGCACTCCGCAAACGTCGGTCGCGGACTCAGCCCGCCGTGTCGAATAACGCGATCACATCCGCGAGGCGCGACTCGAGGTGGCCAAGAAAGGCCAACGGGATGTGATCGTTCGTTGTCGTTCGTTCTTCTCGTACCTGCGCGAGAAGGGTCTGGAGCTGTTCGACCGCATGCTCACCCGGCACGCTCACCGCGCGCAACTCATGGAGTTCGCGATCCACCAGCCGCAAAGCGGCTTCGGACTCGTAGTACGCGTCCTCCACGGAACGGTCAGTGGTCATGGTGATCGCGTGATGTGTCAGAGATCGCCGCGAGCCAGAATGCGACGCGCCACCTGGTCAACGACATCGAGCGTGCTGTACGCGCCGGACATCACTTTGGTCCGCAGCTCCGCGACCCGCTCGGGGTCGAAGTCGTCGCTCTGATTCCCGGCCGCGCGTCCAGCCAACGAGCGTCCGGCGTCGGAGATCTGCACGGAATCCGATTTGCGCGGGCTTGCTGCCGGCGGCACGGCCAATGGCTCTGGGGGTCGCGAAACTGCCGGATCGACGCTCGGTGGCGACCGGTCCGGACGAAGTGGATCGAAAATACTGCCGTTGATACGCATGGGTTCCTCCTCCTGACAAAGACTATCGGCAGACCGACCCCGCAACTTGAGCGGCGGCTCCCGAACAATGGTTCACCGCACGATGTTCAGGTGCCGTTGTTTCGGCTCTGCCGGTACTGGAGACGATGGGATCGCATAGGCCTGATGACCACTTCGGGTCATCGGACCGTGTTGCCCGGCAAGCACGACCTGTCGTGCGCCCAGCCGCAAGCGCTCCACGGGATCGTTTTCGACCGCGACGTGGGGCACTTCATTGTCGTCCAGTTCTGCGATCTTGTCGCGCAACAGCACGCCAAACGACGCGATGGGGGATTCGCTCATCGACGACTGTCCACGACCGTTGGGGCCGGATGTGCCGCGTAGCCAATTCCGGCGCTTCCGGCACGCTGGACCATGTTCAATTCGGCGCGGATCTCCGACGCCCGATATGACACGCGAGCAGCCAATTCCAACGTGACCCGTTCCGACACGGAGAGTGCCGCACACACCTCGGTAATCAACTCGTCCGCCGCGTCGACCGCGCGTTCGGTGGCCGCAAACAGCGGACTGTCGGCAGTGGGGCGCTCCAGACGCAGAACCACCAGGTGCTCCGCCAGATCGCGCAGCATTTCGTCGCGCTGTTCGAGCAGACTGAAGAGACGATCGTCGTCGTGGCCAATCACCTGTTTGGCTTCCAGCGCCACGGCGTCGGCGCACGCACACAGCGCCCGTGCGCGGCGCGCCGCATCCTCGCGGGCGATCATGCGGACTTCCTGAGTTCGAGAACCTGTGTGGCCGCCACCGCGAACCCGTCGCGCAGGTCGGTAACGATGCCGATCAGTTTCTGCAGCGTAGGCACGTCACCGCGCTGCCCGATGTCCACAAGCTCGTACATCAGATACTGGTACAGATCGGCAAGCTGGCT
>JANMRE010000168.1:0-1752 GCA_031370885.1 Gemmatimonadaceae bacterium
ACGGTGCGCCAGATGCACTCGAACGCCTGACGCCGCTGGTCTACGACGAGCTGCGGCTGCTGGCGTCAGGGTATCTCCGGTCCGAGCACGACGACCACACGCTGGAAACCACCGGTCTCGTTCACGAGGCGTATCTCAAGCTGGTCGATCAGCGCTCGCACAACTGGAAGAACCGCTCACATTTCTTTGGGATCGCTGCGCAGGCCATGCGCCGAATTCTCGTCGACCATGCGCGGAAGCGCCATGCGACAAGGCGCGAAGGCGGTCGGCCGATAACGCTCAACGACGAACTCGCCGGGGCGAAGGACGACCATGACATCCTCGGAGTGGACGAGGCATTGCAGCGCCTGACGGTCCTCGACGAACGCCAGGCAAAGATCGTGGAGCTGAGGTACTTCGCCGGCCTGACGATCGAAGAGACGGCCGAAACCATGGGCGTCTCGCCCGCAACCGTGAAACGAGAGTGGTTCTCCGCTCGCGCCTGGCTGCAGCGTGAGCTGAGCTGAGCCACCGGCGGACAATTGCGCGCGTGAGAGAGCCATGAGCATGAGTCCCGAACGCTGGCAGCGCGTCAAGGCGCTCTTTGACGGCGCCCTTGAACAGTCGCCACTGCACCGAGATGCCTGGCTCCGCAAGACGTGCGCGGATGACGCCGCCTTGCGGGACGAAGTGGCTGGTCTCCTCGTGGCACTCGACCAGGAGCCCGAGCGCTTTGAATCCGCGCCCCGTTTCGCCGCAACGCTGGGCGCCAACGGCGCGTCACCCAGCGTGGCCCCTGGCGGGATGGTAGGCCCGTACCGCATTGACCGTGAAATCGGACGGGGAGGAATGGGAGTCGTTTTCGAAGCGCATCGCGCCGACCAGCAATTCACGAAGCGCGTCGCGGTGAAGATGATCTCGCGCGGCATGAACACCGATAGCATCCTCCAGCGATTTCGCCGCGAACGGCAGATCATGGCGCGACTCGAGCACCGCAACATCGCGGCGATGTTCGACGGCGCAGCCACGGAGCAGGGGCAACCGTACTTCGTGATGGAGTTGGTTTCCGGAGCACCTATCGACGAGTATGCGAACCGCCACGCACTCGACATCCCGGCGCGGCTGCAGCTCTTCGTGCAAGCGTGTGGCGCCGTCCAGTACGCGCACCGCAACCTCGTGGTCCACCGCGACCTCAAGCCCGGAAATATTCTGGTTGGCGACGATGGAACGGTAAAGCTCCTCGATTTCGGCATCGCAAAAGTACTCAGCGATGAAGATGACGACGACGGGTTGACGGATGTGAGGAGCGGAACGCCGCACACCACAGCGTACGCCAGTCCCGAGCAGGTGAACGGACAGCCGGTCACCACCGCCACCGACGTGTTTTCGCTCGGCGTCGTGTTGTATCAACTTCTCGCATTGCAGCACCCGTTCAACTTCGACCGCCCAGGCGCCGAGGAGGTACGCCGCCGCATTCGCGAAGCCGAGGTCGTGCCGCCCAGCAAGTCCAGGCAGGGACTGGTTCGAGGGCTCACTCGCAGTGCGCAGGCGGACCTCGACGCGATCGTCCTCATGGCGATGCGGAAGAAGCCCGAACGCCGCTATGGCTCGGTCGACGAATTGGCAGAGGATATCCGGAGATACCGTGGCGGACGCATCGTCCGGGCCCGCCCCGACGCCCTCGGCTACCGTGTCCGGATGTTCGTGCGACGGAACCGGGCGGCGGTGTTTGGCGCAATCTCGGCGCTCGGCGCGCTGGTCGCCGCTCTGATC
>JANMRE010000149.1:0-3110 GCA_031370885.1 Gemmatimonadaceae bacterium
CGCGCCGTGCGATCCGGATCTTCCGACGCCGCATACGCCAGCATCGCCGCCATGGTCGCGTTGTTCTTCACGTCGTCGAACACGATCTTGTCAAACGTGTCGCGGTTGGTGTGCCACGTGTACTGCCGGTATTCGGGATAGCTGGACTGCAGCCGGAACGCGGGTGCTCCGCGACAGAGAAACGACGTGTGATCGCTACCCGAGTTGGCTTGTGGACCCGGGACCTGCAGCTTGACACTATCCGTCATTTCCGCCGGTAACTGGGCGACCCATTTGGCGAGATTGCTGCTGGCCTTGAGAAACCCCTGTCCCTCGAGAGTCTCCACGCGCCAGGTGCCGTTGTCCTGATTAAACGCGACCTGCAGGCCGTCCATGATGTCCTTGTGATCTTCGGCGAACGCCTTCGAGCCGATGGTACCTTGTTCTTCACCGCCCCAATGTCCCGCGATGATCGTGCGCCGCGGATTGGGATACGCGGCCTTGAGAATGCGCATGGCTTCGAGCATGGTGAGCGTACCGGTGCCGTTGTCGGTCGCACCGGTGGCCCCGTGCCAACTGTCGAGATGCGCCGAGAGCAGCACGTACTCGTTGGGCCGTTCGCTTCCTTTCAGTTCAGCGACCACGTTGAACATCGGCACTTCCGCTGGCGTTGACTGCGATTCCGCCGTGAAGCGGACACGCGGTCCTTGATTGTTCGAGGCCAACCGGTGCAGGAGACCGTAGTCTTCGCAGGACAGGTCGACTGATGGCACGCGATCGGACACGGCACCGAAAATCTTGTTCACTCCCCAGCCATTCGACCACAGCGTCGTGCCGATACCCATGACGCCCGCTGAGTCGAGTCGCGCCATGATGGCGCCTGTTCGCTGGTTCTGGGCAATGCCGGCTGGGGCGAGCGCATTCATGCGTTCAGTAAACACGCGTCGAACTTCGGCGCGCTGCGCATTGAGCGCGGTGATCGTGCTGACGCGCGCGTAGCGTTCGAGTTCCTGCGGTGCGCGGCACATGAGTTCGGGCGGCGACATGAGCAGGAACTTCCCCTTGATGGACTTGAGCCACTGTGTGGTCGCCGCGGCGTCAGCCAGCGCAGGGATCACCACCACCTCGGCGTCGACGGGCCTTCCGTTTGGCGTGGCGGGACTCCAGGCCAACAATTCGACATCGAGATTCTGCGCGCGAGGCGCGATGAGCTGCATGTGCACCGCGCCCTGTTGCCATCCGCGCCAGGTGCCGTAGCGCTCTTGTCGCACCGGGATCCCGAAACCCGTGTAGGTGCGCTCGAGCCAGTTCGCCGCATTGGTGAATCCAGGTGAGCCTGAGAGGCGCGGGCCGATGGAGTCGATGAGCACCTGTGCCATGCGCTCCAGTTGAGATTCGGTCATGCCGACTTGCCACATGCGGCGGATGATGGGGTCGGCAGTGCGGAAGGTCTGCGCTTGGGCGGTGCACGGCGCAATCGCGAGTGCGGCTGCAGCGAGGTGGCGGATGGATGGGTGCATCGGCGGTGTTCGAGACGGAGAAGTCGACAGGGATCCGAAGACGATACGGGCGACGGCGCCGACTGCGCAAGGCGCGCAGGCCGTGATCGACGCGACGCCCTTTCAATCTCCGGAGGTGTCCCACGGATTGAGTGTCTCCACTCCCGTCGGTGCGAAATCGGCCACGTTTCGAGTCACCACACACATGCCGTGAACAAGAGCGGTTGCGGCGATCAGTGTGTCGATGATTGGACGAGGATTCGGCACATGTAACGGTGCGCTTCGAAGTACGATGGCCATGTCGATTGGAATGATACGCCCGGAAAATGCGGGCAATAGATAGCTGTCTAACCAGCGTCGTAGCACTGCGCCCTGGTGATGATCGGTTCGCTCCTTCAGCAGCACGCCAACTTCGAGCTCCTGAACGGTGAGCACGGACAGGTATAGTTCAACGGCGTCCTCGTTGTCAGCCCATGCGCAAACTCCAGGGTGTGCGGTCCCCAACGAAACCTTTCGCAGTTCAGAAACGACGTTCGTATCGAGTAAATACATCTCAGTCGAATTTCACTTGCTTGGCGACTTCGCGCGATCGCGGTGGTTCGAAATCGATGCCTTCGATCATGTCTGGCATCGCGAGAAGGTCGGCGATCTTGGTACGACTCTTCGTCAGTCGACGGTACTCATCATAGGTCAAGAGCACGTGAGCAGGCTTTCCTCGGTCGGTGATGAAAACCGGCCCTCCTTGGGCTGCTTTCTTCGCTTTGCTCGCATCTTGGTTGAACTGCCTACTCGAGAGCGTTGTTATGGTCACTCTCACCTCCGGAAAGGGAATGTAGGTATGTTACTACAAGTTTCAATAAAGTCAAGTTTGGGAACCAGTCTGCCCGGCTCGAGGCCTTGCTGGACCAGCTCGACCGCATTCCCGACCGTCCTGATGCGTACGATCCGCTGCACTGGGATGACGTCGGGATCCCGAAATGATCGTTGCCGATACCTCCGCAATTGTCGCGATCGTGTTCGCAGAGCCGGAACGCGATGTGTTCGTACGCGTGATCCAGCGGGCGCAGCGCGTGCTGGTGAGCACGGTGTCGGTGGTGGAGGCGCGCATGGTCGTACACGGCACACGCGGACAACGTGCGGTCGTGCTCGTGGACGACCTGCTCCGGTTGCCGATGTTTGAGGCGATGCCACCCGGAGCATCGGAAACGGACGCCGCATACGCGGCCTTCGTGGCGTTTGGAGAAGGAAACCGGTCATTCGGCAGCGTTATACTTCGGCGACGTGTTCAGCTACGCGCTGGCCAAGGCGCTGAGAGATATGCGGAGGGCCTCGCAACCCTCCACCAGTCAGGAATCGTCGCGTCGTGGAGTTAGTTGGTGGCTGCCGCGTGCGTGAACAGCATTCATTTCGCGGATATCTTCCTCCGGCGCCCAGCTCGCGTTCAACGCGATACCGGTAGGCCAAGGCGTCCTGAAGCCGGGACATCGTTCCCGTTCCACGCCGAAAACCCTTCTTCGCCGAGTGCGGAGCCACGCATGATAGTCAGTCTCGTCCCTCTCCTCCTGATGTTTGCGGCGGGCCTCCCGCCCCGCGTCGATACATACGCGCGTCAGCCGCTGGACGTCGAGCACT
>JANMRE010000166.1:0-4611 GCA_031370885.1 Gemmatimonadaceae bacterium
ACTTCCGATTCGTGGACATCGTTGAGAACAGCACCGCGTTTCGCGTGCCGTTTCGCAACTCACCAACAACCACGGCGGGAGTAACCGCGTCAACCGCTACGCAGTACCGGGCGTCTACGGCTGGGAGTCGTCATTTCGTGATTTTTCTGGATGACACGATCCAGACGATTTCCTCGACGAAGCTTAAAGATTCAACGCTGTCGCTCGTGGCAGGCAAGAACTACACAGTGATCCTGTGGGGTGCCGCCCGCGCCGGGCAAATGAAGGTGCGGGTGATCGAGGAGGTGATCGCTGATCCGGCGCCGGGCAAGGTTGCCCTTCGCGTGATCAATGCGAGTGACGTGGCCATCGACGCCAGTGCGTTCCTGACCGCAGGCACGGCACCAGCTACGCCAACGTGGGCGGGTGTAGCCGCATACTCCGCTTCGAACTTTGTGGTGTCTGATACGGGCTCGGTCACCTACAACGTGCAGACGGCGGGCACGGGCACGAATCTGTTCGGCAATTTGGTTGCACTCCTTGGCGCGCCGGCGCTGTCCAGCGCAGGTGCGGCTGGCAAACTGGATATCGAACCCATTCCGGGAACGCGTGTCGCCGGATCCGCTGTCACGCTGGTAGTGTATCCGCGATCAACCGCAGGGGCGCGTACACCGCAAACGGCAGCGTTTCTGGTACCGGCCGGTTCGTTCATGTGGGACAAGCGCCCGCCCAGAGGGTTCTAGGTCGGTTGATTCGAAGAGCACGGGGGTCGCCGGTTTTCTGGCGACCCCTGTTGCGCATTACGCGTACTCGAATCGGCAGGACTCGGTCTTGTGTGCGAGTGACGATGCGGCAGATTAGGGACATATGGCCCGTGCGTCGATCATCTCGCCCGCTGTCGATTTTCTTTGCGTTGGCGGGCTGTCGCTTCTGGTGATGGTGCCGTTGCTGCTCAGTGGTCGAACAGATCTCGTTCTGGTTGGCGCCGGAGCGCAGGCGTGGATTGCAACCGCGATCAACATGCCGCACTTCATGGCGTCGTACCGCTTGGTGTATGGCAGTCGCGACATGGTGCTCAAACACAAATGGGCGTCGATCTACCTTCCGGCGATCATGCTGCTGTATGTCGTGGTGGCCATCTGGCAGGCGCAGTCGTCGCAGGCCCTGGTGATCGTGCTCATCACCGTGTCCAGCGTGTATCTGGCATGGCACTATACGGGACAAGTGTGGGGCATGATGGCGTCGTTTGCCTTCCTGGGGGGCAATTCGTTTGACGTGTCGGAGCGACGGCTCATCAAAACCAGTCTGCGAATACTGCTGGTCTGGCACGTGGCTTGGTTTCTCTACACGCAACTTCGCGACCCCAGTCGCGTGGAGTGGATCTATCGCACCGCCAGTGCGGCCACTGTAGTAGCGATGGTGTTGGGCATCGTTGCACTGGTTCGCATGCGTAAACGCACCAGGCAATTCCCACCTCCGCTGGCCATTGTGGCATGGATGGCGCTGTTCGTATGGTATGCCGTGATGGCGCGCGACCCCAAAGCGCTGTTCTGGGTGCAGATCGCCCATTCCATTCAGTATCTCGCCTTTCCGGTGCGGATGGAGCTCAATCATTCAACGGCTGCACCGAAGTCATCGCCGTCTCGGGTGGCCTTGCACATGGCGCTGTACGCGGTGGGGCTGCTCGCGGTGAGTGTGCTGGTAGGGCAAGTGGTGCCGGCGTCGCTGATGGGCGTTATTGGCGATGCCTTTGGGGAAGAGCCCGGTCGCGCCGCACCGATTCTGATCTTGATGTTCATCAATATTCATCATTACTTCACCGATGGCGTGTTGTGGAAGATCCGGAATCCCGAAGTCCAAACGCAGTTGTTCGCCCATGTTCGCACCACATGAGTTTCAGCCGCTCGCTTCGTTTATTTGCCCCGCACGAGGACCTCATGAACTACCTGCATTTTATGCTTGCTGCTTCACTGCTCGTGCCGTCGTTCGTGTCTGCTCAGGTTACTGCGGCGCCGAAGCGCGGAACCGGCAAGGAGGCGAACTGGGACGCGGTGGCCGGAAAATCCGCACCGGCAGGTCCTACGATCTCGGCCAAGGACTTCGAAAAGGCCAGTCCGTTTCGCTTGCTGATGGAAAAAAAGAAGGATCTCAAGCTGACCGAGGCGCAGATCGTGGCGGCGAAGGAAGCCGACGCGAAGTTGCTTGCCGCCAACGCTGGGCGGTTCACGCTGCTTGACTCGCTCAAGAAAGACGCGAAGCCAAAAACGTCTGGCACGCCCGCTCCAGAAGACGAGGTGCGCATGGTGATTGCGCGTGAATCGCTAAACGGCGTGGTACGTGACATTCGCGTGAGCTTCGATGCGGCCGCCAAAGAAGGACTGCCGGGGCTCGATGAGTCGCAGCAGAAGACCGCGCAGGAACTGATGCAGAAGTACACCGAGGAGATGCAGGATATGCTGCGCGAAAAGCTGGGTGGACGTGGTGGCGGTGGCGGTGGTGCGCAACCCTCGGGTCGCAGTGGACGGCCGCCGGTCCAGGGCAGAGGTTTTACTCTACCCTCACTCCTGACCGCTCCACCCTCACCCCTGCACTTGCTCATCCCTCAGGCCCCTCCTAGCGAAACGCGCGCTTGGTCCACACCGCAACCAGTCCGCACTTAAGATCAGTCCGCATCAATTCGGATGGTACGGTCAGCCGCTGCTGATACACCTCGATAGCCGCGATATCGGTTGGATGCATGGTGCCCAAAATTTCGTGATCGAACTGTTGGATGCCGTCTACCTGGAGCATGGCCAGACACTGGCCTGTGCCGGTGGACGGCAAGTACAGGTTGAAGAGACGCCCGTTCGCTTTGACGTTTTGTACGGTCACGCCCGGCAGGCCGGCGAACGCCGCTGACAGTGTTGCACGCTTGCCCACCGCGGTGGAATCGAGATACGAGCCAAAGCCCTGTTTCCGCCGTTCGTCGAATCGCACAGCGGCTCGGCGCCGGGTGGCCGACGCGGTGATGTTGAGCGCCTCAAGGTTGGACACGCGTCGCATCGACGCGCTCACCAACGCGGTGTCGCCTGCCGCTACATCGACGACGGTGGAAACCGGTGACATGCCGATGGCCGCGACGTCGAGTTGCCGGGTGCCGGTGGGCACGTTGCGAAGCGTGAAGCGTCCGTCGGCATCGGTGCGCGTTTCAAGCGCATCGTCGAGAATGACCCGCGCCGCCGGCACCGGCTTGCTGTCGGTATCGAACACCACGCCACCCACGGCGCCGCGCAGCGCAGAATCGGCCAACGCCGTGCCGGCCAGCATCAGGTCGCGGCGTCGCACGCGATCGCCGCTGGGCGCGAGATCGATGATACCCGTTGCGTTGGTGAGGTAGGTGGCGCGAATACGCAGCTGCGTTTGCAGCGGCACACCGCACACCGCGTAGCCGCCGCGCGCATCGGCCTGCGACTCACTCTTCCACCGGCGCTGCGTGATGTTGCTGGCCTGTTTGGTGCCGGTGTTTACGAGGTCCAGCCACGAGACTTCTACCGACGCCTGCGCTACCGGATCCTGTTTTCTGGCGTCGCGTATGTTGCCGTACACAAGACCGGTGTCGGTGGCTGGAACCGGAACGCCACCACACACCGCACGCCACAGCGTAGCGAACGACGGCACGGCCAACACCACGACCGACTTGCCATCGGTTACGACGGCGCGCGTCGTGGCACCCGAAAGGCCCAGGCTGTCAAATACGGCGTGCTGCATGGCAAACGTGTACGTGCCAGGTGCCAAGGTATCGAACGAGAAACGCCCCTTGGCATCACTGGTGGTGCTGCGCGAACGACCGTTTATCATGACGAAGGCGTTGGCCAGTGGCGTACCGCGCAAACTGTCGAACGCGAGTCCGGACACCGTCACGCGTGCGACAGTGGATTGCGCGGCGGCCGATCGCGCGGACGTGGCGAGGACCGCAAGGACCGCGAGCACCAGAAGCGAAGGGCGAGCCGCAACGCCACCACCGCGCATCACCGTGCGAGTCTCGCTTTCACGATATCGGCGATACGGATTTCGATCCCGCCTTTGGAGGAGCATCGTGAATACGCCTGATTAAACGTCACTGGCCGTGACTGCGCGTCGACGATGGTGGTGAGCGTGGCGCCGGTAGCGCCCTCCGGACTTACGGTCGTCATGACGGTCAGAAAAACGTCGTAGGAGTCGGCGTTGGGTCCGATTTGTGTGTTGCCGCAATCGAGATATCGGCTGAGCGGGGCCTTGCCAAGTCGCGCGCGCGTTTTGTAGCCGGCATTGCCAATAGACTTGCGCGCCTGATCGATCGTGGACACGGGAATGCCGACCGAATCGAACACGGACGGCAGGATGCGCCACACCGCGTCGCTGGAATACGGAAAATGCGACACGTCGGCGGTTGATGTTGCGGTGACGGTCATCGAACCGATGTCAGGCGAGGAAATCGTTCGCGTGGCCGGACGGGTGGAGGGCGCGCTGGCGGCTGACCCCGTGCCGGACGACGAGGCGCAGGCGTGGAGCATGGGGACGACGAGCGACAGCAGCAACAGACGGCGCATGAGGAACTCCGAATGAAAGATGACCGAACGCATTTGGACTATCGTCGTCGAGTCCAGACCAGCA
>JANMRE010000170.1:0-9632 GCA_031370885.1 Gemmatimonadaceae bacterium
GGGCACCAGCACCAGCACAATCGACCCCCCGAGTAACGCCAGATAGGCTTCCTGCAGACTCGCGCCGTACGTACTGATCACAATCAGCAGGGTTGCTGCACCGGCCTGCACGAGAAGCGCCACGTATGGTGTGCCGAATCGCGGATGCACGCGGGCAAACGCCGACGGCAAGTAGTGATCGATGCCGATGGCAAAGGGCACACGTGCCGGTGCGGCAAGCCACGCCGCCCCGCTGCCCAGCAGACCCACCAATTCGCACACCACGACGAACGCCGTGAGCACCATGAGCGCGCCACTCGCACCGGCGCGGGCAATGACGGCGTTGATGGCCAGTACGTGTCCGTACATCACATTGTTCTCGGGCATCCCGGTTACCAGCGCGGCACCGAACGTGAGCAGATAAATCCCTCCCACGGCGACGCCACCAATGGCCAGGGAACGGGGGATGTCGTCGCGGGGCGCATCGGTCTCGTCGCTCATGGCCGAACCAAGGTCGAGTCCGAGCAAGGCATTCAGGACGAATGGCCAAAGGGCCAGCGAATACCACAGGTTCAGCGAGTTGCCCGGCAGCGCACGCCTGTCCGTGCTGGTGGAGTGCAGCAGTGTCCACGCTGCGGCAGCGAGCAAACCCAGCGCGATCGTGAGCCGTCCGAGCGCGCCTATATTCTGCAGCCACTTTCCGCGTCCCAGTCCGACAATGTGCACACCGGCCGACAGCCACAGCGCGCCACACGCAATGGCCACCACGATGGACTGGTGTTCGTTAATCCATGCCGTTCGCGCACCACCCAGCAGCGCGGCCACGGCTGCGATGCCCAGAAAGATGCTGGGGAGATAGAGGAACGTATTCACCCAGTAACACCAGCCGCAGACGAATCCGTGCGCGTCGCCAAACGCCATGCGTGTCCATGCATACACGCCGCCCTCGCGCGGATACTGTCGCGACAGGTCGGCCAACGCCGCCGCATAGGGCAGCATGAACGTTACCAGGGCCAATGCCCAGAACAGCACGCCGAACGTGCCCAGTTGCAGAGTCTGTGACAGCGTGCTGGGTGTATACACCGCCACGATGTTGAGCAGCACCAGGTCGCGCAGCGTGAGCGTGCGCGTGAGGGCTGGCGGCGCTGTGGTCATGGGCGCGGTTCGTCGCGCGCGATTTCTTCCTGCAGCGCTTCCAGTTCGGCGATGACCTCGAGATCCTTGGGTCGGCCGGCCGCGCGCTTCACACGAATGAGCCACGGCAGATCGAGCAATTGTACCTCCCGACCAAAAATCGTGATGGTCAAGGCGTGTGGCAGTAAATCGTCGTACCGACCACCGCCGGTGATCTCGCCCAAGAGGTCGATGGCACCGGCTGTTGTAGTGAGGGTGAAGTTGAGCCCA
Source organism: Gemmatimonadaceae bacterium (assembly GCA_031370885.1). Classification (GTDB taxonomy): domain Bacteria; phylum Gemmatimonadota; class Gemmatimonadetes; order Gemmatimonadales; family Gemmatimonadaceae; genus Gemmatimonas. The sequence continues at coordinate 1,384 of JANMRE010000170.1, forward strand.
GCCCGCAGTGTGGCGGCCGACCAGTCGAACGGCAGCCCGGGGGGGGCGCCTCGCAGATACGGCTCAAGTGGACCCAGCGCCGCAACGATGCGCGAGAGGTTGGCGGGTGTTCGCGCGTACGAAACGTCGACGTCGTCGGTAAGCCGGGACGAACCGTGCGCTCGTGCGGCGACGCCGCCAACGATGATGAACTCCACGCCGGCGTCATGCAACGCGGCCAGCAGTCGTTCCAGCTGCGTCATGAGCGCCGCTTCCGCTTGAGTGATGCATTCGCCGTCGCCCGCTGCGTCGCGTCTTGCAGCGCGCGCCCTGCATGCTGCCATTCCGCTAACGAACGCAGACGGTCGTCCACCGACTTGCGAAGATTCTCGCGAAGCAGCGTGCGATCAACGTCCTGCTTGTAGCGCTCTACCACGGGATCGCGCGCGGGCAGCGGAACCAGCTCGACGCGCAGCGCAAATCCTGCAGCGGCCGCGCAGCGAGAGAGTGTATCGATCGTTGGATTCGCGTCACCCTGTTCGAGCTTTGCAATGGCCGACTGCGACGTGCCAACGCGCTCGGCGAAGTCCCGCTGCGTGAGGTACGCGTGCTGACGGGCTTCCTGGACGAGGCGGTGAAGATGGCGTATCTCGTACATAGTATCAATATAGCATATAGACGATACCTGTCAACGACACGATCGTCGGCTATTTCACCGGTGGACGTTCGCGGCTACATGCGGCAAGCGCTATCCTCTCCCGTAGCCGCCCCGTAGCCGCTCCCGCTCCTCCCCCCCGCGCTCCAAAGAGGTCTTCGGCATGCCTGCAACCGCACTCGGCGAATTTCTCGGCACCATGGTGCTTATCCTGTTCGGCAACGGCGTTGTGTCCGGCGTGGTTCTCAAGGACTCCAAAGCCGAAAACAGTGGCTGGCTCGTGATCACCACGGGCTGGGCCATCGCGGTGCTACTGGGCGTATTCACTGCCACTGCATTCGGCGCGCCGGGCGAACTCAATCCTGCCGTAACACTGGCCAATGTGATAGCGGGTTCGCGGACCATGGCCGACGCCGTGGCGCATGTTGGGGCGCAATTCGCCGGCGCGCTGGTGGGCGCCACGCTGGTATGGCTGCACTTTTTGCCGCACTGGAGTCGCACCAGCGATCAAGGCAGCAAGCTGGCGTGCTTCTGTACCGCACCGGCTGTGCGCACGCCGGTGGCCAATGTCGTCAGTGAAATCATTGGCACGGCCGCGCTGGTGTTTGTCGCGAGTGCCATCACCACGGTCTCCGCACAGGGCGCGCAACCGGCCAGCAACCTCGTGCCGCTGCTTATCGGTGCGGTGGTGTGGGGCGTCGGCCTGTCACTCGGCGGCACCACGGGCTACGCCATCAACCCGGCGCGCGATCTGGGGCCGCGCATCGCGCACGCGCTGCTGCCTATTGCCGGGAAGGGCGGCAGTGATTGGTCGTACGCCTGGGTGCCGGTGGTGGGGCCGATAGCCGGTGGTGTGTTGGCGGCGTTGGCGTTTCGCGCGCTGCACGGGTAGACCGCCAAAGTGTTCGGAGGATCTCACCGTCCGTCGCGGTTGAATTGGTTTGGTATTTTTTTACCGCAGAGTACGCAGGGTTCGCGGAGAACCGCGTTTTGAAGCAGGCATCTCAACGAACTCGGTTGAACTTGGTGGTTGAATGCTTTTGTGGAATCCATCGCGCAGGGCGAGTTTCGAAAGATTGAACCGCCAAGGACGCAAAGGTCGCCAAGGACGACGTTGTTGAACAAAAAAAGTTCCTTTGCGTCCTTAGCGACCTTCGCGGTTGAATTGGTTTGGCTATTTCTGTACCGCAGGGTACGCAGGGTACGCAGGGAACCGCACGAATTGAATGGTGCTCCCCTGCGTCCTCTGCGTACTCTGCGGTTCAATAAGTGGTTGCTCGCGGTTCAATCAGTGGTTGCTGACCGCCGCGATCCCCCCGTAAACGCGCCTACTTCACCCCGAGATTCTTCTTCAGGAACGCGATCGTCTTCGGCCAGCCGTCTTTGGTGGCGGCGAGATTCGCCGCTTCTTCCACGGCGTCGCGTGTGGCTTTGGGATCGGCCTGCGCGCGCAGGAAGCCGTGCACCGCGCCCTCGTAGTTCATGCCCGTGTATTTCTTGCCCAGCTTTTTCATCAGCGAATCGAGCGTCGGCATGGCTGCCGCGATGCGTGCGTCCTTCGAGCCGTTCAACAGCATGAGCGGTTTCTTGATCTTGCGCAGGGAATCCGCGTTGATCGACGCCGGAACGGCGGCAGTGGTTGCCGTGGCAGCGGTTCCACCCGTCGTGTACGGCAGCCCGTAAAAAGCCACACCACCGGAGAAGCCCTTCAGGCCACCGTTGATAGTGTGCATGAATGTCGTCTGTCCCCCCCAGCAGTAGCCAATCACCCCGTATTTCTGCTTCGCGGAGGGCAGCATCATGGCATAGTTCGCCGCTGCCGCGATCACGCGATTGCGTTCGGCGGCATCGACGCCGCCAATGAGTCGACGCGCCGTATCACTCGGCAGCTCTACGGAACTTGGCCCGCCACGTACCCGCGACAGGAAGTCGGGTGCGATGGCAATGAATCCTTCCGCCGCGACTTGGTCGGCAACGGCGCGCACCCAGCTGGACAGCCCGAATATCTCGTGGACGACAACGACAACCGGCGCCTTGCTTGTCGTGGATGGATACACAATCCACGCCATGACGGTGTCACGGGAACCCGTTGCGGTGGGAAACTTGACCCATTCGCCGTGGCGAGGCGTGGCGGCCAGTCGCGCTGCCGTGGTCGTCGCGCTGGCTGGGAGTGTGAGATCGCCCTGCTGCGAACCGGCCGCCCCCCCCCCCATCGGCATCGCCATGGGTGCCATCAGGTCTTCCGCGAGCATGTGCGCCGAATGATCGTCCACTACGGCGGCGGCGGCGGGTGTGCTTGTGCGCAGCAGCGCATAGACTGACAAAACCAACGTGGCAGCGATGAACGACGCGGTAATGGTCAGACGACGCGACATGGGTACGACCCTCAAAGGTGAGCGGAGAATGCAACGGGCTCACGTTAGCGCCGGGATGGCTCCGACGCGAGGCGCACGGCCAGCGACCGACCCTCTATCCGCCCCTCGGCGACAGCTCGACAATTTCCAGCCAATACCGGTCGAGCACATTCATTGCCTCAAGGAATCCGGTCAAGGTGACTGGCTTCTGCATGAAGGCGGTCACACCTAACTCGTAGCTTTCAATGACATCGCGGCCAAGGCGGGACGTGGTGAGCACCACGATGGGGATGGCGCGCAGCGACGGGTCTTCCTTGATGAGCCTCAGGGCCTCGCGTCCATCGACATTGGGCATGTTCAGATCCATCAGGATCAGTCCCGGACGCGGCGCGGAGCCGGTTTCGCCGGCGTACTCCCCGCGCTGATACAGGTAGTCCAGCAGTTGCGCGCCGTCCTCCACGAACTTGATGCTGTTCGAAATGTGCGCGCCTTCCAACGCCAGCTTCGTGAGCATCCGGTCGTCTTCGTCATCGTCGCACACGAGAATCGTGATCGGAATCTTGTGCAACCCGCCGTCTTTTGTCACAGCGAAAGCCAGCCGCGGTACGGCCTTGGGCGAGATGGATTCATCAGTGTCACCGGTGGCTTCGGGCGGCGACGTGGGTCGCGCGCGCGACGTGATGGACGCTCAGGACAAATTCACCACCGTACTAATACGGTGAATCTGCCCCCGCATGGTGAGCGTACCCCACCGATGTTGGTGATACAATCGCCCAAAGGTATGAGGTTGGCAAGAGTCGGAACCGCACAAAGAACACAATCACCCGCCGTTGGTTGACGGGTGGCGTCGCGGCGGTGCAGTTTACCGAACGCGACTTTGACGAAAATACCTCTGGAGATATCGGTGATTCCCAGCCAGACCATCCGGGTCGCGATCGTTGATGACAATCGGCTTGTGCGCGAAGCGCTGGCGTCGATGCTCGACCGCCTCCCCGATATTCGCGTGGTGCCGACGCGAACCGCCGATCTGCCGCCGCTGCTTGAGCAGCAACCGCATGTCGTGTTGTTGGACGTCGGACTCCGGGATCAGGACAGTCTGGCGGCGGCGGCGTCGCTCATCAGGGCGATGCCGTTTGCTCGGGTCATTGTGATGGACCTCCTTCCGGTCAATGAGGAGATTGTGGAGTTCGTCAATGCCGGTGTCTCGGGCTTTGTCCTCAAGGACGCCAGTTTCGAGGAGTTCGTGGCAACGATCCGGTCGGTTGCTGCAGGCGAAAAAGTCCTGCCGCCTCGCATGACGGAAACGCTGTTTGCCCAGATCGCCAAGGATGCCGTGCATCGGGGCGACGAAGTGATCGACGATGTGCGCCTGACGCGACGCGAACGCGAGGTGATCGATCTGATCGGTGAGGGGCTGAGCAACAAGGAAATCGCCCAGCGACTCAATATTGCCACGCACACGGTCAAGAGCCATGTGCGCAATGTGATGGAGAAGCTCACCTTGCACACGCGGCTGCAAATCTCCGCGTACTACCATCGGGAAGGAAGCGCATAGCTCTTTATTCACCCTTTCGAGCGATGGATGCGGCGTTTCCGCGGTTCCATTCTACGTGCACGGGTCGAGTGTGATGGTCGCGAGGGTGCAATGACGGGGTGAGGGGTGACAACCGCAGCAGAGCGTGTACGCGGTGGGACGGATGGGCTCTCGCGAGTGGGCCGGGTGGTGTTCGGCGCGTGGGTCCTGCTCGCGGTTGTTGTGGGAGCGGTCGCGTGTGCGCGGATCGATGCCGCTCCGGTTGTGTCGGGCGCAGTACACTCCACGCTCCAACCCGGAACGACAGTCTTTGTCCCGTCCCTGGGGATGTACGATGCCGTCATGGCGCAACGCGGACGTACGCACTTCACGGCCAGTTGCGCCAGGTGTCACGTGCGCGCTGTTCGGAAACAAATTCGCGTCGTCACCGGTCCCTCATCGGCCGTCGCTGCCACGAGTGATGTTGGGGTCGCACGAGTACGCCCGGCGGTGTCACCGTTCAAGGCGCTTCGCGATCTCTGGCGCCACCCGCCGTATTTCGTCGATGGCCGTGCGGCAACGCTGGCCGCAGTGGTGGCACAGTACGACGGTTTGCTGAATCTCAAGCTCTCGCAACCGGAACAGCGCGACCTGGTTGAATATCTGAAGTCACGTTAATCGCATTCCTCCGGACTACAATGATGTCTCACTTTCGCAGATGGCCTGTCTCTGCCGAGCCCACGAGTGCGCCGACTGCGCATGGCACGGCGTTCCGTGGCGCCAGCACGACCTGGCGTGCCCGTATAACCCGCCCTGCGGGCAATACACTGGCCGCCGACACCCTGCGATCGATCGGCGATGCGGTTGTAACCACCGACCTTGACGGCCGCGTGACCTATCTCAATCCGGTTGCCGAGCGGCTGCTCGGCTGGCGCTCGCAGGATGCCGTCGGACGCGCCCTGGATGTGGTGATGACGCTTCAGTCTGAAAGTTCGCGACATCCAATTGCAAATCTTGCGTTGCGTTGCCTTGCCGAGGGGCGCACAATCGACTTGGAAGACGGGGTGGTTCTGGTCCGCCCTGATGGCACCGAGGTGCCGATTGGTGATTCAGCGGCCCCGATTCGCAATCGCATGGGCGAGACCATGGGCGTGGTATTGGTCATTCAGGACGAAAGCGAGAAGCGCCGCATTGGTCATCAACTGTCGTATGAGGCGACCCACGATGCGCTGACGGGATTGCCGAATCGGCGGGAGTTCGATCGACGGCTCACGCTGCTCATTGCGAGTACTCGTGACGCTGCAGCAACGCACGTGCTGCTGTACCTCGATCTCGATCGATTCAAGGCCGTGAACGATGCGTGTGGTCACGATGCGGGCGATGCACTGCTGCGCAACCTCGGCCCGCGAATCTCGCGTCACCTGCGCTCCGGTGACACCCTGGCGCGCGTTGGCGGCGATGAATTCGGCGTGTTGTTGGAGGACTGTCCGCTGCAGGACGCCGACCGCATTGCCAACGACATCCGTCTGGAACTCGAAGAATGGCAATTTCAATGGGCCGGGGCTGCACTCTCGGTGGGTGTGAGCATTGGTCTCCTGCCGCTGACGGCGGCCGGTGGTGAGCTCACGGCAGTGGTGCGTGCCGCGGATGCCGCCTGCTATGCGGCAAAAGTGGAAGGGGGCGGTCGGGTGCACCAATCGCAGTGGCGCACCGTCGAGATGCCCTTCCGTTCCTCACCTATGGGTGGAGTCCCGTCATGACCCACGTGTCCTCGCGCTCCGCCGACGTGGCGCAGCGCCTCTGGGTGGCGGCCACTGCTCGATCCCACTCGGCCGGCGACGTTGTTTGGGCAATCGAGCAGCTGTTTTCCAGGTTACGGGCCGGACTGTTGCCGTGGGTTGGTGGCCATGGCTATCGTGCGCTCTTTGATCGCGCAATTGGCGAGGTAGAGCAGGAGCATCCCCTGCTTGCTGGACTGTCATTTCTCGCCAGCGATGACCAACCGATATCCGCGAGCACGACCACGAGAACGACCGCCGATCGTGCCCACGCCGCCTCGGAGGTTGAGGCGGTCACTGTAGGACTGATCACGGCGCTGATTGACGCGTTCGGCCGCTTCGTTGGCGAAACGCTGGCCGTGCGTCTGGTGGATCAAATTGACTTCTCGCCGACGTCAGACGCGGTGAGCATTGTCCCTCGCGGAGCGCCCGATGTCCAAGTCTAAGAAGTCTTCCCGAAAACGCAAAGCCGCCGAACGACCGTCGCTGGCGCTGCTCAATACCGGCGTGCCGGGTTTGAATGAGATTCTTGGAGGAGGCCTGCCCACCGACTCGTTTACGTTGATTGCCGGTGGTCCCGGTTCCGGAAAGACGACGATGGCAATGCAGATCCTGTTCGCCAACGCGACTCCCGAGCGACCCGGCCTGTTCATCACGCTGCTCGGTGAGACATCGCTCAAGATGTTGCGTTATCAGCAGCTATTCGGCTTTTTCGAGAGCGATCGCGTTGGAGTGGACGTGCACTTTCTGAATCTTTCCGAGGAGGCGCTGAGCGGCGAGCTGGACAATGTTTTGACACGGATCATTGAGGAAGTGGATCGCCTGCATCCGCTGGTCGTAGTGGTGGACTCGTTTCGGGCGCTCACGCGAGTCAGGAGGTCCGATTCGCCGGTTGGTCAGTTCGAAGGCTTCATGCAACGACTGGTGTTGCACCTGACCACGTGGGAGACCACCGCAATTCTCATTGGGGAGTACGGCGACCAGGAGCTCGACAATCCCGTGTTCACGGTAGCCGACGGCATTTTCTGGATGAGTCAGGAAGTCAATCGAAACTCGGTGGTACGAAGGGTTCAGATCATGAAAGCGCGGGGTGTCGCATCGATGCCTGGTCTGCACACCATGCGCATCACGCAAAGCGGGGTGCAAGTATTTCCTCGCACGCCCGAGCGCGCCGAGGACATTTCTCCGCGAGGCATGCATCGGTTGTCTACCGGCGTTGTTGGGCTTGACGAGATGATGGGTGGCGGAATTCCCGCCGGGGATTCACTGGTGCTTGCCGGACCCACCGGCACAGGAAAGACCACCTTTGCGATGAAGTTTGTGGCGGCCGGGCTGGCAGCCGATGAAAGCGCCGTGATTGCGATTTTTGAAGAGCATCCGGAAGTGTACCTCGACCGTGGCAGCAGCATGGACGTGGACCTGCGTCAGGCGGTGCGGGACGATAAGGTGCGCATCATCTACCTTCGTCCGCTCGATCTGTCGGTAGACGAGACGCTGGAGGAGATCCGCGGGGCGGTCAAGGCGATCGGTGCAACACGAGTGGTAATCGATTCGATTTCGGGCTTTGAGATGGCGCTCGCGCCGGCATTTCGCGAAGACTTCCGCGAATCGCTGTACCGACTCATCGGCGCCCTTACCGGACTGGGTGTCACCATGTTCTCCACCGTGGAAGTCGTGGAGATGGAGAAGGGCGCCGGATTCCAAATCACGGGCTACCAGATTTCATTTCTGACCGATGATATCCTGAGCTTGCGCTATGTGGAAATCGAGGGTGAGCTGCGCAAGGCACTGCTGGTGGCGAAGATGCGGGGCAGCAACCACAGTCGGGAATTCCGGACGTACGAGATCACGGGAAAGGGTGTGAAGTTACGTGACTCGCTGCGGGACTTCGATGGCATCACGACGGGTATACCAACGCGGCAAGGTCGCGTCCCGCCTCCAGCGCATCCCGGACTGATGGAATCGGAAGT
>JANMRE010000175.1:0-7708 GCA_031370885.1 Gemmatimonadaceae bacterium
CACTCGCGCGGATTGGCCGGAAACAGCACGATATGCTTGGTGTCGCCGTGCGAGGCGTAGGCCAGTGACATCAGGTCGGCTTGCTGCGTACGGGTGGGCATGCCAGTGGAGGGACCGCAGCGCTGGACGTCAAAAAAGACCGCCGGGATGTCGGTGTAATACGCCAGTCCGATAAACTCCTGCATCAGCGAGATGCCGGGGCCCGACGTATTGGTGAACGCGCGCGCGCCGGCCCAGCCAGCGCCGATCGTGATGCCGGCGGCGGCCAGCTCGTCTTCGGCCTGCAGAATCGCGTAGTTGTTGAGCCCTGTGTCCGGGTCGACGCGATACTTCTCGCAAAAACTCTTGAAGGCTTCCATCAGCGCGGTAGCCGGCGTAATCGGATACCATGCGCCCACGGTTGCCCCGGCATACAGCGCGCCAAGTGCGCAGGCCGTGTTGCCGTCCATGAGAATGGAATCGCTGGTCGCGTTCATCCGTTCGAGGTGAAACGGCAGCGGGCACGTGTAGTGGGCCTTCGCGTACTCGTAGCCCAGCGTGATGGCCTTGTGATTGGCGTCCAGCAGATTTGGCTTCTTCCCGTACTTCTCCGTGAGCATTTTCCCCACGACATCCATGTCGATGTCGAGCAGCGCGGCCAGCGCGCCCACGTAGGCGATGTTGCGCAGCAGGGTGCGATCGCGGTCTTTCTGGAACGCTTCCACGCACATGCCGCCGAACGGAATGCCCAGAATCGTGATCCCTTCACGCACCAAATCCGGATCGAGCGGCCAGGTGGAGTCGTACAGCAAATAGCCGCCCGGGCGCACGGTGGCAACATCTTTTGCATACGTTGACGGATTGAGCGCCACCACCATATCCACCGCTGACGGACGCGCGGTGTAGCCGTCTTTGCTGACGCGAATCTCGTACCACGTGGGAAGTCCCTGAATGTTGGACGGAAAGACATTCTTTCCCGTGACCGGGATCCCCATGCGAAAAATGGCCTGCATCAGCAGGCTGTTGGCACTCGCCGACCCCGTGCCGTTCACGGTGCCCATCTTGAATGCGAAATCGTTGATGCCGCTCATCGGGTCACCTGTCCGTCAATAAGTCCGGCGTACGCCAGCTTGATATCAAAGGTGCGCATGTCCCACGCGGCCGTGGGGCAGCGTTCGGCGCACAGCCCGCAATGCAGGCACACGTCTTCATCCTTCACCATCACGCGTTTGGTTTGCGGGAGCGACGCGGAGACGTAAATGTCCTGCGACAGATTGAGCGCTGGCGCGGAGAGTCGCGTGCGCAATTCGTCGATCGGACTGCCGTTGGTCGTGATGGTAAGGCAGTTGGTTGGGCACACATCCACGCAGGCATCGCACTCGATGCACAACGGCGCGGTGAAATGCGTCTGGATGTCGCAATTGAGACAACGCTGCACCTCTGTGGCCGCCTGTTCGGCGGTGAAGCCCAGTTCCACTTCGATGCCGATACCGCTGAACCGCTTCGTGAGCTCTTCGTGCTGCATCGTCGAGCGCTTGGACGCGTCGTAGTCGTTCTCGTATGCCCAACTGTGCATTCCCACTTTGGCACTCACCAGCGTCATGCCTTGCGGCGGGCGCTCCGTGACCGGACGCGCGTGGCAATGCGCGTCGATGGAAATCGCCGCCGCGTGGCCGTGAGCGACGGCCCAGATGATGTTTTCCGGTCCCCACGCCGCGTCGCCGCCGAAAAATACCCCTGGTCGCGAGCTCTGGTGCGTGACCTTGTTCACCGTCGGCATGCCCTTCGCATCGAACTCGATACCGATGTCGCGTTCAATCCACGGGAACGCGTTGTCCTGTCCAATCGCGAGAATCACCGAATCGCACGGGAGCACGAGCGTCTCCAGCACCGTGCTGGTTTGACGGCCCGTGGCGTCTTCACTCCACTCCAGACGATCGAATTCCATGCCGACCAACCGGCCGCTCTCGATCACGAAGCGTTTGGGCGCGTGGTTTTCGATGATCTCGACCTGTTCCTCTTCGGCATCTTCGAGCTCCCACGGTGATGCCTTGAAGTGCTTTCGGCCGCGACGCGCAATCACCTGTACAGTTTTTGCGCCCACACGCTTGGCGGTGCGGCAGCAGTCCATCGCCGTGTTACCCACGCCAATGATGATGACCCGCGGTTCGATGGTTTCGCTGTGCTTGAAGTGGATGTTGGCGAGCCACTCGATACCGATATGCACTTGGTCCGGCGCATCCCATCGGCCAGGGATATCAAGTTCCTTCCCCTTTGGTGCGCCACTGCCGACATACACCGCGTCATACCCCTCATCAAGCAGCGACGACAAACTGTCGACGGACGTGCCATACTTCATGGTGGCGCCCATATCGATGATGTAGCCGCATTCCTCGTCAAGCACCTGCGCGGGAAGTCGGAACGCAGGAATGTTTACCCGCATCAGTCCACCAGGCTGCACATTTTTTTCGTAAATCGTGACGTCGTAACCCAACGGCAGGAGGTCATTGGCCACTGTCAACGACGATGGCCCGGCCCCCACCAGGGCCACACGCTTGCCATTCTTGAGCAACGGGGCCTTGGGCAGACGGTCGGTAATGTCACCGCGGTTGTCGGCAGCTACGCGCTTCAGTCGACAAATCGCCACCGGTTTGTCTTCGACACGACTGCGCCGACAGGCCGGTTCGCACGGACGATCGCAGGTCCGGCCGAGGATGCCCGGAAAAACGTTCGATTCCCTGTTGAGCAGATACGAATCGTCGTATCGACCCTGGGCGATCAGCCGGAGGTAACCAGGGACGTTGGTGTGAGCCGGGCAGGCCCACTGACAGTCCACCACCTTGTGGTAATACCGCGGATCCGAGACGTCTGTGACGGCCATGGTGCGATGGTTCCTGAATTGAATATGGTTTAAGCAAGAATCGCTAAGAGGACGCGGCGCGGCAAGCCAGCTTCACGTTAGCAGGAAGAACGCGAAGGCGATGGGCAGTCGAAAAACGGGCAGTCACCGGGCACTGCGGTGACGGTCCGACTCGACAATGTCGACGCAATGTGTCAGCCGTGCCGGACATTCCCGGCGGGGGCCGATTCTGCGGCATCACGTCACCGCAGGGCGTCTTGTTCCACGCCCTGCAGAACGTGCGCTGAACAACGCTATGCCGTCTTCTTGCCCTTGACCATGCGGTAGATGAACAGCAGCAGCATGGCGCCAAGCACGCTCGCGATGAATCCAGCTTGCGCGCCCGCCTCGTATAATCCGATCATCTGTCCGAGCCATGTCCCAACGAACGCGCCGGCTACGCCAAGCAAAATGGTGATGATGAAACCACCGGGATCTTTCCCGGGCATCAGGAACTTGGCAACTGCACCAGCAACCAGACCAATTAACAGCGTGTAAATAAGGCCCATGTTCGACTCCTCAGATTTAGGCTTTCTTCTTCAGCATGCCGCCGATCAGCGGAAGCAGCAGTCCTACGACTGCAGAGGCGGTGACGTTTCCCGCCATGGCATTGCCTCCCATCATTCCGGCCAGCGGGCCACCAAGCAGCGCGCCGCCTCCCACCCCACCTACGGCGCCCAGAATGGTATTCAGCAGCGGTCCGAGGCTCTTGGCTTTGTTGAGCATGCCTGCCGCGTTGCCGCCGACGGCACCGGAGACCAGCTGAATGATCAGCGCAGTGATGTCCATGAACGCTCCATCGTTTGAGAAAATGTTGGCCTTGAGGTCGCCCCCGGGAGAGAAAGTGCGGTCGGAAGTCTGGGACGGCAAGCGTTTCGGTGGGACGGGTCGAGATTCGAGCGGGTTAAGCGGCTGGGGCGTCGCGAATAGTCGAGTTCGCCAAGGCGGATTTCTGGTCGCACCGGTCTCTCACACTGGAGCCGGCTCCTACGACGGTTCGATGCGTCGCGACATCCGCGTAAATGGCACGTTCACGCCCCCGGAGAGGCTCAGTTGAACACGCTCGACGACGGAGAATCCCAGCGCCAGATAGAGCGGCTCTCCCGGCAGTGTCGCCATCAACTCCAGCGCGCGAAAACCGGCCACACGTGCTGCCTGTTCGCACTGCGCAAAGAGATTGCGTGCCAAACCACGACGAGCCCAGTCGGGATGCACGAAAAACGCCCGGATCCGCGCGGGCTCCGTTTCAGGATCCAGCAGGGGATCTTCGGCCGCCTTCATCTGATCGCCGCCGTAGAGGGTGCGTCGACCGCTCCACCCCCCGGCCGCCGCCGGCCCCGACGACCCATCGATGACGTAGTAGGTGCCGTCGGCAATCAGCTGCGTGTCAACGCCAAACACGTCCATCAAAGCCGCGTCGATTTGTGCCGCGCTGTAATAGCCAGCGCTGAGTCCTCGCACCGAAGCCGCAATGAGCTCTTGTAAGACCCGGATATCGGCCATGGTAGCTGCGCGCACCGTCATGCAAAGAATCCTACGCGCTGCGCCGCGAGGCGCTATGTCATGCGCCGTTCCACACGACCACGACGGTCATTCGGCGCTTTCGCGCCAACGGTCGATGTGCCATCCGGATTCGCCGTGAAGATCCACACTGTTTCGGTGCGCGAGGAATAGTACATGCGCATCAGCACTGTGCGGGGCAGTATGAGATCCGAGAATGTGAAACGGAACAGGGCGTCGAGCTGCTTGGAGGCAAACGCTTCGACATACCGACCGAACACTTCATCGACAAATGCTGAGGGAGCGACCTCCGTGAAAAACTCACCGCCGATGGGGCGTTCCGTCCCAAAGCCCAGTTCATCGGCCTCGACCTTGTTGACCGAAATCACTCGGCCGCCCGCGTCAAGCTGGACCACGCCGTACGGAATCGCATCCAATTCCTCGTTCGTGAATCGGTCGAGAAACGGGGCCAGCATCCTGGTGGTGGATTCAAGGGACATGACAGTTCCGATCGGGCAAGCATGGGCGGCCGCGCTCGACATCGACCGCGGCGGGCGTCCATTCACGAGGTTCGGCGAGCGCCCACGCAACTTGAGTGTTTATCGCCGCCATGATCCTCGCGTAAAGGGCGCCCGCCGGCGGGGGAGTGGGCGCAAACGTCGTCGGGAACCATTTCGTGCCGGGCCGGATAGCTTCCACGAGATGGATTCGCCGCCAACTCGCCCAGGGCAATCCACTGAGGCGCTGGAGTCGTAGGTGACACACACGTGCAGATCGCGGACCTTGTTGTGTTTGACCCGCCGCGCGCGACGATAGCGGCCGGTGTTGTCATCTCATTCGGAGTTGTTCTACGTGACGGAGAACGCATCAGACACGGGATTTGAGGCTGCCGCCCTGGCGTGCCTCGGTCACGTGGCGCGGTTTGCCCAGTCGCTCACACGCGAGGAGTCGGCCGCAGACGATCTCGTACAGGACACCTATCTGCGCGCGTTTCGCGGTCGCCACACCTTTCAACCCGATGGAGACATGCGTCGCTGGCTGTTCACCATCTGTAAACACATTTTCCTGCGTGACCGCGAGCGTTCGGCGCGCGAAGTGGTGTCGCTGGACGACGATCCCTCCAACGAAACGATCGCGGCCGTTGCCTTGCACAATCAACTGATCGCCTCCGACGCCGCCGAGCTGCTGGAGCGAGTCGACCTTGCGCCAGCCATCGCCAAAGCGATGGCGAGCCTCAGCGCCCCGCTCCGAATCGCCGTGGTGCTGGTTGATCTCGAAGGGTACGACTATTCCGCGGCGGCAGACGTGATGCAGGTCCCCATTGGCACGGTGCGCTCGCGGTTGTTCCGCGGTCGACGCCTACTGCAGGAATCCCTGATGCAATTTGGACGCGATGCGGGACTGCGTCCGCCCGCCGCGCAACGAGGTGCGTCATGAGTGCGACCGTTCCATCCACGGGGCACGAACTGCCCGTATTCGATTGTGAACAGACCGTGCGGCGACTATGGGACTACCTGGACGGTGAGCTGGAAACCGTTGACCTGTCCGCGGTCGATGCGCATCTTGCCGCGTGCGAACAGTGCCCGCCGCACTTTGTGTTCGAGCATCGCTTTCTCCAGGCTGTGCGCTCGTCACGGGTTGCCACCCTGACGCCGGAACCAACGAAAACGCGTGCCTTGCGCGAACGGGTGGTCGCGAGGCTGGCGGCCGAGGGTGAACTGCGACATCCGGGAGACAGGCGATGAGCACAACGCCGCGGCATCATTGGATTGTCCGGACAACGCATTGGATCAACGCGATCGCGTTCACGATCATGGTGGGCAGCGGTCTGCGCATTTTCAACGCGTATCCCGGGTTTGCGCGAAAGGGAGAGAGTTTCTGCTGCTATCCGTTTGAGGGACGTTCCGTGCCCGCCTGGCTGACGTTTGGCGCGTGGTTGGGCGGTGCGCGACACTGGCACTTCGCCATGATGTGGGTGCTGGTGGCGACAGGGCTCGTGTACGTCGGCTTCATTTACCTGCACGGCGAGTGGCGCGATCTGGTACCGCGCCGCGGTGACGCACGCGATGCGTGGGAGATGATTCGTTTCTACTTGTATCGGCGCAAGGACCATCCCAGACATGGCAAGCACAACGCCATGCAGAAGGGGACATACTTCGTGATGCCGATACTTGCCGCGATGATCGTGGTGTCGGGAATCGCCATCTGGAAGCCGGTATCGCTGGGATGGCTTACGAACCTGTTGGGTGGGTATGTCTGGGCGCGTTACTGGCACTTCTCGGCCATGGTGGCGTTGGTGGCATTGTCGGTGGCGCACGTGTTCATGGTACTCAGCGTCGACCCGTATAGCCTTCGCAGCATGATCACGGGTGGTCACGACGAGCGGTTCTCACCCATCGCGCGCAATGCGCGACCATTTCAGGGGCTGTTGCCCAGGCCCAAGCGCGCTGTGTTGGTGCCCACCGGCGATCCGGTGAGTACCGCACCGACCTCCGACGAGGTGACGTCATGACATCACGGTTGATTCGTCTCAAGGCCATCGGCTTGATCGATCGGTCGCTCCACGCGGTGGAGCGCGCGGCGGCGGAATACGACAGGCCGACCGTTGATCGTCGAGCCTTCTTCAAGGCCAGTGCGTCTTCGCTCGCGTTGTCGTGGCTGGCGGCCTGCAATTCCTCCGGACCGCGCAGCGCCGAAAAGGCGCTCGCGTACGCGACCCGCAAGAACGAATCGGTGGAGAAATGGCTGCTGTCGCACCGGTCCATGGACCACGGATCGCCAGGGGCCGACGTGGCCGGTGGTCGGTTCCCGAGTTACTTCGTGTCCGATGCGGTGCCGCGTCACAACGAGACGGTGTCAGGTCCGTGGAAACTTGAAGTGAGCGGGCTGGTGCGAAACCCTGTTACGCTCTCCCTGACCGAGCTGATGGCGCTGCCGCGTGTTGAGCAGCGGGTGAATCACTTCTGCGTGGAAGGATGGAACGCCGTGGCGCAATTTGCCGGCGTGTCAATGCGCGAGCTCGCCAAGGTTGTCGGGGTAAAGCCAGAGGCAAACGCGGTGGATTTCCAGTCGTTCGATGCCGGCTACCACGAAAGCTGGGACATTGAGAGCACGATGCATCCGCAAACGATGTTGGTGTACGCGAAAGACGGCATAGCGCTCACTCCGGCCTACGGAGCACCGGCGCGACTGCACTCGCCGATCAAGCTGGGCTACAAGAACACCAAGTACCTGACCAAAGTGGTGTTCATGGCCGAACGGAACGGTGGGTATTGGAGTGACAAGGGATACGAGTGGTTTGGCGGGACGTGAGTTTTACTAAGACGGGAG
>JANMRE010000189.1:0-2964 GCA_031370885.1 Gemmatimonadaceae bacterium
CACGGATCTCGGCGTGTTCGAGCCCGACACCGCAACGCGCGAACTCACATTGACCGCCGTATTCGACGGCGTCACAGTAGATGCCGTGCGCACCGCCTGCGGCTGGCCACTACGTGCTGCCGCCACAATCACCACCGTCCCCCCGCCATCCGAAGCCGACCTGTCCGTCCTTCGCGCACTACACACCCGTACCCGCGACGCGCACGCACACCGTGTACGCATCACCCTCCCGCAATAGTTCTACTTCCTACTCTGCTCCCAGTACTTCCTACTCTGCTCCCAGTACTTCCGACTTTCGACTTCCTATTTCTTCTTCCTACTTCCTACTTCCTACTATGTTTCCTGCCCCTCTTCCCGGCCCCAAAGCCCTCGCCCTGATCGCCCGCGACGCCGAGGTCGTCTCCCCGTCGTATCCGCGCGACTATCCGTTCGTGATGTCGCACGGCAAGGGTGCCGAAGTGTGGGACGTGGATGGCAATCGCTTCCTCGATTTCGCTGCCGGTATCGCCGTGTGCAGCACAGGGCACTCGCATCCAAAAGTGGTTGCCGCCATCTGCGAAGCGGCTAAGGGATTCCTTCATATATCAAGCGATTACTGGCATGAAGGCCAGATCCGGCTTGGGGAGCGCATTCGCGACCTCAAGCCAATGGGCGACGAAGCGGTGATGAGCTTCATGTGCCAAAGCGGCACCGAGTCGGTGGAAGGAGCGCTCAAACTGGCGCGCTATGTGACCGGTCGCAGCCGGTTTATCGGCTTTCTGGGCGGCTTCCACGGCCGCACCATGGGCTCACTGTCGTTCACGTCCAGCAAGTACACGCAGCAGGCGGGCTTCTTCCCCACGATGCCCGGCGTCACGCATGTGCCGTACCCCAACAACTATCGACCACTCTTTGTCGGCGACGATCAGGGCAGGGCCGTACTCGACTACATCGAGAACGTGCTTTTTGCGCACAACGTACCGGCCAGGGAAGTAGCGGGAATTCTCATCGAGCCAATCCAGGGCGAAGGCGGCTACGTGGTGCCTCCCGCAGGATTTCTTGAAGGACTGCGCGCGCTCTGCGACCGACATGGCATCATGCTCATCTTCGACGAAGTGCAATCGGGCATTGGCCGTACGGGCAAGATGTTTGCCGCGCACCATACCGGCGTGGTACCCGACATCATGTGCCTGGCCAAAGGCCTTGCCAGCGGCATGCCAATTGGGCTGGTGGTCGCGAAGAAGCAGTGGATGGAACAGTGGAAGCGCGGCGCGCATGGCAACACGTTTGGCGGCAATCCCGTGTGCTGCGCAGCGGCGTTGGCCACCATCGACCTGGTGGAGGGTGGATACATGGCCAACGCGGCCGCCGTGGGCGACTACTTCATGCAGCGCCTGTGCGAGTGGCAATCACGCTGCCCGCAGATTGGCGCGGTGCGTGGACATGGGTTGATGATCGGCATGGAGCTCATCATCGGCAGCGGCGACAAAACACCTGCCCGCACGCTTTGCAATGACTTGGTTACCCGCGCGTACCACAACGGATTGATCTTGTTGTCGTGCGGCGCGAGTACCGTGCGCTTCATGCCGCCGCTGCTCATCACGCGAGCAGATGTGGATGAGGCGATGACGATGCTGGAGGTGAGCATGGCCGAGGCGCTACAGACTTTACCGCAGGGTCCGCTGGGGGCGCAGGGGACAGCAGCTCGCTGATCGCTGACGATTCCGCCCAAACTATCAGATCGCTCTTTCCAATTGTTTGAAGCAGTTCCCTGCGCCCCCTGCGCCCCCTGCGGTAGAATCATAGCCATCGAAACAAATCATTCCCCCCGAATGCCCCCCATGCCGCGCGACCCCCGCTACGACATCCTGTTCGAACCCGTGCAAATCGGGCCGGTCACTGCACGCAATCGCTTCTTTCAGGTGCCGCATTGCAACGGTATGGGCCATCAGATGCCGGCCGCGCACGCCGCGATGCGCGAAGTGAAGGCCGAAGGCGGCTGGGCTGTGGTATCTACCGAGGAATGCGAGATTCACCCCAGTGGTGATGTCACGCCGTACGTGGAGGCGCGCTTGTGGGACGATGCCGATATCCCGGCGTTGGCGCTCATGTGCGACCGGGTGCACGCGCATGGCGCGCTGGCGGCCGTTGAACTCACACACAATGGTCCCACATCGTCCAATCTGTACTCGCGCGAAGTGGCGCTGGCACCGTCGCATCAGCCACTCAAGTACGGCTATCCGCATCAGGCGCGGGCCATGACCCGGCACGACATCCGTGAATATCGACGCTGGCACCGCGAGGCCGCTATTCGCGGACGCACGGCCGGATTTGATCTCATTTATGTGTATGCAGGACACGACTTGAGTCTCGCCATGCACTTCCTGCAGCGTCGGCGCAATCAGCGCACCGACGAGTACGGCGGCTCGCTGGAAAATCGCGTGCGCCTTTTCCGCGAGATCATCGAAGACACCAAAGACGCCGTGGGCGACACCTGCGGCGTGGTGGTGCGCTTTGCTGTTGAGGAACTGCTGGGCGACAATGGCGTCACGGTGAACGAGGCACAGGAAGTCGTCCATATGCTGGGTGAACTGCCCGACCTGTGGGATGTGAACGTGGCCGCATGGTACAACGATTCCATTCCATCCCGCTTCGCCAAAGAGGGTCATCAGGAACCCTTTACGCATTGGGTGAAACGCTACACCACCAAGCCCGTGGTTGGCGTGGGTCGCTTCACGTCACCCGACACCATGGTCGACCAAATCCGCCGAGGCGTGATGGACATGATTGGCGCCGCTCGGCCCAGTATTGCCGATCCATTCCTGCCAAAGAAGATCAAGGAAGGGCGCCTTGACGACATTCGCGAATGCATCGGGTGCAACATCTGCGTGACTGGCGATATGACCATGACACCAATTCGCTGCACGCAAAACCCGTCAATGGGTGAAGAGTGGCGCAAGGGGTGGCATCCCGAACGTATCGCGG
>JANMRE010000207.1:0-2009 GCA_031370885.1 Gemmatimonadaceae bacterium
TCGTGCCAGCCGGTCGCAGTCGCCGCGCCGGATGATCTACACGCTCGATACGAATGTGCTGATCGACGCGCTTCGCCGCCCGGCGGGAATGCTCCTGCTGAAGGCATTCCTGGAATGGGCACTGCCGCACACGGCGCTGTCGAGCGTGGTGGCAAGCGAGCTGCTGGCGGGCGCACGGACCGACTCGGCGCGGCGCCTGGTCGCGCGCGACTTGTTGGGCGCGTTCGAGCGGCGCGGGCGCATCGTCGCGCCGAGTGCGGCGGCGTGGGCGAAGACGGGCGGCGATCTTGGACGCGCGGCGACGGCGTCCATCGGGGCGGCGTATCAGAATGATCTGCTCATGGCACACACGGCGCGCGAGTGCGGCTGGTGTCTAATTACGCGCGACAAGGATTTCAGTCGCATTCGCCTGCTGGTGAAGGGGCTGCGCGTCGAAGCACCGTTTCCGCGACGGCCGACGATCGCGCGCGGCGCCGTATAGCGAAGTAAGGATTCGTGCTGCGCGAAGCCGCGGCACAATCTGGTGTTGAACGCAATCCGCCGGTGCGAAGTCGCGCGGAGCTGGCCTCTTGGAGTTTCAATCGAGCGGCGCGGACTTCAAGGACCGGAATGATCCGGTTGCGCGGCGCGCAGGGCGGCGAGGCGGCGACGAGGGTGGGTCGTAGGCGCGGGTGCACTCTGTCGTTCGCGTTCGTTGCAGGATGTGTGTGGCGCCGGGGCCGAGCATCTCGTGGGACCGGATGCAGCCCGGCTGGGCGACGGCGCGTGAAACGTTGCCGCGTGAGCGCACACGGGAAACATTTGAACGTGGACGGTTCACGGGGGTGGCGCCTCGCGATCGTCGATAGCGTGCGACGAGACGGAGCGCGCCGCGGCCACACACGGGACAGTGGCGCACCGCCGGGATCGCGACGAGGCGCACGTCGGCGACGCGTGATGTTTCGCCGTCCACATCGGAGTGCCCATCCGCGGCGCCAACCGTCGCGTGGCCGCGTCGAGCAGGGTGACCGCACATGAGGTGCTCACGCCGCCAACTGCTGCGTGTGGCGCGGCGTGGAGCTCGAGCAAGTGTCGCGCGCGCTCAAGCGCCGGGCGACCGGTCGGAGCGCGAAGGACTTGAGTCGGTGATTGGTGAGGGCCACGTGATAGACGTACCGCGCGAGATAGCGCGTCGCGTGCGCGCCGCTCCCGATCTGTTCCACATGCACGGTCCACGGCCGGGTCCACACAGCGGGATCGATCGCGCCCTGCCACTCGGCCCGCCCGAAGGCCGCGCGCATCTTTGCGCGAAAGATCGCGGAGCGCATGTAGCCGGGCATCAGAAAGCGCTGGTGCGCCGGCGTCACCCGGCAGCCACCATGTCTTCCGCCGTGCAGGCGTTTTTGAGCTGATCAATCTCCAGCGCGACGGCAGCAAGGCCAAAGTCTACCAAGTCCGGCAGGTCCGGGCGATCTTTACGAAGTACGCGCTGGGTGGCGATGCCCCGACCAAGGCTGAGGAGGACTGATGCAGCAGCACAAATACCAATTGATCGTCTACTGGAGCGGCTCCGTGCGCAGGTTTCGCAATCAATGGCCGGACGAACCAGAACTGGTCGCTTCGCGCTGTATACTTCGCAGGTCGTCCTCAACGCGGCCGCGCGGGGAGATCCAACGGCGTCTGCGCGACGCCTGGCCTACGTCGCGGCACTTCCTCTTCTAGACGTGACCGACGCGGGGAGCGTCCTCGCGGAGCGCTTGCAGGCATTGGCGGCCTTTCCGACCAAGGCAGGCGTCGATGCGCTCCATGTGGCGATCGCGACGGTCCATGGGATGGACTACCTCTTGACCTGGAACCTTCGCCATATCGCTAATGCCGAGCAGCGACCGCTCATTGATCATACATGCCGAGCGGCAGGATACCGGCCGCCGGTGATCTGCACCCCCGACGAACTCATGGGAGACTCCTGATATGGTTGACCCGCTTCGCGACGACCGAGGTTTTTAGGCGGCATCCATCGGCGCTAAGTG
>JANMRE010000172.1:0-7482 GCA_031370885.1 Gemmatimonadaceae bacterium
CGGTGGAAGGCCTTTCGGTGAGCGCCAGCTCACCGGGCGTGGTGTTCGAGAATCTGCTCATCATTGGCAGTTCGGTGCCCGAGCAGTTGCCCAGTGCGCCGGGCGATATTCGCGCGTACGATATCACAACCGGCGCGCTGCGCTGGAGCTTTCATACCATCCCGCACCCGGGCGAGTTTGGCTACGACACGTGGCCCGCCGACACCTGGAAAATCGCCGGTGGGGCGAATGCGTGGGCCGGTGTCACCATCGATACCAAACGGGCGATGGTGTTCGCCGCAACCGGATCGGCCTCGTACGATTTTTACGGTGCCAACCGGGTGGGCGACAACCTGTTCGCCAACAGCGTGCTGGCGCTCGATGCGCGCACGGGCCAGCGCATCTGGCACTATCAGGTGCTCAAGCACGACCTGTGGGATCGCGACCTGCCCGCGGCACCAACGCTTGTGACGGTGACGCGAGACGGGAAACCGGTGGATGCCGTGGCCCAGATCACCAAGACGGGACACGTGTGGTTGTTTGATCGCGACAAGGGGACGCCGATGTTCCCGTTGGAAGAGCGGCGCATGCCCCAGATCGCGCTGGACGGCGAGCAACCGGCGGCGGCACAGTTCTTTCCGACGTTGCCAGCGCCATTCGCTCGACAGCAACTCACGAAAAACGATCTCACCACCCGCACGCCGGCCGCACACGCAGCCGCGTTGAAAACCTTCAACCAATACAAGACCACCAATCCGTTCGACCCGCCCAACACCAGGGGGACAATCATTTTTCCCGGTGTGGACGGTGGCGGCGAATGGGGCGGTCCGGCGTTTGACCCCGGCACTGGCCTGCTGTATGTGAACTCCAACGAGATGGCGTGGCTGCTCAAACTCGTACCGCGCAGCGACGAGTCCTTGTACGCGGCCAATTGCGCCGGTTGCCACGGCGAGCTGCGCAAAGGTACCGCCATTGGTCCGCCGCTCGAGAACATCATCGGCAAACGCACGCGCGAGCAGATTGTACAGATCGTGCGCGAGGGCACGGGTCGCATGCCCGCGTTTGGTGGCGCCATGGATGGCGGTGCGGTGAATGACCTCGTGAATTTTCTGATCACCGGCAAGGATGCGACCAAGGCCACCGTGGGCACGAATCCGTACACGTTGCCCTATCGCACGGCGTACTTCGACATTTTTCTCGATCACCAAGGCTACCCCGGTGTGAAGACCCCGTGGGGTACGCTCAATGCGATCGACCTGAACACGGGCACAACGCGGTGGTCAATTCCATTTGGCGAATACCCGAAGCTGGCGGTGAAAGGCATTCGCAACACTGGCACCGATAGCTACGGCGGTGCGATCGTCACCGAAAATGGGCTGCTGCTGATTGCGGCAACCACCTACGACAACAAGTTTCGCGCGTTCGACAAGCGCACGGGGCGACTGCTGTGGCAGACGACGTTGCCGGCAGCGGGGAATGCCACGCCATCGACCTATATGGTGAACGGCACGCAGTACATCGTGATCGCGTGCGGTGGCGGCAAGAACGGCGCGAAGAGCGGCGGAACGTACGTGGCCTTTGCACTGCCTGCAGTGGCGCGTACGCGCCCATGATGCGACCGTCGCTTGAGTCCATGAAGCCGCGCCCAATGCCGCTTCGCCATCTGCTGACTGCCCTGTCATTCATGGCAATGGCGAGGGTCTCGGCCCAGACCACGCCCGCGCGTGTCGATCGGGCGGAACACCGCGAATTCACCATCACGAACTTCCAAACAGAAGGCGGCGCCGTGCTGCCCGCAGCACGCGTGGTCTACGGCACGTACGGCCGACTCAACGCGGCGCGCGACAACGCGGTGCTCCTGCCCTCGCACTACATGGCCACGCATCACGGCTATGAGTGGTTGATAGGTCCGGGACAGGCGCTCGATACCACGCGACTCTTTCTCATCGCGACGGAACTCTTCGGCAATGGTTTCTCATCGTCGCCGAGCAACACACCGCCACCGTATCACGGCCCACGATTTCCGGTGACGACGATCCGGGACAACGTCGAGGCGGTGCATCGACTGCTGGTCGAGGATCTGCAGGTGACGCACCTCCGCGCCGTGATCGGGTTCTCGATGGGTGCGCAACAGGCGTTTCAGTGGGCCGTAAGCTACCCGACGTTCGCCGACCGGATCGTGGCCACGTCGGGCACCGCGAAGACCTACGGGCACGGTATCGTGCGATTGGAGGGGCAGATCGCCGCACTGACTGCCGATTCAGCGTTCCATGGTGGCGATTACACCACGCCACCGAAGCAGGGCCTCGCTGCGTTCGGCATGGTCTGGGCCGCATGGCTGTACTCGCAGGAATGGTGGCGGCGGGAGCTTTGGAGATCAGCGAGTGCGCCCGGCACCACACTCGAGCAGTACATGAACACCTTTCGCACCCGCTTCAGCGCTGATGCCAACAACTACATCCTGCAGGCGCGCACCTGGGAACAGCACGATGTTGGCGGAACGGCCGGATTCAACGGTGATACCGAACGCGCCCTGCGCTCGATCACGGCCGAAGTGCTGTATATGCCATCCGAAACCGATCTGTACTTTCCGGTTGGCGATGCCCGCTACGAAGCGCAGTTCATTCCGCGCGTGACGCTGTTGCCGATTCCGTCGGTCTGGGGGCACCCTGCCGGCGCTGGTGCCAGCCCCGCCGATCGTGCGTTTCTCAATCAGTCGATCGGGCGATTTCTCGCCGGGAAACGGGTGAGTGGTGGAACCTGAACTGTCGCTCGCCATCGTGTCACGGGACGCCGTGGTGCGCGAATCATGGCGTAGCGTCAGGCGCCGCACCATACTCAGTCCGCGTGTCCGATCACGTCGCGATTTTCGCTGATCCCCCCCCCTCCCCAAACGCCATGACACGTGTTCACTCACTGCGTGCCGTCATCTGTCTCGCACTGACGGCGCATTCGCTCGGAGCGCAGCAAGCCGCGCCGATTCCGGCCGCAGCGCCCATCATCGCGATCAAGGCTGGCCGGCTAATCGATCCTGAGACCGGGACCGTTACGCTGAATCAGATCATTCTGGTGCAGAACCGCCGCTTTCTTGCGGTTGGCTCTTCGGTGGTGATACCCAAAGATGCGCAGGTGATTGATCTGTCAACGCTGACGGTGCTGCCGGGACTGGTCGATGCCCACAACCACCTGGCGCTCACATACAAAGAGGTACCGGAGCGCAACAGCTACTACATCACCACCATCCTCGACGACACGCCACTCCGCGCTATTCAGGCGGTGTCCAACGGCATCCAGATGCTGTCGTCCGGATTCACGATTGTGCGGGACATGGGGAACAACGGCAAGTACGCCGACATCGCGCTGCGCAAAGCGATCGAACAAGGATGGGTGCCCGGCCCCACCATCATCCCGTCAGGACTCATCATCAGTGGCATGGGTGGCCAGTTTTCTCCCAATCCCGAGATGGCCTTCGATCGGAAAATCGTGTATCCCGAATACCTCGAGGCGGATACGCCAGACGAAATCATCAAGGCGGTGCGACAGAACGCGCTGGTTGGTGCGCGCGTGATCAAGATCTGTGTGGACTGCAAGCTGTGGGGGTATTCCACCGACGAAATCCGGTTGGTCATCCGCGAGGCGGCGAAGGCCGGCCTGAGAGTGGAAGGACACGTGCAGTCCGTGGCTGGAGCGCATCGCGCCGTTGATGCGGGTATCTGGTCGATTGCACACGATACCGGGATGAACGACACGATTCACAAGATCATGGCTGAAAAGCGGATCTTCCGGGCGGGAACGGAAACGCCGATCTCGCTCGTGGGACACACCACCGAGGCGCGCTACAAACAAACGGTCGCAATGCTCCGCAACGCCTGGGAAAACAAAGTGCCGGTTACCTTCTCAACCGACGCGGACTACTACGTGCCCGGCAAGACACGTGGGGAAGTCGCGATCGAATTTATCGAGACGTGGAAGGCCGCGCGTATCCCGGCGGCGGACATCCTGCGCGCCATGACAACTACCGGATACGAAGTCAGTGAGACGACCACCACGCGCGGGCCGATCAAAACCGGCATGTGGGCCGATCTCATCGCGGTGCCCGGCAATCCGCTGCAGTCCATTGATGCGCTGCGCGACGTGAAGTTCGTGCTCAAGAACGGCATGGTCTTCAAGAAGGACGGCGTGATGACACCGGAGGCGTTCTTCAACGGCGGTCCGGTGTACGGGGTCAACGCACGATAAGCTCGTGATCTGCTTCGGCGCCGCACGCAAGTTGCCAATCGAAAAGGCTCGCCCCCTACCTCGTGCTGACAAGTTCGCTGAGCGCGCGCCGAATCGCCGGCTCTAACGATACCGATCCGATTGGACCCAGGACGCGATGCCGCACGCGCCCATCGCGACCAATGAGCACCGACGTCGGATAGCCCCGTACGCCACCCAGCTCTGCGATGACCTCTGCACCGACGATGGCGATCGGGTAGGTGATGCCACGCGACGTGACGAATTTGCGCACCACTGCAGGATTACCGCGATCCACCGACGCGCCCAACAATACCAGCCCCGCATCGCGATGCCGTCGCCACGTTGATTCCAGCAATGGCATCTCTACGCGACAGGGCGCGCACCACGTGGCCCACACGTTTACCAGCACGACGTTGCCGCGCAGACTCGCCGATGACAGCACTTTGCCGTCAAGCGTACGCACCGTGAAGTTCGGCGTGCTCGCATCGCGCGCACGGATTCCGAGCAACGCCCCCACATGCGGCAGCAGTCGCGGCAGCGCCCAAAGCGAGATGGCGATCACCACAATCGTGGACCAGTGCGGCCAGCGCAGCAGGCGATGGAATGAGGACATGCATGGGAATGTCTCCACTCGCGGGCGCCAGCGCACCCCAGGCGGTCGATTCTGAACGACGAGGGTCGTTCTGAAATAGGGTCATGCCTGATTCGGGTGTCTGAAGGGAGGCGCGTGCTTTCAACCAACCAGCCGGTTTCGTTCTCATTGTGCCCCTCCCCGCTCCCGAATGCTCGACACCTCCCGCCTTCGCGATCTGGCCGTCAGTGATGCCGGTTTCGTGTTCGACCCGACCACGGGTCATACGTACAACATCAATCCCACGGCACTGTTCGTCCTGAATGCGCTCAAGGCCGGTGACGCGCCCGAGGCAATCGTGACGAACTTGCAGGCATCGTACGACGTCGAACTGGAATCCGACCTCGCGCGCGATGTGGATGATTTTGTGTCGCGACTTCGTGAAAGCGGACTGGTGCGTTGAACACGACAGTCCGGGAAACGGTGGCGATCACGGGGATGAACGCCGGCGACAACCCGGCGCCCGGCGTTGGCGTTGCTCGCTCGCTGCGATTGGATCCCAACTTTGCCGGTCGCGTGATCGGTTTGGGCTACGACGCGCTCGATGCGGGATTTTACACGCACGGCCTGTTGGACGGTGGCGGCATCCTGCCCTATCCATCGATGGGGGCCGACGCGTTTCTGGCCAGCGTGCGTACGCTCGCCGTACGGTTTGGTATTCGTGCGCTCATTCCCAATCTCGATTCGGAATTGCGTGCCGTAAGCACACTGGAGCCGGATCTGTCGGCCGTAGGCATCGGCACGTGTGTTCCGTCGCTGGACGCCATTGAACGCGCATCCAAGCCGCAGTTGCCGCAACTGGCGACGGCCGCTGGCGTCAACATTCCCGACTCCGAAGCCGTGAGTTCGGTGGACGGCATTGCCCGCGTTGGTCAGCGATTTGGATTCCCGATGGTGGTGAAAGGCGTGTACTACGGTGCCTGGATCGTGGAAAGCGAAGCGAGTGCCATCGCTGCATTTCACCACTTCGCGGCAACGTGGGGCGTGCCGGTGATCTTTCAACGCCACGTGGCCGGTGACGAATACAACGTGTGCGCGTTGGGCGACGGACGTGGCAACACCATTGGCGCCGTGGCCATGCGAAAACTGGTGGTCACCGACAAGGGCAAGGGGTGGGCCGGTGTCACCGTGTCCAACCCGCTCTTGCTCACCCTGGCGGAAAAAATCATTGGCGCGCTCCAATGGCGCGGCCCCATGGAAGTGGAGGTGCTGGTGAGTGGTCGCGGTGAATCACTCAGCGATCTGCACGTGATCGAGATCAATCCGCGATTCCCTGCCTGGGTGTATCTCACGGCGGCGGCGGGACAGAACCTGCCTGCGATGTGTGCCCGCATGGCACTTGGATTGTCCCTTCCCGTTTCGTTGGCGCCGTACACGTCTGGTCGCATGTTCGTGCGTATCTCCATGGACCAAATCGCCGATGTGAGCGCGTTCGGTGAGCTGTCGGCCACCGGTATTCTTCCTGAACCACAGGTGACGCAGTGAAGCCGCGCTATGAACGTCCCATCATCGTGCGACATACGGTGGGCGGACCCAACAAGTTCGGCTCGCAACCCGCCGCGCGTGTGTACGATCGCTTCGAAGGCGTTCCCATTGTCGATCTGGTGGAGCAGTACGGCTCTCCGCTGATGCTGTTTTCTGAGCGCGTGTTGCGCGAGCGCTATCGCGAATTGCGCGATCAGCTCGCGGCGCGCATTCCGCGCTTCACGCTGGCGTGGTCGTACAAAACCAACTACCTGGGCGCGATCTGCCGGGTGTTGCATCAGGAAGGCGCGTGGGCCGAGGTGGTATCCGGACTCGAATATCAGATGGCGCTGCGACTCGGCATGCCGCCGCGACAGATCCTGTTCAACGGGCCGGCCAAGAGTGCAGCCGATCTGGAACTGGCGTTTCGCGGTGGCTCCGTGGTGCACTTCGATCATCTCGACGAGATTGCCCTGGCTGAGCGCGTGGCGGAGCGACTCGGCATCAAGCCTGAGGTCGGGTTGCGGGTGAACATGTCCGACCTCCCGGTGCAAACGTGGGATCGATTCGGATTCAATCTCGAGAACGGTTCGGCGATGGAGGCAGCGAAACGCATCATTCGCCGCGGATTCTTCGATTTGCGCACCCTGCACACGCATGTGGGCACGTTCGTGCAGGACGCCGACGCCTATCGGCTGGCCGTGCGCGGACTCGGACAGTTGGCGCGGCAACTGCGTGACGAGTTGGGCGTGCAGATCGACACGCTCGACATGGGTGGCGGACTGGCGTCACGCAATACGTTGCAATCGCAGTACCTGCCGGGCGAGCAGAGCACGCCGTCGTTTGCCAGGTACGTGGAACGCGTGGCCACCGGACTCGAGGAGACCTACGGCAGTAGTCAATGGCCGCGCATCGTTTTCGAATCGGGACGGGCGCTGGTGGACGATGCGGGAGTGATGGTGGCCACGGTCGTGGGCAACAAGCGACTCACCGACGGCCGTCGCGCCGTGGTGCTCGACGCCGGCGTGAACATCCTGCCCACGGCGTACTGGTATCGCCACGACCTCTATCCCGCGCAGGCCGTGCACGGCACCGCCGAGCCAACGGTATTCGTGGGGCCGCTGTGCATGAATATCGACGTCGTGCGCGATCGCATTCAGTTTCCGCCG
>JANMRE010000336.1:0-3404 GCA_031370885.1 Gemmatimonadaceae bacterium
GCAAATCGCTCGCGCAGATCCTCCACCAACGGAACCCAACGATCGTCCATGGCCTAACCTAGTCCGGTCGTCAAGTCGCGGGCAAGAGCGACCACCATTTGTATAACGTGTTGTGAATCAACACGTTCCACATCGATCACCAAGTCAGCCTGTGCATACAGTCCAGCTCGGTTGGCCCACAAACTCTCCATTGAAGCCCTTGGATTGTCGGTTTTCAGCAACGGCCGCACCATCCTCGATCTGGCCAGACGAAGCAGTGCTGCCTCAGGTGACACACTCAGGTGAACGATTCGTGCCGGAGGACGAACGAGCGCCAAAATATCTGGAATGGTCACCCACCCGCCGCCTGGTGCCATCACCAGCGGCGGCATGGAGCGCACTTCCATAGTGAGGGCCAGCTCGCGCGCCCTGAAGGCCGTTTCTCCCTCGTCAGCGAACAGTTTGACCACCGACTTCCCCGCCCGACGTGCGATCTCAAGGTCGAGATCAAGGAATGGCCAGCCGAGCGTTTTTGCGACAACGCGACCGACAGTGGACTTTCCCGCGCCGGGTAGCCCAACCAAGATGAGATGACCAAGGTCTGTGGGTGTGTGTGTGTTTGACCCACGCGGTGAATCCTCGTCGCTCACCGGTCGGTCATCCCATCCGTTGGTCGAGTCGCGCCAGGTAGCTCGCGAGATTCCGGCGCACTTCGTCCAGCGAATCCCCGCCAAATTTCTCGAGCAGCGCGTCGGCCAGCACGAATGCGGCCATCGCCTCAGCGATGACCCCCATTGCCGGCACGGCGGTAACGTCGCTGCGTTCCGCCACGGCAGCGGCCGCCTCGCCGGTGGCGACATCTACCGTGTTCAACGGACGCATGAGCGTGGCAATTGGCTTCATCGCCACTCGCACAACCAGGTCCTCTCCGGTTGACATGCCGCCTTCCGTCCCTCCGGCGCGGTTGGTGTGTCGCAGCACATGACCGGCGCGCGTGCGTCCCGGCGCCGCAACGATCTCATCGTGCACCTCGGCGCCGGTCAAGCGGGCTGTCTCGAAGCCCAGTCCAATCTCCACGCCCTTCACGGCCGGAATCGACAGCATCGCCTGGCCCAGACGTCCATCGAGTCGTCGATCCCAGCTCACATGCGATCCGAGTCCGACCGGCAAGCCGGTGACGACCACCTCGCAGATGCCTCCCAACGTATTGCCATCACGTTTGGCAGCGTCAATGCGGGCCACCATTTCCTGCTCCGCGTCCCGATCGAGCGTGCGCAGAGGTGACGCGTCGGCCGCGTGGTTGAGATCCTCCGGCCACACCGCCGGTCGTTTGGCATCGACGCCGCCCAAATGCACGAGGTGCGATCCCACGTGCACGTCGAACGCGCGAAGCAACACGCGACACACCGCCCCAGCGGCTACGCGAGCCGTTGTCTCACGCGCGGACGCCCGCTCCAAGATGTCGCGCGCATCGCGGCGATCGTACTTGAGGATCCCGGTAAGATCGGCATGCCCCGGACGAACGCGCGTGACCTGACGTTTTCGCGGCCCTTCCGCATCTTCGTCGCGGGGTGCGGGATCCATTATCTCTGCCCAACTGTGCCAGTCCCGGTTGCGAATCAGCATGGCAATCGGTGAACCGATTGTCTCACCGGCGCGCACGCCGGACAGGAACTCAATGCGATCGGACTCGATCTGCATGCGGCGACCGCGCCCATACCCCTGTTGGCGACGGGCGAGCTCGACATCCACCTCGGCCGCCACAAGTGGCACTCCGGCTGGCATGCCTTCGAGTATGGATACCAGTGCGGGGCCGTGTGATTCGCCGGCGGTTGTGAAGCGGAGCATTTGGGAACGTATTCACCGCGCGACAAAAACGCACGCCGCCTCCCCCGGCGGAGAGACGGCGTGCGGTGCTGACTGATACTATCCGAAACGATTGGGTGCCGCGAGGCCGGCTGTCGGCGTGGCCTTGCCTATTGACAGGTGGTGGTGAAGTCGTCGGGCAGGGCAACCAGTGTCACGCCCCGAACGGTTGCACCGACCAGCACGATCTGACCGTTGGGACGAATCGACGCACGCACCGGCCCAATGATCGGGTCGCGGATCGGCACCGATGCGATTTTCTGGTAGCAGTAGGTATCGAAGATATCGATCACTGCTTCGCTCGACGCGACGAACGCGAGTCGCGTGCGCAGCGGCGTGGAGTTCAGTCCCCGATTGAGCGGATGGAAGTCCAGCCCGCCGCCGCTGGACCGCGACTGCAGAATGCCCTGCAATCGCAGCGTACGATCAAAGATGTACGTTGAGTCGCCCTTCACCGCCGACAGTTCGCCGTCGAAGTTGATACCCACGCCCTGAACGCGGGCAAAGGTGTTGGCGATGAAGTCGGTGACATCCAATGGCCTTGACAGGCCGCGATCGATGACCGGCAATGGCGGTGTAAGGTCGAAGCCCATCGTTGCGTCGTACGTCATCGCCCGACTGCCCAGCACGGCACCACCTTCGCCAACCACAGCGCGGCGGAAGTTTCCCGAATTGCGCACGTAGGTGGTATCGCGGAAAGCCAGTTGGTCGAGCCGCGCAACGATTGAGTAGTTGAAGGTGCCGCTCGGTGTCACGATGGCTTGCTTGGCCGGAAGCAGCAGCGAGTCGCTGCCGAATCCCGCGGCCGCAAACCGTTCGATTTCGAGCGTATCCGAGCGGCCCGCCGACTGGCCCATGGCCTGCTCGAAGAAGAAGTGCGACGTGCGCCTGGTGAGATTCTCCCAGCGCATCGTGCCCTGACTGGCAAACGGTGTGGATTGTCCCGGCGTGGGTGTTGTGGAATACACCGCGATGACGTCCTGACACGGCGAGCCGGCTACCGTGCCACCGGTACAGGTGGTCGCGATGAACTGCGGACGGTCGCTGAAGTCATACACCGTGCGCTGCGTGATATTCTGGTCGGTCGTGGCCGACTTCACTGTGGTGATGCTGTACACCACAATGTTTGGCAGGTGATATCGGAATACCTCGCGTCCGGTGCCCCCCGCATTGAGATCGACGTAACTGAGGTTCGTACCGCCCGAGTTCGCCACGAGCAGCGTATCCGCCATCACGCCATCGCGATTGCGTGGCCACGCGCTAAGGCCCCACGGGCGCGAGCCTACGTTGATTGCCTGCCGAAACGACGAGTCAGCAAGATTGAAGACTTCGAGCTGATTGCGTTCGATATTGGTGAGGTAGAGCCGGTCGTTTCGCGGGAAGTACAGCGCGTCGGCCACCTTGCCGCCGTTGGGCAGCGGATTGGTGAAGCCCGCCACGACGGCGACAGTGTCGAGTCGCAACGCACCAGAGGCGTAGCGTGTCACGTCGCGTCGTCCGTTGGCGTTTCGCGCGAAGCCCGTAATCGTGACGATGGTTGGAAACGTGGTGACCGGGAG
>JANMRE010000337.1:0-6985 GCA_031370885.1 Gemmatimonadaceae bacterium
CTCACCCTTGTGCGCCAGACCATCGGGTCGATCGTGAATCGGGTCGTGCTGGCGATTCGTTTTCTGGGGGTCTTTTCGCTGGCGATGGGCATCCCCGTGCTGTTCAGCGCGGTGGCGGCGACGCGACGCGCGCGAATGCGCGAGGGCGTGCTGCTGCGCACACTGGGTGCCTCGCGGGCTCAGGTGGCGCGCATTTTGTTGGCGGAGTACGGCGCGCTGGGTGCGCTCGGGGCGCTGACCGGCATGGTGCTGGCGTTCGCCGGCGCGTGGGCGTTAACCCGATTTGTGTTCAAGGACCCGTTTGATCCGGCCGTGTGGCCGACCATGGTGATCGCGGTGGGGATGCTGGGGTTGACGATGGCCATCGGGTTCTTGACGAGTCGGGATGTGTATCGGGCGACGCCGATGCAGGCGATTCGGGAGAGTTGAGGGGACAGATATCAGTCATCTCCTGTCCCATCGCCGGTTTCGTGGTTGGTCCGGTTGCTGATATCGTCGTACTTTTCCCGAGACCTCCGGAACTCCGATCCAGATCTCCGCGTCTCGTCCGCCCCCGCCCCTGCCCCGCGCATTCTGGAGGTCTTCCGTGCAATCAACGCAGTACGACGCAATCGTGGTGGGTTCCGGCATTTCCGGAGGCTGGGCCGCCAAGGAACTCACGGAGAAGGGACTGAATGTCCTGGTGCTTGAGCGCGGCAAGAACGTCGAGCACGTCAAGGACTACGTGAACGCCGTCAAGCCGCCGTGGGCCTATCCCCACCGTGGCGCACGCACCCAGGAGATGATCGCCCGATATCCGGTGCTCAAGCGCGACTATCCGCTCAACGAAACCAATCTCGATTGGTGGGCCAGCGACGAGGAATCGCCGTACACCGAAGCGCGACGCTTCGATTGGTTTCGCGGCTATCATGTGGGCGGTCGTTCGTTGATGTGGGGTCGCCAGAGTTACCGCTTGAGCAATTTTGATTTCGAGGCCAATGCGAAGGACGGCGTCGCCACCGATTGGCCGGTTCGCTATGAAGAGCTGGCACCGTGGTACGACCACGTGGAGAAGTTCGCGGGCATTGCCGGATCACATGAGGGCATGCCGCAATTGCCGGATGGTCAGTTCCAGCCGGCCATGCCACTGAATTGTGGCGAGGACCTGGTGGCGGGTCGTTTGAAAAAACTGTATGACGGAAAGCGGCGCCTCATTCCCGGTCGTACGGCCAATCTGACAGAGCCGCTGGAAGGTCGGAACCGCTGTCAGTCGCGCAACGCGTGCTGGTTGGGCTGTCCGTACGGCGCGTATTTCAGCTCGCAGTCGTCCACGTTGCCGGCCGCCGTGAAGACCGGCCGGATGACCATGAAGGTGTGGTCCATCGTTACGGAAGTGCTGTACGATCGCGATAAAAAACGCGCCAGTGGCGTGCGCGTGCTGGACGCGATCACGAATCAAACCACCGACTATCAGGCAAAGGTCATTTTTCTTTGTGCGTCGACACTCAATTCCACGTGGCTGCTCATGCGATCGGCAAATGATATCTGGCCGAATGGGTTGGGCAGCAGTTCCGGTGAGTTGGGACACAACCTGATGGATCACCATTTCCGGCTCGGTGCGTCGGGATCGCTCGAAGGGCTCGACGACAAGACCACCTACGGCAGTCGTCCCACGGGCTTTTATGTGCCGCGCTATCGCAATCTGTTCGGCGATAAGCGCGGGTACCTGCGCGGATTCGGTTATCAGGGTAGCGCGGGGCGTTCCAACTGGCAGCGCGCCGTTGCCGAATTGGGAATCGGGGGCGATTTCAAAGACGTGGCCGCACAGCCGGGCCACTGGAGCATTGGCGCGACAGCGTTTGGCGAGATGCTCCCCGAACACAGCAATCAGGTCACGCTGGATGCGACGAAGAAGGACAAGTGGGGACTGCCGGTACTCAAGATTGATTGCGCCACCGGTGAGAACGAGCGCCTCATGCGGGTGGACATGATGGCGGATATGGCCGAGATGCTGGAAGCGTGCGGCGTGAAGAATGTGCATACCTTCGACAATGGATACTTCCCTGGTCAGGGCATTCACGAGATGGGGACGGCGCGCATGGGTACTGATGCGAAGAACTCGGTGCTCAACAAGCACAACCAGGTGTGGGATGCTCCGAACGTGTACGTCACCGACGGATCCGCCATGACGTCGGCCGCCTGTCAGAATCCCTCGCTCACGTATATGGCGCTGACGGCCCGTGCGGCCGACCACGCCGTGGGCGAACTCACGAAGCGCACTCTCTGAACGGAGACATGAGATGATTCCGGATACCGATACGCTGGACGTGATGCACCGTCGCGAAGCCATCAAGCGCGTCAGTGCCTTGCTTGGTGGAGTTGCACTGGTTGGTGGCAGCGCGCTGTGGACCGCCTGCGCGGGAGATCGTGCACCTGGGGCGACCTCAAGAGCCCCTGACGCCAGCACGTTTACTGCAACCGATGTGACGTTCCTGGACGAGATTGCGGACACGATATTGCCGGATACCGCGAAGTCACCAGGTGCCAAGGCGGCACGGGTGGGCGCCTTCATGGCGCTGATGGTCACCGACTGCTACGAACCGGCCGATCAACAGATCTTTCGTGCCGGGATGAAACAGCTCGACGATGCGTGCAAGGCGACGCACAACACGGCGTTTGTGTCGGCGACGACCGCCCAGCGCCAGCAGGTGCTGGAGGCCATTGATCGCGAGACCAAGCAGTACATGGATACGAA
The DNA here is from genome assembly GCA_031370885.1 of Gemmatimonadaceae bacterium. Taxonomy (GTDB): domain Bacteria; phylum Gemmatimonadota; class Gemmatimonadetes; order Gemmatimonadales; family Gemmatimonadaceae; genus Gemmatimonas. The sequence goes on from JANMRE010000337.1 coordinate 2,735, forward strand.
AAAGGCGGATCAGCCCACGCACTACTTTCGCATGATCAAGGAACTCACCTTGGTCGGCTACTTTACGTCGGAGATCGGCTACACCAAGGCGATGCGCTACGTGGAGGCGCCCGGTCGCTTCGATCCATGCGCGCCGTATGTGAAGGGCGAGACTTCATGGGCCGCGCATGCGTGATGTCCGCTCGCGGCACCGGCGCGATCCGCGTTGGCGAGACGCCTATCGTCGTCCGATGACGCCGTAGGCTCTCGCGGTGCGCGCGCCCGGATTCATGGCAATCCAGACGCGCTCGCCCTCGAGTCCACGCAACTGAGACGGCACAACCGCGATTGACTTGCGACCCGAACCATCGGTGAGCACCAGAAACGCGCCGTTCTCTCCGCTTGCCAGCTTGCCGTCCCACGCGGGCACGCCGTCAACGGCACGGACCACATAGTCGGACACCACCACATCGCGCGACGTGATCATGACGCCGCGCACCATCAACTCCACTCCGACCAGTCGCGAAAGTCCGGTGGTTGCCATGCCACTCAGCGAGATCGTCCTCCCGCCATTCACTGCTCTCAGCACCACCCGTTTCGAGGGTTCCGCCCCAACCAAGGCGACCACCCCGCGTACCGTATCGCCACGTGTCCGTCCGCCCTTGGCGCCGGACGCCAATCGCATCGCCGCTGCGCGCGCCATGGAGTCGCCCCGCGCCCGTGCACGCGTGGTCATCGGATTGTCGCCTGGCAATCGTGGTACCATCGGGTCGACCGATGTTTCGCGAGCCTTGGGTCCGCGCGACAGACGAACCTTGCCTTCGGCGATCGCTCGCAGTGAGTCGATTTTCGTTGGCATCCTGCCGGCCTCGGCGATCAGCGCGGCGCCCCTCAACCCGATTGTGTCGAGTCCGGCCACATCGCCACTGATGGTCACTCCGCCCGTGGAGCGGTCGCACGCGAGTACGCCCAGCAGCACCATGGCGGCCATCGCGCCCCGCAGCGGCGTCAACGATCTCGGTTGAATTGGGAATCGTCGCATTACGGTACATGATGTCGTGCGAAACGACGTTTCGATAGCGTCCCCGATATCAATTCCAGTTTCGCACATTGGCGCGTGGAAAACTCTTCCAAAACGTCTCTTTGACCCGTTGCCAGCACGACTGTCACAGCACCGGCACAGCACGGTGACGATCCACTTTTCGAGGCGTCCACCCTTCGCAATGCAAGGAGCCACGGTGGACCTGCGCGCGACGCGCAATGACTGGAGCGACGACAACGCCCTTGGACTCGCGTATGCGGCCGATGGAGCCTGGTCGGATGCCGCTGATGCCTTCGCGTCAGCGGCTGACGTCGCGTCGTTGCGCTCGGATGTTGCCGCGCACGAAGCCCTCGCGTTGGTGCTCAACAATCTCGCGCAGGCATGTTTTCGCGTGGGACGCGTGGACGATGCGCTCCGCCACGGACAGCGCGCTTGCACGTTACGTGCCGCCCTGTTTGGCGAAGATGCGATTGCCGTGGCCCGGGCACGCGCCGACCTGGCCGTGATGCTGGGGAGCGCGGGGCGCACGAAGGAAGGGCTGGGACTCATGGGCCGCGCGATCGGTGGCTTCGAGCGCACGGCTGGCGACGAGGATCTTCGTCTGTCCTCGTTGCTCGAGAATGCGGCTCGGCTGGCGCTGACGGCCGGCGAGCCATCAACGGCGGAACCGTACCTCATTCGCCTGCACGCGTTGCTCGCCCTGCACGGGCAATCGACCGACGTTGCGGATCGACTGTTGACGCGCGTGGCGAGCTACCGCGAGTCCGATCGCCTGCCGGTCTCTGCACAGCAATTCACCGCCACTGAAACGACGGTCGAAATTGTCGACGCGGCGCTCGAGGTGGACGAGAAGGACGTTTCTGACGAGGGCGTTCACTTCGATTTGATCGACCACCACGTCACGGAATCGACCGAGGCAGCGACGACGGGAGACGCTGTCGACACGTCAACCCCCAATGACATATTCGGCGATGCGGCGTTCGACCTGGTGGACCTGTCGCCATCGACGCCCGATGACGATGCGCCGCGACACGAAGTCTTGTCGGAGGCGGCGTCTCCCGCTGATGTGTTGGGCTTCGTGGTGGAGTACGGTACGCCAGACGATCCGATGCGGCCAGATCTCATCGAGATGACCGTTGAATCCCCTCTGCGCTCGGCGCGTGTTCGGACACCGTCAATCGCGCTGCACCTGCCGTCGCAGCCAAGCGCGGCAGCAGGGTCGTCTGTCACGCTGTTATCCGCATCCAATCACCGCGACTTTGACTCCCGCGCTATTCGGCCGCAGATGGCCGAGACGCCGCAAACAAGCACTCGGGAGGCAGATCCGGCGAGCAGCACACAGCCTCAGGGTGATGACCTCGAGATGGAGCGACGGTCGAGACGACTCAATGGCCGAGCCGGACGGGCCAGCGCACCGCGCAGTTCTCGCGGATTGTTGATCGCGGGCATCGTGACGACGGCAATCGCCGCCTCTGTGGCCTGGCTGTTGCGCTCCGGCGGTGCGTAGCCGCTTCCGGGCGCGTTGCAGCACACGCGCCCGCACCGACCTGTTCCCTACGACACCGTATCGGCGCGTGGCTCTGCGACGAGTGTGAAGCGGGGAATAACGGCCTGGAACGACGACCCGTCGTCACGCACGAATCGGTAGGAGCCTTCCATCCAGCCCTGCGATGCCTTGAGGACGCAGAACGAACGATACTCATGCACGTGACCTGGCATCAGGTGCGGCTGTTCGCCCACGACACCCTCCCCTTCCACCACAGTATCGCCGGCTGCTTCATCGTGAATCAGCCACCGCCGCGTTCGCAGCTGCGCTGCCTGGTCGCCAATGTTCTCGATGCGAATGTGATACGCAAACACGAATTGCCCGAGCATCGGATTCGAGCGCTCGGGCAGATACCTGGGGCGCACGGTGATGCGAATACCGGCAGTGCTTCGATAGAAGAACGGTGAGCGCTCAACGGCCATCGGGACGACCTCGCTTGGAAGACCGGGACGTTGTCGGCGACGCCGCGCGTCCAGCGGCATCCGATCCGGATACCGTATCTGAAAGCGATATCGAAACGGACGGACTTTCAAGCCCCACGCGATTGAACGCGCGAACGGTCACACGGCTGACTCTCGGCACGACCGGCAGCGGGAAGGATTTGGCGCTTCCCGGAAGCAGCGCACTGGTCCACCCGGTTTCCTCACGGGTTTGCACCAGCCACTGCCACGGGATGGTGGCTCCGATTGTCCCCAACACGATCGACGTGGTGCCGTTTCGACGGGTAAGGCCCAGTGCCGGTACCGGTGGCGCTGGCGTTGTGAGCCATGGCGTTGAAGGAATGAGCGCGACCTCGGCGTACGGGCCCGTCGCGAGCGAATCGTTCATGCTTCCCTGATTCACCAGAAACGACTTCATGCTGAAGTGCACGTTGCCCGTTGCCCCGGGTTGCAGGCGCGTGACGCGGATCTGCTCAACCAGTTCGCCTACGGAAAAGGCGCTCGACCCGGACCCGCCCGCTCGGGACGTATAGTTGCCGGGCCACAAGTGTCGCGACTGCGAGTTCTCGCCGGCCCACCAGCGCAGCAGCGCGGGGTACGACTGTGCAACCTTTGTGGTTGGCCAGTAGAGTTGCGGGGTGAAGTAGTCTACCCACCCTTCGTTCAACCACTTTCGACCATCCGCGTAGAGTTTTTCGTACGCATCGAAACCGCGAATCTGCTCCGGATATCCCGGGCGCCAGATCCCAAACGGACTGACGCCGAACTTCACCCACGGCTTCACCACGTGAATACCGCGGTGCAGCGCGTCCACCAGCAGATCGACGTTTTGGCGTCGCCAATCGGCGCGCGCGCCCGTTCCGCCCGCTTTGCGATACTTGCGCCAACTGACATCGTCGGGAAACGGAATTTCGCGTCCGCGTCTGGAATTCTCCGGATACGGATAGAAATAGTCGTCGATGTGCACGCCGTCGATGTCATAGCGTTTCACCACATCGAGAACAACACGCAACGTGCGCGCGCGCACCGCTGGCTCACCGGGGTCCATCCACAGATAGCCCGCGTATTTCTTGACGAGCGCTGGATTGGTGCGCGCAATGTGGCTGCGTGCCAGCGGACTCTTCGCGTCGGTGTGTCGCGCCCGATAGGGATTAAACCACGCATGCAGTTCGAGATTGCGGGCGTGCGCTTCCTTTACGGCAAAGGACAGCGGGTCCCAGAGCGGATCGGGCGAACGCCCTTGC
>JANMRE010000354.1:0-4271 GCA_031370885.1 Gemmatimonadaceae bacterium
CGACGACATGCGCGTCGTCGCACCGTGCGATGGCCCGCGGCACCGGCACACCCAGCGGATAAAGCGCCGCCAGCAAATCGTGCTCGCGACCAACGTTGTGCGCAATGCCAGGCTTCACACCACGCGGTGGTCGGCGCAACACGTACGCGCGCTCGCCATTTTCGGTGATGACGCTGATCCGATACGTCAGGTTGGAAAAACCGGACGGATATTGTCGGATCTCGACACGGGCGTCGGCCGGAATGAGCTCCGGCACGGCACCGTCCAGCCACACACGCAGCGCATCGCTGTCGATTGCTTCGCCGGAGCGAACGGCAATGGTGTGTTCGTCCGAGCGCGCCATGCGATGGTCCGTGATTCAGGGGCGTGGGTCGCGCGCGTACCCCTTGAGTGCACGTCGGGCAATCACCGTCTTGTGCACCTCGTCGGCGCCATCATAAATGCGCGCCGCCCGTTCGTGGCGGTACCACCACGCCAGCGGCGTATCGTCCGTCATGCCCAGCGCCCCGTGCGCCTGAATCGCGCGGTCGAGCACGCGCTGCAGCGTGTTGGCCACAAACACCTTGATGTACGCAATCTCTTCGCGCGCTGCTTCCTGACCCGCCCGCGCCATCTTGGCGGCCGCGTCCAACACCATCAGACGCGACGCATGAATTTCGATGCGTGACTCGGCGATCCAGAACTGGATTGCCTGTTTGTTCGCCAGCGCGTCGCCCGGCGAGAGTTCGCGCGTCACGACATGCCGACACATCAGATCGAAGGCACGCTCGCAAATGCCAATCCAGCGCATGCAATGGTGAATGCGTCCGGGACCGAGACGCTCCTGGGCCAGCGCGAAACCCCCGCCCTGTGGCCCCAGCAAGTTCGTTACCGGCACACGCACCTGGTCAAACCGCACTTCGGCGTGACTGGACCAACCGCCGCCCGCTTCACCCATCACGGAAATGTTTCTCATCAGCGTGTAGCCCGGTGCGGGCAGTGGTACGAGCAACTGGCTCGCGCGCTGATGGGGTGCGGTGGCGTCGGAGTTGGTGACTGCCATCACCACGGCGAACGACGCGCCGTCGGCACTCGACGTGAACCACTTGTGGCCCGTGATCACGAACTCGTCGCCGTCGCGTTCGGCTCGCGTTGACATGACCGTGGGGTTGGAGCCTGCATGCTCCGGTTCGGTCATTGCGAAACAACTGCGAATTGAACCCTGCGCCAATGGAGCAAGAAACTGCGCCTGTTGCGCTTGGGTTCCGAACTGCAGCAGGAGTTCCATGTTCCCGACGTCGGGCGCCTGGCAATTGCACACGTAGTGCCCATACGGCGTCCAACCCAACACCTCGGACAAGCGCGCGTACGCGTCGAGCGGAAGATCCAGGCCTCCGAGTGCCTTGGGCAGAAACGGCGCCCAGAGACCCAAGGTCCTGGCCTGTTCCCGACAAGCCGACAGCACGGGCTCGGCCTCGCGCCACGAGGCTCGCAGCAATTCCGCTTCGCGCGGCACCAGTTCCGTGCGCACGAATGTGCGCGCCGTGGCCAGCAGCAATGCGAGATCGGCCGGCGCCATTTCGGTGCCGTGACTCACGCGAGATACCCGCCATCCACCATGTATACGCTTCCTGTGCAATACGCCGACGCTTCCGACGCCAGGAACAGCGCGAGTCCCGACACATCCGATGGCATGCCGATGCGTCGAATCGGCTGATGCCCCAGTACCTGATTCGAGATGTGTTCGTCCTGCCAGAGCGCCTGGCTGAACCGGGTTTTGATGAGACCCGGGCAAATGACATTGGCGCGGATGCCATCGGCACCCCATTCCTGCGCCATCACCTTTGTCAGCGATACCAGCGCTGCCTTGCTCACGCTGTAGAGTCCGAGTCCCGCTTCCGGCGACACACCACCAATGCTGGCAATATTGACAATCGCGCCGCCCCCGCGCTGGGCCATGATCGTATGCGCTGCGCGACACAGCTCCAGCGGACCCTTTACGTTCACGCTGAATATCTTGTCAAACGCATCATCACCGGCCTGTTGCAGCGGACCGAAGATCGGATTTGTCGCTGCATTGTTGACGATGATGTCGATGCCCTCGAAGCGTTCAACGGTTCGCGCAACGACGGCATGCGCGTCAGCAGCCCGCCCCATGTGCGCGACGATGCCGACCACGTCATGCCCTTCTGCGTGCAGTGCCTTCACAGCGCCATCGACATGCTCTGCTTTGCGGCTGGAGATGGCCACGCGCGCACCCGCCCGCGCCAACGTGGTCGCGATCGCCAAACCGATCCCGCGGGTGCCTCCGGTCACGATGGCAACCTTCCCATCGACACGGAGCTTGGCGAGCGCATCGGCAGCGGGCGGAAGCAGCGGTTCGTGCATCGGCACAGGCATTCCCGGTGGGAGTGAAACAGGCACTGCAACATGCAGCAGGAACCCGGTATCCGGCTACCGGTCCAGACGGGTTACCCGGCCAATGGGTGGTGGAACGATGCGCCCATTCATCGCCTCAAGATGCCGAATCACGAGATCGGCCGTACGCGGCCACGCGGTCGGATCGCGCTCCAGTGTTGCGCAGGCAGCTGCCGCTTCGGGAATGCGGTATCCGTCGCCGTTGCGACACGCCGGGTATGTCACGAACGTCAGTCGCAGCGTGTCGGTGTCAGCGATCGCCCGTCCGTCGGCGCGTCGCAGGTCACCCACCACGCGCGCTCCACTGGGCAGCCTGGCATCAAAGGCAAACTGCAGTCCGCTCACTTGCAGGTAGGGACCACTCGCCAGGCCACTGCGCCCAACGCTCACCTCCAGCAGCGCCCGCACCCTCGCTCCGGTAATCGGGAAGGTCACCGACCGCGTTTCGTCGGCGAACAGAAATATGCCCTCGATCATGTGCTTCGTGATCGGTCCCGCAGGCATGACATCATCAAAACGCAGCGCGCCGGAATTGAGCATCGCCACGTCCGCATCGGTACCACTGCGCATCGCGTCGGCGATCATGTTCCCGAACGGACTCTCACGCTTGGAGATGGAATCGATGGCATTGATGGGCTCAGGGGCTACACCCAGCACGCGATCGTTGCCGATGCGGCGCGTCAGTGTATCGCGCCAGCGCGCGACGACCGCCGCCGTGCGTGGCTCGTCGCGCATGCCGCGACCAACAATGAAAACGCTGTCACGCACTATCCATCGTGCGCCGTCGCGGGTGAACGTCACCAGTACGGCAGTGCGCGAGTTCGACACCGCCTTCACGAGCAACCGGCCGTCCTGCACCTGTTTACGACCGTCGTGGTCGTGGCCGCCGAGAATAGCAGTGATACGCGGTTCCGAAACCAACGTGCGCACGTCCTCAAACATGAACCGGTGCGTGAGCGCCACCACCAATTCCGCGCCCGCCGCCGTCACCGTATCCACCAGCGCGGTCGTCGCGCTGTCGGCATTGCGACAGCGCACGTACCCCGGATAGTCACGCTCTACCGTGGTGCCGATGATCCCGATGCGTACGCCGCCCACGCGCACCGTATCCCAGCCGCGGACCGACGGAAACGGCGCGCCATTCGAATCGCCGCAGTTGCCGGAGAGCCATCGAAACGTTGATTCGCCAAGTCGCGCCAGCAGATTGGCCCGCGACCCATCGAACTCGTGATTGCCCAGCGTGGCGAAGTTGAGCCGCGCCGCATTGAAGGCGTCGACCATCTGTGCACCGCCGTACCACTTGCCCAGCACACTCGGCGACAGGACATCGCCCGCCAGCACGAACAGCACCGGTGCGCCCGTGGCCTGTTCGATGGAATCGCGGATGGCCGCCACGCGCGCCAGCCCACCGCGTCCGTCCCGCATGGTGTCGGTGACATAAACGTCGTTCACCAGCAGCATGCGAACAGTTGGCGTTGTCACCGACGGCATCGGCTCGGGACGCGCGCTGGCGCGACCACGCCCGCAGGCCGTCGCCGCACTGAATACCATGCAGGACACGCCCAATGCGACCGTGCGTGCGCGCCGGTCACGCATGTCGGCCCACCAGCGCAACGCCAGGACCGCGCTCATTGCCGTGGGTCGCGTACCACGCCGGCAAACAAGATGGTGCCGGCGAAGCGCTCACGGATGAAGAACACGAATGGCTTGTCGACACGAAACGTGGGAGGCAATGACGTTGGCACGACCCCGACCACCGTCACGGCCGCCGCGCGCGTGCCCCGTTCATTCACGTCAACCGTCACCCCATGCTGCACGAATCCCAACTTCGCCCCCGTGCCCACCAAGCGCGGGAACTCGGCCAGATCGCTGAA
>JANMRE010000379.1:0-8368 GCA_031370885.1 Gemmatimonadaceae bacterium
GCCCACTATCGCGCCCTCGCGGTGGACGTGCCGGATGGCATCCTCTGGTTCTGGATTGGCAGTCATGCGGACTACGATCGCGTCGTCGCATAACGATGCTTGGTGCTGACAGCCGAGCTAAGGTGGCGGCCGCTTCGCGCCCGCGTTTCATTGTGTGCCCAGCATGACCTTTGACTTGGAGGGTGAAAGTCCTTCTGGGAAGCTGATCGCAGCGACCCGAGTGAACCGCAAGGCGGGAATCGTGAGAGACTCGTTGAAAGAAGCGGTGTAGCGCGACCTGTGGGGCGACGTACAGAAACCGGATACAAGGCAGGAGCCACCATGGTGAGCGGGCAATTGACCGCGAAGCTCTTGCGATCAACAGGTGCTCATGTAAATCCGGCGCTCGTGCAGGGACCGCGAGATCACGTCGCGGTCACGAGGGTGGAGTTTCGCGGCCGTCGTCCGGGATCTCCGCTCCTATCTGCGTGGCTGGAAGGCATACTTCCGACTCGCGGAAACGCCGACGGAGTTGAAGACGCTCGACGGATGGATTCGCCGACGGCTTCGGCTGCTCCTCGTTGTCCAATGCAAGCGCGGTCCGACGCTGTACCGCGTGCTACGAGCCCGGGGCTTGTCCCAACTCGAGGCCGCGCTGGCCGCTCGGCACTGTCGTCGCTGGTGGATGACAGCCGGTCACCCGTTGCTCCACGCCGCGTATCCCGTGTCATACTTTGATGACATGGGTATCCCGCGACTGAGCGCCCTCTGAACCTCAACTCACCGAACCGCCGGATGCGGACCCGCATGTCCGGTGGTGTGGGAGGGAAGTAGGAGAATACACTTCTCCTACTCCCTATCCCGATTGATCGGCTGCAGCACAAGCCGGCGTTCGGCGGACTTGCAGAGTGGTATGACTGCGGTTATACTCTTGGCATGAAGATCGCCATTTCACTCCCCGACACCCTCTTTGAATCGGCCGAGTCCCTTGCCCATCACCTTGGGGTGTCGCGAAGTGAGCTCTTCGCGAATGCAGTCGCTGCGTTCATCGCGCAGCATGACCAGACGCTGGTGACGGAGCGTCTCAATGCGGTCTACTCCGATGTTGCCGCTGAGCAACCGGATCTCGGCTTGGCTGCGTTGCAGGCCCGATCGCTTCCGCACGAGCGGTGGTAAAGCGGCGCCAGCCGCGCGAGCCTGCGCTCATCCGCCGCGGTACGGTGTGGTGGACCGGCTTGCCCGAGCCGGCGGGATCAGAGCCAGGCTATCGACGTCCGATGGTGATCGTGCAAACGGATTCCTTCAACGTCAGCCAAATCCGCACAGTCATTGCCGTCGCTCTGACGTCGAATCAGACGCGAGCGGCAGCCCCCGGCAACGTACGGGTGTCGGCGAGGGAGGCGGGTCTGCCGACCGACTCTGTGGCGAACATCTCGCAAATCGTGACCCTCGATAAGAGTTTCCTCGATGAGTACTCCGGACGGCTTCGTCCGCGTACGATGGCCGCGATCGCGGACGGGATACGCCTGGTGCTCGGGTTGTGAATCTCGTGCGGTTGCTTGGGGTGGGCTACCCGGCGGGTCCATCAGTCTGGACGACGCGCAAGCGCGTGTCGTCAGCAAGATGCATCAGGCTGGGCAGCGTAAGACCGACGCCGAAATTCAAGCCGAGATTGACTCGAATCCCGATGGTGAACTCTTTGCGACGGTCGCGCAGCTGAATGCCGGCGTATGGACTCCGGCCGTTGGTCGGACTTCGGTGACCATGCGCATCGATTGCGCGGTGCTGAACGCTTACAAGGCCACCGGAAACGGATGGCAGACCAGGATGCATGCGGTGCTGGAAGGTGCGGCACCATCAGCCGCTGACGATGCGGCTGGTGATACTGCGCGAACTCGAGCGAACGGTGTTGCGGACGACCCTTCAGGTGAGGCTGCTGAGGAAGAGTGCCGACGGGAAACGGTAGACCTACCGTTCTTCCATCCACCGATCCTCGAGTACCTGTACGGTCTTGGTTAAAGTCAGTCCGCTTACTTGCAGCGTTACTTTATAGGAACCCGCCGGAACCACTTCAGCACCGCCACCGCCACCACCACCACCACCACCACCACCACCACCGCCGCGGCCTCCCGCGGCATCCGCCGGCGGAGTGGGGGCAAGGTTCCACAGCACGCGGTTCACTCCAGCGTCTGCCGTGCCAGTCAGGCTCCGAATCACGCGACCGGTGACATCGGTGATCGTGATGCGGACGTCACCACTGGCTGCGGCGCGCAGGTAGTAGTTAATGGAGGCCCCACGCGGTGCGTTCTCGCCCCGAAACACCTGCTGTCCGGTGACCTGCTGGCCGAGCTTGCGGTCATTCAGCCACGCCACGGCGGGTCGGATATCGAACAGCGTGGCATCGGCCGCCAGAACGGCGGGCGTGAGTTGTTGCAGCGGTGTGATGTCGTCGGCGATCCAGACGCCGCGACCATGCGTGGCAACGATCAGGTCCCCATCACGCGGATGCACGAGAATGTCGTCGGTACGGACGGTGGGAAAGTTGTTCATGAACTTCTGCCACAACTGGCCGCCGTTGGTCGAGACGTACAATCCAAACTCCGTTCCGGCGTACAGCAGATTGCGGTTTTTCGGATCTTCGGTCACGACCTGCACGTTGCCGAACGCGGGCAAGCCGTTCGTGATGGACGTGAACGTGCGACCGAAGTCCTTCGTGACGAAGATGTACGGCTTGAGATCGTTGCTGCGATGCCCGTCGACGGCCACGTACGCCATTGCGGAATCGAATACCGACGCGACAACACGCGACACCCAATGGAAGTGACCGGGTGGCAGTCCGGGGAGGTTTTTCCCCACGTCGGTAAAGGTCGCCATGTTGTCGCGCGTGAGCTGCAGACTACCATCGTCGGTGCCAACCCACACGAGTCCCGGCTTGATGGGCGATTCCGATACGGCGATAATCGTGCTGTACTGCGTGAGACCATCGTTCTTGGACAGCATCGTCTGGCTGCCTTTCACACCCATGATGTCGACGGTAGTGCGGTCGAACTGCCTGGTGACATCAGCGCTGGCGATCCACGTCTCGCCGCGGTCGTACGAGCGGAAGAGTCGGTTGCCACCCAGCCACATGACACTCGAGTTGTGCGACGACAGTTGGTACGGCGTATTCCAGTTGTACCGGTATTGATCACCGGGTGCGGCGTTCACAACGTTGGGATTGCCACCGCGACCGCCGCCGCCGCGACCGCCACCCGCGCCGGGAGCCGCCGCCGCAGAGGGAACATCCATCGGAGGGGGCGGGGGCGGGGCACTGGGTCGAATGCTGCCGCCACGACCGGTACGAAGGTCCAGTCGACTGGTGTTTCCGTTTTGCGATTCGGCGAAGATGATGTTGTAGTCGTTTGGATCCTGACCGGTGAAAAAGCCGTCACCGCCACCCACGTTGAACCAGTCGGAATTCAGAATGCCGTTGGCGTGGCGACGCGAACTGGGGCCACACCAACTGCCGTTGTCCTGCAGGCCGGCACACACGAAGTATGGACGGCGCATGTCCGCCGACACGTCGTAGGCCAACGACGTCACCATCGTCTTGACGGAGGTCCACGAGCGACCCTGATCGTAACTGATGTCCAGGCCCCCGTCATTGCCATTCATGATGTGATTCGGGTTCCGCGGATCAATCCAGATAGCGTGCACGTCCACGTGACCCGGGTTGCCGTTGCCGCCAGCCTCGTTCAGCGTGGCGAATGTGCGTCCGCCGTCGAGTGATTTGGCAATGGGCAGTCCAGCGACATACACCGCGTTCGGATTTTGCGGATCAATGCGCAGCTGACTGAAATACATGGGCCGCGCGTTGCAGTTGCTGACGTGTCGCCACGCGCCGCCGCCGTTGTCGGTGCGGAAAATGCCTCCGGAGGCAGCATTGAGAGCGGGCGCCGTTTGAGGCTGCGCCGCAGGAGCGCCCCCTCGGCCGCCACCGCCACCGCCACCGAAGCCACCGCCGGGGCCTGCGGTATTGCACCAGTCAAAGCCACCGGCGCCACCACCGCCACCGCCACCTCCGCCGCGGCCCGATTCGGGATCGACGTCCCGGCCAATCTCACCCGCTTCGATCTGCGCGTATACCACTCCGGAATTCGAGCGCGACACATCGAGCGCGATGCGGCCATACGTGCCCGGCGGAAGGCCATTGCCCGTCATCTTCGTCCACGAGTTCCCGCCGTTCGTTGTTTTCCAGATCGCGCTCCCGGGCCCGCCGCCATTGAAACAGCAGTGTGTGCGCCGACGTTGATAGCTGGCCGCGTACAGCACGTTGGGATTCGAGCGATCGATGGCGATGTCGGTAAACCCGGTGTTCTCGTCGATGTACTTGATCTTGTTCCAGGTACCACCGCCGTTGGTGGTTTTGTACACACCGCGATCGGGACTCGCGCCAAACAACGGGCCGGTAACGGCCGCGTACACGGTTTCGGGATTTCGCGGGTCGATGACCACGCGCGAAATTGATTGCGTTTCGCGCAGACCCTGCAGTTGCCAGGTCTTTCCGCCATCGGTGGTCTTGTACATTCCGCCGCCGAAGGACGACGACTGGCGATTGTTCGCTTCACCTGACCCGGCGTAAACGATGTTGGGGTTTGTGGGGTGAATGGCCAGATCGCCAAATGAGGCGACTTCATACTCATCGAAAACCGGCGAGAACGTGGTGCCATTGTTCTCCGATTTCCAGATGCCGCCCACGGCGTAACCGAGGTAGATCGTGGAGGGTTGACTCTCGGAGACTTCGATGTCGTGAATGCGGCCACCCATGCTGGCCGGTCCGATGTTGCGAAATCGAAAGCTCGTGAGCAGTGGGTCGGCCGACTGATTGATCATCCTTGCAGTCGATGCTGCGGCAGCGCCTCCGCCCTGTGCATCGAGCGGTGTCGAACCGGACACCAACGTGAACACGGCGAAGACGACCTGCAGGACATGTGACGTGCGTGATGGCATCGTTGGTATCCCGTTGGTGGTACCTGCGTGTGACATGTCACGAAAACTCAATTGCCTGAATCGTCGGCGGTCAGGCAATCCGCGAATGGTGCAGAGCCGTGGTTATTGGACGGTCGTCGACACGACGACAGACGCGGCGGTCAGCGCCCGATAGCCGTCTGCTCGGCCGGCAGTCGCCTCCCGCACATCAACCGTCGGGATCCGGTCGCGATTGGCGAGTCTCACTTCGAGAAACGCGCCGCTGCCCGTCGTCATGGCGAGCAGGAATGTGGTGGTGTCTGCCACGGTTTGCTGGAACAGTATTCGTGTGGTCCCTCGAACGATCGGACTTGAAATTCCGGGTCCAAACACGCGGAGTCTGACTGCCGCAAGTCCTGTCGGCGGGGTCGCGATCGAGAGAACAGCACTGCCCGGCGTCACCACGGGCGGAACAACTACGGTTGGACCGCCGCCATCGCCGCCGCCGCATGAGCTGAGCAGCGAAACGCTGACGATCAACGCGAGCCCGTTTCGTTTTGTGTTCATGTGTCGATTCTCCGGTTCACAAACGTGGAGGAGGAGCCTTCTTCGCCTGAATAGGTTGGCTGAGCGTAGCTGGAGCGCTGAACAGTTGCGCCGAGATCGTTGACGAAAGCACCTGGCCGGTGCGCTCGAGGTGCGCCAGGAGGTCGCCCAGGTTGAAAACGCCGTCACCGTTGCCCGTGCGGTCGAGCAATTCACGGTCGGTGAGCGAGAGTCCGGTGCCAGACAACAGGTCACGCGCCGCGACGTTGGCGTCGATGCTTCGCACTGGCACGAACGCCGCACGAAGATCCTGCGTGTCGCTTCCCCCCGTCACGGCGCAGCTTCCGCGTCCTGTGCAGGCGCCGCTCCATCCAATGAATCCTGATGTTGCCGTTGCCTCGGCGAGCAACTGCGCCGATGCTGCCAAGCCGATGGTGCAGGTGATCTGCGTGCCACCTTCCGGGAGCGCACACACGATTGCGCTGTTGTCCGCGCGAACAACCCGGCCCGCGGCTCCATCGATGACGAGGCGAATTGTCCGTGGAGGCGCGACGATGACCGTAAAGGTCTGACTACTCGTGTTGTTCGTCTCACTGGATTCCGAGATTGCATTCGTCGGATCGAGCACCAGCTGCGCGGTATGACTCCCAGGGAGGTACGGTCCGAGGTTGCTGGCGCTCACCGTCGAATTTTCTCCCGCTGTCAGACTCTCGATCGTCCCGCTGCTTACCAGGGCGCCATCAATCTTGAGCTGCCACGTCACATTGGTGGCCGTCGCATTCCCCGCGTTGCTGACGATGGCGCTCAACTCAATCGGTTGCGTTGACAACGGGTTCGCCGGTGTCACCGTTATCACGCCCGCCACGAGGTCTGCCGTTGCGGGCGGGCTGGCCGTGAACACGCGACTGCTGGTGTTGTTCGCTTCGCTCGACTCCGCGATCACGTTGGCCGGATCGAGCACCAATAGCGCGGTATGTTGCCCTGCGGTATACGGTCCGAGGTTGCTGACACTTACCGTCGTGTTGGCCCCCACCGCGAGACTGGCGATCGTCCCGTTGCTCACCACAGCGCCATCGATCAAGAATTGCCAGGCCACGTTTGTCGCCGTCACGTTGCCCGCGTTGCTCACCTCGGCGGTCAGCGTCACTGGCTGCGTGGTGAGCGGACTGGTGGGCGTGACGATCAGCACGCCTGCAACCAGATCCACTGTGGCGGGCGGGTTCGCCGTGAACGCCTGACTGCTCACGTTGTTCCCCTCACTGCCTTCGGGGATCGCGTTTGAAGGATCCAGCAACAACTCCGCCACGTGCTGTCCTGCAGCGTATGGCCCGAGGTTGCTGGCGCTCACCATGGTGCTGGCCCCTTCCGCGAGAGTCGGAATGGTCCCGCTGTTCACCACGGCGCCATCGATCAGGAGCTGCCAGATCACGTTCGTCGCCGCCGCGTTCCCTGCGTTGCTGACGTTGGCGCTGAGCGCCACCTGTTGCGTTGTGAGCGGATTTGTCGGGGTTACGGTCACCACGCCGGCCACCAGATCGGCCGTCTGTCGAGGACTCGACGTAAACGAACGACTGCTCGTATTGTTCGCCTCGCTGCTCTCCGGAATCGCGTTGAACGGATCGAGCACCAGCTGCGCTGTGTGACTGCCCTGTGAGTACGGTTTTGCGCTGACGGCGCTCACCGTGGTGCTGGTCCCTGCGGCGAGGGTCGCAATGATTCCGCTGTTCACCAGCGCGCCATCGATCTTGAGTTGCCACACCACGTTCGTCGCCGTCACATTCCCCGCGTTGCTCACGTCGGCACTCAATGTCACTGGCTGGGTTGTGAGCGGATTCGAAGGGGACACCGTCACCACGCCCGCCACCAAATCCACCGTTTGGGGCAGGTTCGACGTGAACGCCTGACTGCTCAAATTGTTCCCCTCATTGCTTTCCACAATCGCGTTCGCGGGATCGAGTACCAATTGTGCCGTATGACTGCCTTGCACGAAGGGGCCGAGGTTGCTGGCGCTCACGGTCGTGCTGGCCCCAGCGGCGAGACTGGCAATTGTTCCGCTGCTCACCACGGCACCGTCGATCTTGAGTTGCCACGCGACGATTGCCGCTGGTGCATTTCCTGTATTACTCACGCCGGCAGTCAGCGAGATTGTTTGCGTTGTGAGCGGGTTGTTGGGCGTGACCGTTACCACGCCAGCCACCAGGTCCGCCTCCAACAGCGTGAAACTTGCACTCGTAGCGCTCGTGAGTCCGGCCGCGCTGAAGCTCAGCGTATGCGCGCCGGTTCCCGTGAGCACCAGGTTGGTAAACGTCACCCTGCCTGCCGCGTTGGTCACTGCCGTCAGCGTGCCGCTGAGCGTTCCCGAGCCACTCGCCTTGGCGACGGTTACGGCCACGCCACCCTGCAACACGACGGCATTGGTGGCATCGCGCAGTTCGACCGCGGGCTGCGTGGTGAACACGGCGCCCGACACGGCGCCGCTCGGCTGTGTAACCATTGCGAGTTGGGTGGGCGCGCCTGCTGTCACGGTGAAGCTGGCCGACGTGGCAGAGGTGAGGGTGCCTGACGTGAATATGATGGTGTGTGCACCGGTGCCGGTGATGACCAGATTGGTGAACGTCGCCACGCCATTCACGGCCGTCACGGTGGTCGTGCCACTCAGTGTGCCGCTGCCGGTGGCGATCGCCGCCGTGACCGACGCGGTGCTGGTGGTGAGATTGTTGCCTGCGTCACGAATCGCGATGACGGGTTGCGTGGTGAACACGGCACCTGATACGGCGCCACCCGGTTGCGTGGTCACGGCCAGTTGCGTGGGTGCACTTGCCGCGACGGTAAAGCTGGCCGACGTGGCCGACGTGAGCCCACTCGACGTGAAGATGATGGTGTGCGCACCGGCGCC
>JANMRE010000390.1:0-7330 GCA_031370885.1 Gemmatimonadaceae bacterium
CGCTGCAGCCAGGACTTGGTGAATTGAACATCGGCACCGACATCGGCGTGTTCGCGCTGGCGCGCGGTGCGTCGTCGTGGACGCCGGTCACCAACGGCTTGCCGGTGGTGGCGGTGTACGATCTGGTGTTCGACAAAACGCGCGGTCGCCTCATTGCTGCCACACACGGGCGCGGCATGTTTGCGCTCGACGTGAACGTGGCCGGACTGCGCGGTGACATCACCAACGATGGTGTGCTGTCGGCTCTCGATGCGCAGGCCATTCTGTCGTCGGTGGTGGGCTTGCCGGTGCCGGGCGGTTCCGTGCGTTGGCCCAATGGTGACGCCAACTGCGATGGCGACGTGACGGCTTTCGATGCGCTCCTGGTGCTCACGAAGGTCGTAGGGCTTCCGGTGGGCAACTTCTGCGTTGGCGTGGTGAGGTGAGGCGCGGAAAGGACGAAGCAGGGCGGTGGGGGCGAAAAAAGAAGACTCCCTTCTCCCTTCTTCTTTGCCTACTTCACCGCCGCGAGATCCTTGATGGCCTGCCCCATCGTCTTCACGCGGGCACCGTCCTTGGCACCGGCGGCGTCCTTCGCCACCTCGGACGCGAGCTTGTTCAGCGAAGCGCGCCGCGCAGCACCGGTCTGCGCCTCGGCCGCATTCAGCGCGCTGCCAATGGCTGTTGTGCGCGCCGCCGCGAGACCATTGTTACGCACCAGTTGATCGAGATACGAGCGTACCACCGGGAAAGCCGCCGGCCACACGATTTTCGGCTGGCTTTGCGGATTGAACTGCTCGAGCTTGATCAACTTGGCGGCCGCAATTTCGTTGGCCGACAGTTTGTCGCTGGGCGTGAGTTCGATGATGTCCATGCCGCGCGCCAATTCGGACGAGTAGATCAGGCCGTTGTAGTAGTACGCGCCCCACGATCCGCCAATCGTGCCGCGAGCCGGAGGAGCCGCGCGCGCGGCGCCTGGAGGACCGGCATCCACCAGCGGTGGCGCATCGATGGGACCGCGATCGAAGAACGCGAGTTCGAAGGGCTTGTTGGGATCGGTGAAATCGATCACGTCCACACCGCCCTGATACCAGCCTTGCACCATGATGTCACGACCCGGAACGGGTACGAGCGCGCCGTTGTGCGACACACAGTTTTCCTGCGCGGTTTGTGCGGTGGGAATCTTGAAGTACGCGCCCTGCTTGAGCTTCTTGTCCTTGGTGATGGTGAGGGTGGTGTTGCCACCCATTTCCAGCATGCTGTTCGCCTGACACATAGGCGACGTGCCGCCGCCCCATTCATCGGTGAACACCACCTTGTTGCCGTCGTTGCTGAACACGGCCGTATGCCACAGCGAGAAGTTGGTGTCCGCAACCGCGTCCAGACGAACCGGTTTTTCCGGATTGGAAATGTCCACCAGAATACCGTAACTCCCGCACGCGCCGGCCAGCAGATTCTTCTCCGGATACACCGACACGTCATGACAATTGCGCGGACCCGTTGGCGGCGGTGGTGGCGGTGCTGGCGCGCCGGTGGAATCACTACCACGACCACCGCGTCCACCACGACCAGCGCTGGCTCCCGCGCGACGCGGTGCCGGCTCCATGCCGGTGAAGATGCGTGCGCCCGTCACGACTTCTGATTTCTCGGGCGTGGCCAACGGCACTTTGATCACATCCAGTCGAAACAACGAGTTGGTTGGATCGGCGGGATCGGTGCCTGCTTTGCAACCGGCCACTTCAGTTTCGGGTCGCGGGGCGCCACTGCCCGACACAAAAATGTAGATGACGCCCTTGTCCTTCTTGCTCGGCACGATAGTGTGCGTGTGCGAGCCTTTGCACGTCTGCACGTTCTTCACGAGCTTGGGATTGCGCGGATCGGACACGTCGAAAATGCGCACGCCGGCCATGTGATCCTTGGGGTCCTGCACGCCACCCTTGCCACAGTCGTTGCGATTGCCACCGCCCTCTGCGGAAAGGAAGAGCAAGTTGCCGTAGATAGACGGATCACCCTGCGACGTAATGCACGACACCGCCGCGGCCTTCACAGGTTTGGCCGGGTTGCTCACGTCCCAAATGGAGAATCCCGCAAAATTGCCCTGATACACATAGTTGCCGCGAAACGCCAAGTCGGAGTTCACAAACGTGAGTCCGCGCGTCGTGTCAAACTCGGCGGACTTTGGTGTGAACGACACGAGCCTCATGCCTTCGGCGGCAACACCGGCGTCAAGCACTCCCGACTTCAGTCCGTTGCGCGCGTCCTTGCTGGTGGGATACGTCTGTGCGTCAAGCGATGACGCGGCAGTGAGTGAAAGCGCGGCCAGCGCGCAGAACCTGCGAACATGTCCCATCAGAGTCGACTCCGGTAAAAGGCTCATAGCACTGTCAGGGAACTTCAGGGTTTGGCGGGAACTTGTTCCAGCATCCGGCGCATCGTGCCGATTTCGGCAGTTTGCACCGCGTGCACATCGTTGGCAAAGACCGACACGTCGATATCCTGCGCCGCGCCCGGTGAGGCCAGGAGATCGGCGACCATCGTGAGCGCGCCTTCGTGATGCTGGATCATCATGGTGAGAAAGTGTGTGTCGAACTCCGGCCCACGCGCCGCCTCCAGCGTCTTGATCTGCTCCGGGCTCAGCATGCCCGCCATCATGACGGTGTGATACGACGACGTGTCGGGCGCGGTTTGCGCGTTCGCCACCAACCACTCCTGCATCAACCGGATCTCCGAAATCTGCGACTGATCGATCTTGTCGGCGAATCGAAGCAGACGCGGATTGGCCCCGTGCGACGCAGCCAGTCGCGACATGAAGATGGCCTGCGCGTGATGCGCAATCATGCCTTGCATGAAGTGCACGTCGGCGGCGGTGTAGATCGCGCCCTTGGGGATGGTCACGGTCGCGTCCATGCCGGACATGGACGCCATGTCATGCGGCGTGGCGGCGGTGGTGTCGGCGGCGGGCTCCTTGCCGGCGGAGCAGGCGAGGAGCAGAGAAGCGAAGAGCGTCGGCGCGACGAGGCGCTGGCCGGGAAACAGGTTCACGGAGGTGCGTGGTAGGGCTTTCGGGAGGGTGCGCCGAGGGCGTCAGGGGCGACTGAATAGTACGGTATGGGAGGGCACGGCGTTGAGGTGGCGAGGGCAGAGTCTCGGGACTCGGCCCCGGGCGGTGACGGCGAGGTCGTAGCAGGGTCGGTGTGTAAAGGAAAGTAGCGATCAGCCGATACTTGTACTAGCGATCAGCCGAAACTAATATTAGCGATCAGCCGCTTCCTCACCTGGCGATCAGCCGAGCTTCACAGGACGCCTCCCGATGCCGCCGACCGCTCCGGCTTATCCGCGCTACCTCGCTCCGCGTCTCCGCGAAGCGCTGGCCGACACGCCTGTCGTACTCATTCACGGGCCCCGACAGAGTGGGAAGACCACGCTGGCACGTACCGTCGGTGCGCGTCGGCGCTTCCACTACGTGTCCTTCGACGAAGAGGCTGCTCGGCAAGCCGCACAGCAGGATCCAGTGGGATTTATCGCGGGACTGCCCGAGCGAGCGATACTGGATGAGGTCCAGCGGGTGCCCGAGCTGTTTCTGGCCATCAAAGACGCCGTGGATCAACGTCGCGTACCAGGGCGGTTCATGTTGACGGGATCGGCGAATGTGTTGTTTGTGCCGCGCGTGGCCGACTCGTTGGCGGGCCGTATGGGCATCCTGCGATTGCATCCGTTGGCACAGTGTGAATTGGCGGGCAAGCCCCCTCGTTTTCTCGATGCGCTGTTGGGACAAGGATTCAAGACGAGGATCACAGAACGGCTCGGTGTGTCACTGGCCGAACGCATCGTAGCCGGTGGATATCCGGCGGCTCTGGCACGAAAGACGCCGTCGCGCCGCGCCGCGTGGTACCGCGACTATGTGGAAACGCAAGTTCAGCGTGATGTGCGCGATCTTGCACGTATCCGATCGCTTGAGGCCATGCCCAGGCTGCTTCGCATGGCGGCGAGTCACACCGCGCGTCTTATTAATGTCGCTGACCTTGCGGGTCCGTTTCAACTGACTCGGCAGACGATTCACGACTACGTCACGCTGCTCGAACGCGTGTTTCTCGTGGAGCGTCTTCCCGCGTGGCACAACAATCAGTTGAGCCGTTTGGTAAAGACCCCGAAATTGCACGTAGGCGATACCGGGCTGGCCTGTGCAATACTCGGCCTCGACGCAGCGCACCTGCATGGCACTCGCGATGTGTTGGGGCCGTTGCTGGAAACGTTTGTACTACAGGAGCTGAAACGGCAGGCGAGCTGGCGCGAAACGCCAATCACGTTCTATCACTTTCGCGATCGCGACGGTGTCGAGGTGGATCTGGTGTTGGAGCAGGGCGCGGGTGCCGTCGCTGGCATCGAGGTCAAGGCAGGCGCCACGGTCACCACGTCAGATTTTCGGGGATTGCGGAAACTGCAGCAGGCGGCAGGCAAGCACTTCACGCACGGCGTGGTCTTGTACGACGGTACAACGAGCGCCAGTTTCGGCGATGGATTGTACGCGGTGCCGATTCGGGCGCTCTGGGAATCAGCCTGACGGCAGCGGCGATGTCACTCACGACGTTTTGCGCGAAACAGCGCCAGATCAATCGACGCACCCATTGCCTGATATCCGGCGTCGCTCGGATGCAGCTTGTCTCCCGAATCGTACAGCGGCAGGAGTCGTAGCGGTTGTGCGGGATCCCGCGTGGTCTTGTCGAAGTCAATCACGCCATCGAACGCACCACTGTTGCGGATCCATTCATTAATCGCAGTGCGTTTGGCCTCCTGCACCGGCGACAGGCGTTCGAATGGCGTGAGTGTTGCGCCGTAAATCACCATGCCGCGCTCGTGCGCCCGGTCGATGACCTGACGATACGCGAAGGTGATGTCGTCGGCACTCATGCGGTTGGCGGCATCGCGCGAAATATCGTTGATGCCCTCCATGACAATGACATGCGTAACGCCCGGCTGCGTCAACACATCGCGATCGAAGCGTGCCACGAGACTGGGGCCAGCGCCGAAGGTCAGCACCTGATTGCCGGAAATGCCGGCGTTGATGACGGCCTTTACTGGCTCCGAAGACGTGAGCAGTCGTCTTGCCAGCACATCGGGCCAGCGACGATTGGAATCGGGTGTGGCGCCGTAGCCATCGGTAATCGAGTTGCCGATGGCGACAATGGCACCGGTGGCACGCGTATTCGTCACCTCGACACTCGTCAGAAAAATCCACGAACGCAGTGTGGTGTCGGCGGCGAATGTCGTGCTCGCGGCCTGATTGCCATTTCTGGACACGTATGTCGTTTGCACGCCCAGCGCATGTCGCGTGGTCGTGCGCGTGGAGTCGGGCAGGAAAAGGCTCACCGCGAGATCGCCCAACGTTGGCACGGCGAACGCAATCGGATCGCTGGTGACGACCGCGCCCGTGCGCACGATCACTTCGCTCTTGCCGCCGAATGTGAGCGCGCGATTGGATGCCGCATCGACGGTTGATCCGGCGTCGCGACGCGCGATGTGTGCGGCACCAATGCGAATGGGGCGGTCACCAAACTCATTGGAGATCCGGATACGCACGTTGTCGCCGCCGATGGTGGTGCGGACGATTTCGCGAATGGTGGCATTGACGTAGCTTGGCACGGGATCTGCAGTGCCCGTTGGTGGCCTGAGAGACGTGGCGCTTTGGCTCGGACTCCAGGTGGCCAACCATCGCTGGGTCGCAAACGCAGGTTTGGCGCTACCGCGTGGCGTCGACGCACGAGCACAGGCCCCAAGCACTGTCGCCAAGGCAATGGCGGAAACAGACAGATGGCGAACTCGGCTGGGCATGGCGAGGCTCCGGAACGTCGGGGTGCTAAAAGGTCTCACGCCGCCCGTTGGACGGGAAGGCGCGACGGAGAGAGATTACAGGTATCGATACTTCCCGAGGGTTCAACGATGCGCCAATTGTCAAAGTACTGCGCCCTGGCACTGGTCGGTCAGTTGGTTGTCGGGTGCACTGCAGAGAAAACGCCAAAACCACCGGCGAGTGATTCAGCGGTTGTGGCAACACCAGCGTTGCCGTCAGGCGAAGCCACCCTCGCGGTGGATGGTGGCAATATCTGGTACAAGGTCTCAGGCAGCGGATCGGCGATTCCCGTCATCCTGCTCCACGGCGGACCAGGGTATGGCTCGTTCTACATGAAGCCGATGGAAGCGCTCAGCACCGATCGTCCGGTGGTGCGCTACGACCAACTCGGCAACGGCAAGTCTGATCGGCTTACCGACACCACGAAGATGACCATTGCGCACTTCGTTGCCGAACTCGACGCGCTACGCGCCAAGTTGGGTTATGACAAGGTGCATATCGTTGGGCATTCGTGGGGCACGATTCTCGGATTCGAATACTACAAGGCACATCCGACGCACGTGGCCAGCTTGACGTTGATGAGCGCCGCATTGAACATCCCCAGTTGGGAGTCCAATGCGAAGGCCCTGCTCAGGAAGTTGCCCGAATCGTTGCAACGGGCCATCGCCACCGCCGAAAAGACGGGCAAGTTCGAAGGGCCAGAGTACGAAGCCGCCAACAACGAGTTCACGTCACGTTATGTGGTGCGCCACGTGCGACAGGCCGATTGGGACAGCACCATGAAAACAGCCGGCATGGAGCAGTACATGTATTTTCAGGGTCCGAGCGAGTTCACCATCATCGGCACACTCAAGCGGTACGATGTTTCGAAAGAACTGAAAAACATCACAGTGCCGACGCTGTTCACAGTGGGTGAATTTGACGAAGCCAATCCTGCCACCATCCGCAAGCAGGCCGCGACGGTTGCGGGTGCGAAGGTGGCCGTGATTGATACGGCGGCACACCTCACCATGTGGGACAACGAGTTGCAGACTGTGCAGGTTGTCCGCGATTTCCTGAAGCGTGTGGAACGGCGGTGAGGCTCATGGCGCGGGGAATCCGTCCCGATGACTGGTGCGAATTTTCGTCGCAAGTTCGTCAGCGATCTTAGCTTCCGCAGCAAACTCCGGCCAACGCCGCACCGCTGTCTGCACCTCGTGGATGATCACCTTTGCGCGACCACGCTTCATCAGTGCGGACCGTGCGCACACCTCGAAGTCCGCACGCGCAAAGTCATCGCGCTTGCCGTTCAAGGTCATCTGATGCGCGGCTGTCCAGGCGCCCGACGGATTGTAGCTGTAGGTGACGTCAAATGCCGGAGCAAGCGACCATTCGCCCTGCTTGTTCATCAGGAACGCGATGTTCTTCACATGGTCGTCCTGATTGCGCGCCACGATGTTGAAGACCATGCGACGAAACTGTTCTTCCACTGCGGCCATTGGAAGCGCGAGTTGGCGGATGGCA
>JANMRE010000404.1:0-13815 GCA_031370885.1 Gemmatimonadaceae bacterium
CCCCCCCCCCCCCCCCCCCCCCCCCCGCCCCCCCCCCCCCCCCCCCCCCCCCCCCCCCCCCCCCCCCCCCCCCCCGAGTCGTCGACCAAGCGCGTCAATCACCATCTGCGGCGTGACGGAACATGGCGGCTGCGCGATCCATAGTCGAAGACGCTTGCAGAGTCGTCGGAAGCTGCGAAGGGAGCCGCCCAATTCCTGCACGCGTTGGGTGAGCGAGACCCCAATGTTGCGTCCGGCAGCGACGCGAATGTAGAACACCCAGTCCAGCACTTCCTTCATGTGCACGTTCACGCCGCCTTTGTAGCTTTGTGAATGTGTCCGACGAATTCGTTTTGCTGCTGCGGGTAACGCGGCACAATAACGAACGGCTGGCAAGGCCATGCCCGACACTGCGAGCGCAAGGTCGAAGCGCAGGCGTGTTGGCGCCAGTGGGTCGCATACACTTCCAACGGTGTGGCGTGCGCGCTCGCGCCACGACCCGTCAATCTTCGCGCGCAGCATCACCAATTCGGCGGCAAGCACGTTGACGTTGACCGTCAACGGTCGGACCACAAGAAAAATCGGAGTGTCCTCGACCGCTGACAGCGCGATCACGAGGCTGACCGCGCGGTCGGCTGATTCGCGCAAACACACCCACGCCTGATCGTCCCTGTCGTCATGGTATTCGCAATACGGGTGAGGTAGATCCACCTGCTCGGCGAACCTATACGCGCGGCGCGATACACACCCGACTGCGCTTGCGCACCGTGAACCAAATACGAGAACAGACATGAGGGAGTGCCCAATGCGACCAGTTCGGCAGCAGCTCGCGGCATCGCGGCAGGTACACCTTGAAGTGAGCGCGCGGACGGCCTGCTGTCAACGACTACGGCTTGGCAATTAGTGGCACTGTTGTGGAACGCATCCTGGGACTGTGCGCTTCGTCAAGAGGACGCGCACGCAATCTCACGCGGATCGGCACGTGCGACACGTACGATGACGATGCCCGACGAGAAGCTACGATTCGCGGAGTATCGGGGTATCTGCAGGCGTCCCTCATGACTGCCATCAATCGAATGCGTGCAGCGCGCCAGCGAAAGAGGCACGTCTACTCGCCGCGGCGGTGAGAGCACTTTGACGCGCGACGCGGGTCGATTCAATTGGCGACTCGTCGGCGACGAGGAATCAGTGATGAACGCGACGATGGTGCGCGGTCAACGCGTCGAAGTGGCAAAAAGTGACACTGTTCAATCTCACTCGACTTGACAAACGTGAACCCGAGGGCCTTTTCGTTCACCTGAATAGTAGAGGAGGTTACCATGGTATCCAAGAGAGTTGTGGCGAAGATCCTCATCCTCGCCGCTCTCGCGTCGCTTGCGCTCAATCCTGGCACGGCAGTCGCGGATGAGCTGCCAGACGATGGCGCCTGCACGGGGACCCTCCAGAGTTCCACGCTTTCGACTCACTGCTGCCTGTACAACTCGTGCTTCATCTGGGAGCGCGAGGCAGATGTTGAACACAGAGTCTATGTCAATCCCGGCTGCACGCAGAATGTGCACGTGGGATCGCCGGGCGGTTGCTGTGACGTCTAGGATTGCTTAGCACGACTGGCGCAACGCAACCCGGATCAGCATGTGGAAACCTGGGGCCCGCCCAGCGGAAATCATCGTCGCGGAGCGGGCCTCCATTCGAACACATCTTCATCGCGCGACTGGACTTCTCGTGTCGGTCGCCTGACGTCAACCAAGGGGGACCACTGTAATGTCCAGCGCGGCGGAGCGTGCTTCGAACATTGCCATCGCAATCGCGGCGCTGACACTCGCCATTGTCTTCGCTAGCCGAGAGCTTAGCCAGAGAAATAGCGCTCGCGCCGCGCATCCGACAGAGAACGCACTGGTGTTCGTGCCCGAATGGAAAGAGATACTTTCCGCAGGCATCGACTTGGAGTCGGTGAAGAGACCAGTCCGCATTCTCGTCTTCTCGGATTTGGAATGTCCGTACTGTGCGAAGTTTCACCTGTCGACTCTGGTTTCACTCAATAAAGCATATCCCGGCAAGGTAGCAACGACATTTGTTCACTATCCGATAAGATCACATCGGTTCTCCATGCAGGCCGCAGTGGCGCTTGAGTGCGCTGGCGAACAAGGTGCTCACGTCGCGTTTCTAAATGCTGTCTACGGGAAACAGGACTCTATCGGGCTTCGGTCTTGGGAGACGTATGCGCGGGATGCAAGCGTCAACGATACGGCTCTGTTTCGCGCTTGCAATAGCGCGAAAGCGAAGGAACGCATCATCGCAGGGCGGACTTGGGGGGAGCGAATCGAGTTGCGGGCTACGCCTACGATTTTGGTGAACGGTTGGCGATTCTCAGGGGTACCCGACGATAGAGCACTTGGTGCTGCCATCGATGCGATTCTTGCTGGTCGAGACCCTGTGACATCGGCACCAATTGAACTGAGGAGAGCGACGATGCGAAGCGGGGCACCTCGTTGATAATTCGCCGAACGCTGTACCGCGCACCGGTCGGGCTTCTTCTAGGTACAGCTCTCTTCGGAGTATTGAGCGCGTCCACTCGCCGCGTCTCAGCACAACCACTTGTACCAATCGCAAAGCTCGTCGAGGATCTCCGAATAGACGCAAAGAAGGAGGACTTCGCCGTGCTCAACGGCGGTCATGTGGGGCCTCGCGACATCGTCGCGTTGACGTTTCGCCAGGATGCGCAGGTGCGCATTTACAGTGCAGTCGGCAAACGCGTAGCGACGGTGGGACACCGGGGGAGCGGACCGGGAGAATTCCGCGAGCCACAAGCGCAGGGTTGGATCGCGGACACGCTGTGGATTTACGATTTTGGACTGAAGCGACACACCTTTGTAACGGCAGACGGTCGGTTGCTGCGAACGATTCCCTTGGAAGCGATTCTGAAACCGCTTCGCCTGATACATCAGGACTCCGCTGCCACCGTTTCGAACTGGACGCCGAGAACTCGTCGACCAGATGGCGGCATGATAGGCATCGCCACGATCACCTTGCGGTCGCGCGACGCGACTCCCATCAGGGAACTCGCGGCACTCACCAGCACTGCCGATGGCGCAGCAACACGCATCGCAAACGTCGATGCAGACGCACGCTGGGAACCCGAATTCGGCTTTCCGAGCCACTTCGGATTCTCGACAGACGGACTTGAAATGGTCCGCGTCGGAGTGACCGACTTGCAGCGGCAAGGTGCGAGCATCGTTATCACCCGGCTCACTGTGCGCGGCGACACCGTATTCTCGCGCCACATGCCGTATCGTGGTGTGCCCATGTCGCGACGCCACGTCGACAGTGTGCTGGCACGCGGAATCGGACCCGATCGAGTTCGAAGTGCGTCTAACATCCGCATCCCAATCGTGTACGCACCTGTGATGAGTGTGTACGCGCAACCCAGCGGGCTGACGTGGTTGACGATGCGCGATTCGGAGTCGTCAATGAGCGTGTTGATGCTCAACAGAAAGGGCGTTTCGATCGCTCGGTGGTCGATGCCACCGCGAGCTGATCTGATGGGCGCCACGCTGTCGCATGTGTGGCTCAGGGAAACGGACGCCGACGGGCTGCAAAGCGTCGTACGCTACCGAATCAGTTGTAACGGCAACGAGTGTCGTTGAAACAGCGCTCGCATGTGCGGTGACGACGACCGTGTCGTCCGGTATCGCCGTTCACCTACGCGGTGCCCCTGCGTCAATCGCGCACTCACTCACAGCACCCCCAGCCAGCTCTTCTCCGCCGCCCCGTACCCCGGGAAAATCCGGTCCAACGACCCTGCTCCCAAGTGCTTCGCCGCCAACTCGCTGAACACACTGCGAAAATCCGTCGTCAACGCCAGATCGCGTCCCTCATACAATTGCTCCGGGGCCAATCCAGGCCACCGACCCATCACCGTGCGCGGCGTCTTGAGCGAACCACCAATCACAAACATCGCGCCCGCATGTCCATGATCGGTGCCACCGGTGCCGTTCTGCCGCACCGTGCGACCAAACTCCGACATCGTCAGAATCACCACATCATCCATGCGATCACCCAGATCGGCCACCAGCGCTGCGATACTGGCCGAGAAATCGCCCAGTCGCTGCGCCAGTTGTCCCTGTGCACCGCCCTGATTCACATGTGTATCCCAGCCACCGATATCGGCAAACGCCACTTCCAGCCCCACGCCCGCCTTGATGAGTTGCGCAATCGACAGTAGCCGTTGACCAAACTGCGAGCGCGGATACTCCACGCCCGACGCCGGCTTGTACTGCTGCGGATTGGCCGCGCGCAGCACCCGCAAGGCCTCAAACATTTCCGTGCCGCTGCCATGTACCATGTCGGCCGAACCGGTGCGATACAGTGCTTCCAACCGCTTCTCCGCTTCGCCACCACTGGTGCGAATGGAAAACTCCTCAATGGAGTTCATGGCCACAGTCGCCGACGGTCCTTCGAGAATGCGTGGCATTTGCGTCGTCATGGCGACGGCGCGAAACGGCGTGTTCACCGGTTTGTCACCAACCGCACACGCTTCGCACGTGCCTTTCACCGCCAGATATCGGTTCAGCCAGCCGTCCGGCGTACCCTTTCGGTCGGGCGTACCGGTCTCCATGTAATCCTGCGCATCAAAATGCGAGCGCGTGGAACTGGGACTGCCCACCGCATGAATGGGCGCCAGCAGTCCGCGATCCCACAACGGCTTCAATGGCGACAGCGCCGGATGCAGTCCGAAAAATCCGTCCAGATCGATCGCCCCCGCCGCCCCCGTGACCCGCGCCGGCGAACCGATTGCCAACTGCGGCCGCGCCGCGTAGTAGTGCGCGTCACCAAATGGCACCACCACATTGAGTGCGTCGGCCGCCCCACGTTGGAACAGTACGACGAGCGTCTTCCCCCGCACGGCTCGCGGCAAGTCCATCGCCAACGCCGTACGTCGCAAAAAACTCGGCGTGAGACCCAGCGTCACAAGGGACAATGCCCCCGACTTGAGAAAAACTCGACGTTGCATGATTGACTCCGTAGGGGTTCGGTCGCGACTAACGACGCTGAAATTCTGGAGCGCCGAGTGCGAGCCCGACGATCTGTGCGAGTCCCTGCGTGGGCGGCAACGTGCCGATGGCCTGGGCGAGCGTGGCACCCTTGGTGGGTTTCACCGCTTCCTTGCCTGCCGCCTGTTGTTGCTGGTTCATCGGTTGGCGTGCGTCGCGATTCGCGGCGCGACGTGCATTCATGTCACCGCTCGCGGCACCAGCGGCCATGGCTATCGACGCGTTGTCGTCATCCACCAACAGTGAATCGACGCCGTTACCTCGCGCCTGCAGAAACGGGTTGGTGCCGGTAAGCAACACCTGCCGCGTGTCGTTCGACGCCGCACCACCCAGCAATTCGCGAATCACGCCATCCACCTGCTGTTCGCGCGGCAACGACGCCAGTGTTTTCGCGGCCGGCCAATCGATCAGTCGTGCACCCGGTACGCTCCCTGATGCCACCGCCAGCCCGAAGTTGATGCGATTGAGAATTGAACCGGTGTTCATCCACGCATCACCGGTTTCGGGATATCCGTTTGGCGCCTGATGGCCGAAAATGGGCTGACCCAGGCGACTCACCAACTGCGTGGTGCGCGGTGTCGCATCGGCCGGCGCGTTCATGACCCGCAACGAACTCACCACCAGCTCGAACGGCGACTTGACCTTGGCCCGATAGGCCGCAGTCGCGAAAAACTCCGGACTGGTCACAATGGTCCGCACGACTTCGCGTATGTCGCCGTCGGTATGGCGAAACGTCGCGGTCGCGCGCTCAACCAGTGCGGCCGGCGGCGTGTCGCTCACAAACCGTCGTGCCAATTTGGTGGCGATGAATTTCGCCGTGGACGGATGACGAGCCAGAAGATCCAGCACCGCCTCGCCTTCGTCTTCACCTCGTCCTGCGGCAAACTTCTGGCCCA
Organism: Gemmatimonadaceae bacterium; assembly: GCA_031370885.1. Classification (GTDB taxonomy): domain Bacteria; phylum Gemmatimonadota; class Gemmatimonadetes; order Gemmatimonadales; family Gemmatimonadaceae; genus Gemmatimonas. Next base: position 5,927 of record JANMRE010000404.1, read on the forward strand.
GAATCACCTTGGCGCCGGCGTCGTGTGTTTCGGCGCGGAACAGGAATGCGCCACCATTGGCACCCCGGGCCAGCGTCCAACCCGTCAGCGCCCGCGCCACCTCAATGACATCCTGCTGCGTGTATCCGCCATCAACACCCAGCGTGTGCAGCTCCATCAGTTCCCGCGCGTAGTTCTCGTTCAGCCCGCGCTTGCGCTGCATGAGTTGAGCAAGTTGCGGGCGCTGCTGGGCCACCACCGCGGCGCGGCGCGCCGCCGCACGCCGCTGCCCGGGAGGAGTCTGACGCAGCGTCGGACGGCCACTGTCGGCCACACTCTGCCAGTTGTCGAGGTAGTACAGCATGGCCGAACTCTTCGCCACCGCGCCCAGCAAGTCGCGAAACTTGCCCAAGGTATGCGGACGAATGGTCTGCGCATCGTACTCGGGAAGGAAGTAGCGCGTACGGTCCTTGCCGGCGAACACGTTGAAGTGGTTTTCCCAAAAGTCCACCATCACTTCATCAAGCTGTCGTTCGGATATCACCGCGCGTGCCACCCGACTGCTCGCGATCTCTCCCAAAAATGCGTACGACTGACGACCCTGATCGCGCAGCCTCATGGAGTCGGTGGTGGAAATCTTGCCGCCGTTCTGCCGCGCCATCTGCGCCAACTGCGCGCCCGGCGGCGGATACTGGGCGATTAGCTCCTCGCCAGATTTGCCCAGCGACGTGAACTGGGCCACAAAGCGCTCCGTGGATTCGTCGCTGATTCGCCGCGGCTCAAGCTGCCGGGCAATCCACGCGTCAACACCAACCTCGCGAACCGCCGCGACGTCGCCCGGACGGGGGCCGAACGCCAGTCGACTGAGTACGTGCTGCACCTGTTGGTCGGCGGTTTGCTCACGCGCGGCGATTTCTGTGGCCGATGGCAGGCGCGCCGCCATCTCCCCGGCACCGCCGGTTCCGGCGTTGGAAGCACACCCCACCGTTGCCGCGACGGCGGCGCTGAACAGGCCAGGGAGACGGAGACGGAGCGACGGGGGCAATGTCATACGCATACGGCGCCTCGGTGGGTCAGCGGGTCAGGCATCTGGATACGCACCATTGGACGGCCCCGCGCGTGGCTCGTTAACAGCGATTGCGGCGTCGGATTCGCTCATCGCGGCGACGCGCCGACCTGTCACCTCATTGTACCGGCTGCATTACAAATTGGTTATCCGGTGACTTTCAACACGCCACGCGCGGTTCCCCTTGTAGTATCACTCGCGGTCGCCCAGTTGAGCGGTGTCTGGACGGTCCGCGACCGACACTCAGGGGTAACACGCTCGTACGGGAGGAACTCGGGAGCAGACAGTCCGGTTGTATCCTGTACGTTGCTGGCTGGTGGGGTCGAGAGTCCATCCCGTGAACGGCGCACGGAAGACAGTTCTCCTCACCTCGTGCATTTCTCAAACACAGGAGGTACCAGATGGACGTCCTCGTTCGACTCGAGGCTCGTCCGAGCGATTCGCCGGTGCTCGCGCACGTGAACTCGATTCCCGTGCTTCCCTTCGGCACCCGCTCTCGGCGTGAAGTGGTCACGCTGTATGGCGAAGCCGATGTGCAGTCGTTGGCCTTGGCCCTCGCGGCTATGGTTGAAAGTGGGCGACAGGAAGCACCTCAGTCTGGTGTCGTGCGACACCTCGGTGTGTGGCCCGACCGCGGTGCGGTTGGTGATTCGGCTTGGCGTGATGCAGCGACGGGCCGGTTGGTCACACGAAATCTCGATATTCCATTCCTGACACTCCAGGCACGTGCTTCGGAACTGCTCGGGGAATGTGGCCAGACACTTCGTCGGGTCGCAGCCGGACTGGCAATGCCAGACTGGCCGGAAGGTTCAGAACGGGCGCTCAATTTCTCGCTGTCCGATGCGTCGGAAATCGGTGGCGGGGCCGGGAACACGTTCCGAGATGAGATCGGGGTAGAGAACTGGTTGGATTCGCTTCGGGAAGCCGATGCGTTCACCTTCGAAACGGAGAGCGAGTAAAGACCGCTACGTTGTCTGTCAGAAGTCGTGGGGGCGGGGGAGAAACAAGGCCCCCCAGAAGTGAGATATGGGGCGGGGGTGTTGGGGGGGGGCGGCCCCCACCTTTGGGGGCCCCGATTGTATTTCGGGCGTCGGGGTTCGTCGAGTGTTGCGAAGGTGGTGACGCGGACGGAACTTTCCGTCCGACACACTCCTTCCCGCCGCCCGCCCGCCACATGTCAATCGACGCCAAATCCTGGCTGCTTGTCGCTCTTGGAGCCATCTCCGTTTTCCATGTGGTTACGTTGGGGGCGGCAATAGTCGGCAAGCGCCGGCAAGCCGCTGCGGGAACCGGTGAACGCATCGCGCCAACACTCACTGGCATCGCGATCGGCTTCGTCACCGACTTCTGGGATACCCTCGGCATCGGCAGCTTTGCACCGTCCACGGCCCTTTTTCGATTCTTCAAGACCGTGCCCGACGAGCGCATTCCGGGCACGCTCAATGTGGGACACACGATACCCACGCTCATCGAAGCCTTCATTTTCATCCAAGCCGTGGAAGTCGACCCGAAAACGCTGATCTCCATGATTGCCGCGTCAACCGTGGGCGCTTGGCTCGGAGCGGGCGTGGTGTCTGGCTGGCCTCGCCAACGCATCCAGCGTGGGATGGGTATTTGTCTGTTCGTTGCCGCACTGTTGCTGCTGGCGAAGGCACTCGGCATTGCGCCGGGCGCCGGAAACGCGACCGGGGTGGAAGGCACGAAGCTGGCCATCGCCGTGGCGGGCAACTTCGTGTTAGGCGCCCTGATGACTTTGGGGATTGGCCTCTACGGCCCCTGCCTCATTCTGGTCAGTCTGCTGGGAATGAATCCGAAAGCCGCGTTTCCCATCATGATGGGCTCATGCGCCTTCCTCATGCCCGTGGCCAGCGCACGATTTGCCAGAACCGGTCGATTTGATCTCAAAGCGGCGTTAGGACTCATCATCGGCGGCGCGCCAGCCGTGCTCATCGCGGCCCTCATCGTGAAAGCGTTGCCGCTGGAGTACGTGATCTGGCTGGTGGTGGTGGTGGTGCTGTATACGTCGATCACCATGCTGCGGTCGGCGCGGGTGGCTCCAGTTCCAGTGCCCGCAGCGCCCTGACGCGTTCCGCGTCTCTGGTGGAAGGCCCGACCTTCGATGCCGGCATTTCAGCGAGGTCCCCTTGCCGCGTGCCGTTCCCGGGGGCACGCTATGGATGGTGGCCCGCTTGGGTTACCTACGGTCCTCACCTCGGGGGACCGGCATGTACCCGCACCCATCTTGCGAGCCACACCGTGGCCCGCCCAACGCGCGCTTTCCGGTGCGTGGAGGGAACGATGCGAGACTACGATAGCGCCGGTATCCGAAACATTGCCGTGGTCGGTCACGGAGCGAGTGGCAAGACCAACCTGGTCGATGCGCTCTGTTTTGCGGCCGGCTCCGGCAAACGCCGCGGGACAATCAAGGACGGTACCGCGCTCACCGACCATCTGCCCGAAGAAATTGAACGCGGGTACTCAATCTCACTCGGTTGTGCGTACCTCGAGTGGATGGGCAGCAAGGTCAATCTCATTGACACGCCGGGTTCGCTGGATTTCCAGGGCGATGCGCTGGCTGGTCTCACGGCGGCCGATGGCGCGCTGTGTGTTATCGGTGGGGCCAGTGGTGTCGAAGTGGGCACGGAACGGATGTTTCGTGCCGCCATTGCCCGACAGGATCCGGTGCTCTTTGTGGTCTCCATGATGGACAAGGAACACGCCGACTTTGACCGCGTGTATGCGCAGATCAAGGAGCGGCTGTCCAGCAAGGTGATTCCCGTTGAAGTCCCAATTGGTGCCGGCGCCACGTTCCGGGGCGTGATCAATCTGTTCACGCAACGCGCGTACATGTACACGAGCGGCGCAAAAGGCGAGTTCGTGGAGGCCGACATTCCGGCGGAATGCCTCGACCGGTACGAGCGCTACCGACAGGAGTTGATCGAGGCGATCAGCGCCACCGACGACACACTGCTGGAGAAGTATCTCGACGGCGGCGAAATCGATCGGGACAGTGCGATCAACGGGATGAAACAAGCCATGAAGCGCATGGATCTGTTTCCGCTCTTCGCGGTGTCCTCCGACAGCATGATTGGCGTGCGCGCCCTGCTCACGGAATTGGTGCAGCTCATGCCCAACGCGTACGAAATGGAGGAGTTGCACGCGCTCACCGGCGCGGAGGGTCACGAAACGATCCAGCTGCATGCCGCCGACGACGGTCCGTTTGCGGCACTCGTTTTCAAAACGTTGGCCGAACCACATGTCGGCGACGTAAGCTACTTTCGCGTGCTGTCAGGACACGTGATCAATGGACAGGAGGTGTATAACGCCACGCGCGACGGAGGGGAAAAGCTCGGCCATCTGGCAATTCCTTGCGGACGCGAGCGTATCGAGGTGCCCGTCCTGCATGCCGGTGACATCGGGTGCGTGACGAAACTGCGCAACACGCATACCAACGACACGCTGTCCACGCGGGAACATCCAATTCGTCTGCCTTCCGTCGCGTTTCCCGAACCGCTCGTGCAGTTTGCCGTGCGGGCCACCGCCCGCGGCGATGAAGAGAAAATGCAGTTGGGGCTCAAGCGGCTGCACGATGAAGACCCCACGTTCGATGTGCACTACAACCCGGAGACACACGAAACCATCGTGGGTGGTCTGGGCGAACGCCATCTGGATGTCGCGATGGCCGTGCTGAAACGGAAGTTTGGTGTGCAAGCCGACCTGTCGAAGCCGCGGATCGCGTTTCGCGAGACACTTACCGCCAAGGCCGAAGGGCAGGGGCGTCACAAGAAGCAAACCGGTGGACGTGGCCAGTTCGGTGATTGCTCCGTGCGTCTGAGCCCAATGCCGCGCGGGGAAGGCTATCTGTTCGACAATCGCATTGTCGGTGGCGTCATTCCCTCGAAGTACATCCCGGCGGTGGATCGCGGCATCCAGGAGGCGTCCGTTCGCGGCGTACTGGGCGGCTTCCCCCTGGTGGATTTCCGCGCCGAACTGTACGACGGCTCAACCCACTCAGTCGATTCGAACGAAATGGCGTTCAAGATGGCGGGTATTCTCGCCTTCAAAGCCGTGGCACCGAAGTGTCGACCGGTGATTCTTGAACCACTCGATCTGCTGGAAATCGTCGTGCCGGACGCGTTCCTGGGCGATGTACTCGGCGATGTGTCGGGGCGACGAGGACACATACTCGGCACCGAGGCCGATGGCGATCGCACCACGATCCGCGCCGTGGTGCCGCAGTCGGAACTCCATTTGTACGCCACGCAGCTGTACTCGCTGACCCACGGCTTCGGAACCTTTACGCGCCGCTTCAACAGCTACGAGCAGGTACCGGTGGACGCGGTGCAGCGGATCATTGCCGAGAACGCGCGTGAAACGGAGGAAGTAGAGGTGTAGCGAGCCGCTCGCCACGAGACCGGTGATTGACGGGCTGTTTTAGCGGCCCGTGAACCATGACGCCGGCGAAAAACCCTGCGGGTTCACTTCGAAGTACTGACTCCGTGACCAGTGTCCCGTAGTCGGGAAGTACGGCGGTGGATACTGCAACATGCAGCGGTTGAACGAGAGGTCGCGCAGGTAGCCGTGCAGGTTGGTGCCGCTCATCGTGCCCGTCACACCCTTCCGGAATTCGATCGTGCCGCCGATCAGACGCAGCGTGCCGCGGTCGACGAATTGAGTCCCTGGCAGTCCGGATGGCGGACTGGCGTTTTCGGTGGCGATTGACTTGAGGGACAGCAGCGACGCATGGATGGGAAGGTCGGGGCGTCGCGATGAAGGATCGAAGTCCTTGCGCGGCCAGGCCCATGCGCTGCCGTCGGAATTCGTGCGCCGCCATTGCGGCGTGACGACCGAGTTGTCGGCGTACATGATGTAGTCGCCGGCAAACAGACCGATCGCATCGTCGCTGGCCTTGCATGAACCGGTTGTGGTTCCTGGGCTCGTGGCCTGAACGAGTTCCTGCGGAATGGACAGCACGCTGCGCGCCGCGAGAGTGAGACGCCCGCGTACCACACCACTTACCGCCACCCGGCCTTCCGCGAAGATGACACCGCGAAAATTCGGATTATACGTGGGGCTCAACGGCCACAGATAGTTGGCGTCGGCGCGTCCGGACAGCGACGCCGGAATGCTGCCCGACGTACGCGGCATCCAGAAGCCGGCGGCATCGGTCGCGCGAAACGTCCCGGTGGGCGACAACCGATCATCACCACCCAGGAAACAGCGTGCGTTCACGTTGTCGAACGCGGTGGTCTTGTCCAGCATCTTGTTCTGATAGGTTCCCGACGCACGATGTGCTATTTCCCGGAACTTGACCGGCGTGGCATTCCGTCCGGCCACCACGGTCACCACACCGCAATTGTACGAGTACAGCAGGCTGTCGATCGGTACCGTGGAACCGGCTGGCACCGGGGAGCCAGCGACCGGCGGCACGGGGGGACGCGCAACGGCGAAACCCGCGCCGTACGACAAGGCAGGGAGCAGCTGATAGACTTTGAAATACCCATCGTCCGGACCCGTCGTGTTGCCATCACCGTCGGCGTCGATGGCAACGAATTCAATACGCATGGTGGCCAGCGCACTGTCGCCGGTAACCACGTTTGGCGCGAATACGTAGCCGGCCCGCGTCGCGATGGTCTTGAGAATGTCCAGGTCGGCCATAGTCGGCATCGCGATTCTCGCCACGCCTACCTTTGGTGGACCCTTCTTAAAGAGCGCATACCCCGGGTTGGTCACGATGCGCACGGTGGTGACGTCGTCGAAAAACGTGGCCTGTGGGCTTGGTGTGGACCCGTTCCAGATATTGATTGTGTCGTTGCTGTGAACCGGACCCTGCGCCTGCGATCCCAGCGCCCAGTACAGGAGTTGACCGCTCGTTGAGCGCGCCTGGTCGGTGAACGCCGCGTAGCGCGCGAATGAATCCTGGTACAGCTGTGAACGACGGATGGCGACGTTGCCGAACGTATCGGTGGCCTTCGCCACGATCTCGGCCTGCAAGCCGAACTCGCCCGCATTTTTCAGCGAGTCCGAGTTGCCAAGGCGCGACACCCAGATCGAGCGCGTGATGCCCGCCCCAACGCTCTGGTTGCTTGCGACCGTGAGATATCCGTCAACCGGCACCGAATCGAGCTTGGCGTTGAGTCGCGATCGTTCGATTTCCAGCGCCGAGATAGCAGCGTCGTCCACAGCGGTGCTGCGATCGGAGCCGGCCAACACGAGCTTGCCGGAGACGGCCATGGACGCCGAGGCGAGCGCGATGACCGTGGCCACCACGGCGATGAACAGCACCGCAATGAGTGCGATGCCATGCCGGGCGCGGACGGCATGGCGCTCAGCAGTGTTCTTGTTATGACTCTTCATGGGACACCAGCGAATTGGGGGGAGGTGCTTGGTGGCAGAAGTGTCAGCGCCCCGCGAACCATGAGGCCGGCGAAAAACTCAGCGGGTTCACTTCGTAGTACTGACTCCGCGACCAATGCCCCGTGGTCGGGAAGTACGGTGGCGGGTACTGCAGCATGCAGCGGTTGAACGAGAGGTCGTCATAGTAACCGTGCAGGTACGTGCCGCTCATGGTGCCGGTGAGGCCCGTACGGAATTCAATTGTTCCGCCGATCAGTCGTGTGGTACCACGCGTCACGAATCGGTTGGCTGCCAAGCCAGCGGGCGGGGTGGCGTTTTCGGCCGCGACCGATTTCAGCGCCAGTAACGAGGCGTGGATTGGCATATCTGGGCGTCGAGACGACGGATCGAATTCCTTGCGCGGCCACGTCCACGCGCTGCCGTCTGAATTGGTACGACGCCACTGCGGAGTGACCAGGCTGTTGTCGCCGTACATGATGTACTCGCC
>JANMRE010000410.1:0-6190 GCA_031370885.1 Gemmatimonadaceae bacterium
AGACGACACCCGTCGTGCCGCCGCCGACGCCTGCTGCCAACCCGACGTCCACGCCGACACCAACGCGGCCTGCGACATCGACACCGGGGAACACCGACAGTGCCGAGGAAGTGCGTCGCAAGGTTGAAGCGGCCCGCGCAGCGGTGCTCTCGACGATCTACTTCGAGTACGACGCGGACGACCTGCGCGACGATGCGAAGGCCTCGCTCGACGGCAAGATCAAAATCCTCAACGCCAACCCGCAGTTGCGTGTCCGTATCCTGGGACATTGTGACGATCGCGGCAGCGATGAATACAACATTGCGTTGGGTCGTCGTCGTGCCGAAACGGCGAAACGGTATCTGACCGATCGCGGGATCGATGCGTCGCGGATCGAAACCACCACGTTTGGCCGCGAACGTCCGGCGGTACAGGGCACGGGTGAGGAAGCGTGGTCAAAAAACCGGCGGGATGAGTTCGAGATCATCGCCGGCGGCGACCAGCTGCGCGCGCCGTGATCAGGAGTGTTGGCCGCGCCCGCACTCGGAGTCGGGTGTGGCGGATCATGCCCCTTGCGGCGCTGGTTGCTGCGGGGGGATGCTTCGCCACGCGCAGCGACGTGCGCATTGTGCAAAGCGATGTGGCGTCGCTGCGCACGGAACTGTTGCGGCGGGACACCGAACAGCGAGACGCCCTCGTGCAGGCGAGCCGACTGATCGCTACGGCCAACGATTCGCTGGCCCGTATCGGTGCGCGAACGGTCAGCATTCAGGGTGACGTGCGGGGCGAAATGCGCTCAATCAAGGAACAGTTGCTCCAGGTGCAGGCCTTGCTTGGTCAGAGTCAGGCCAACTTGAATCGGTTCCGGGCTGAATTGGAGGCACGCAACAACGCGGCGCCTCCCATGGCCGCGCCCGCAGTGCCACCAGGCACAGCCGGAGCGCTGCCAACCGTGCCGACCACGCCCGTCGCGGTGCCACCCGCGCCCGACTCAGTGCCCCGCGGACCCGGACCGGCGCAGTTATATCAGAACGGAACTGATCAGTTGAAACGCGGCAGCACCTCGACGGCACGCACATTGTTTCAGGAACTGTTGTCGAATTTCCCGACCAGTGATCTGGCACCTGACGCCCAATTCCAGATCGCCGAGACGCTCAATCGCGAGAAGAACCTCGCGGGAGCCGATGCCGCGTATGCAGCGGTCGTCACCAAATATGAGACGTCGCCACGGGCGCCGACGGCGCTCTACAAGCGGGCACAGATCGCCCTCCAGCAGGGTAATACCCCCGACGCGCGCAAGCTGCTGACCGAGGTGGTCACGCGCTATCCGAAGAGCCTCGAGGCGGATCTTGCCGCCGAGCAACTCAAATTGCTGCGCTGAAGGCTCGTCACGCACCGTAAAGGATCCGATCACGATGTTGGGGATGACGCAGGCCGAGATGCCATTTCTCGAGCACCTCGAGGAATTGCGGTGGCGACTGTTCCGGTGTGCCATCGCCATTGCGCTGGGCGTTGGCGTGGCCTTCACGTTGCTCTATACCAAGCAGATTGATGTGATCGCGGTGCTGGCGAAACCGATTCAGCCGTATCTGCACGGTCCGCTGATTGTCACGCATCCCAGCGATCTGTTTGACATCGTGATGAATGCCTCGATTGCATTGGGGTTGATCGCGGCGTCACCGGTTCTGGTGTGGCAGGTCTGGGGGTTTCTCTCCCCGGCGTTGTACGGACACGAGAAAAAAATCGTCATTCCAATGCTCATTGGTGCGGCGCTGCTGTTTCTCTCGGGCATGGCCCTCGCGTATGTGTATGTGTTGCCGGTGACCTTCAAGTTCCTGATGGGATTTCAAAGTGAGGCCGCCACCGCGATGCTCACAGTGCATCTGTACTTCGGGTTTGTGATGGCCATGTGCCTCGCATTCGGCGCGGTGTTTGAAATGCCCATCGTGATTCTGTTGCTGTCCACGATCGGGCTGGTCAAACCGCAGTTTCTTTCCAAGTACCGGCGACACGCGTTCGTAGGGTGCATCATTGGCGCGGCGATTATCACGCCGGGCAGTGACCCCACGTCGCTCTTTCTGCTCACGATTCCGCTGTACTTGCTGTACGAACTCTCCATCGGGCTCTCGCGCCTGGTGTATGCGCGTCGCGAACGACGTTTGGCCGCGCAGGACGAACTGTCGGCGTGAGACGTCGCCGTTGGTCGGCCTGGGGGCCGATGCCGCGCGCGATCCTGGTGGGTGCGATGCTCGCCGCCGGCACCGCGGAGGCGCAACAGCCGCCCCCGAAGGTGCCGCCGGCGAAACAACCGCCAACGAAGCTGCCGTCTGACCCGTCGCCGCCGGTCAAGTCAACGGTGGGCGCGCCCAAGTCGATACCCATCCGAAAAACAGGCGGTGGTCTCGTCGGTGATACGCTCGCCAAGCGTGAACCTCCCATCCTCACGTTCGACTGGGCGCCCGCCGACTCGGTCATGCGCGATTTGCTCGATCGCCCCGGGTATCGGCACGTGCAGTATCAAGGCGGACGCGTCGAATTCGATGCGAAGACCCGCGAACTCGTGCTCAGGGGCAGGCCCTCGGCGGTCAAGCGCGATGAGACCATGCTGGTGGGCGACTCCATCACCTACAACGATTCCACCAAGCGCGTGATCGCCACCGGCGACACCGTCTGGCTGCGCGATCCGGGGCAAACGCAGGCGGATGATTTTGTCGCGCGCGGCCGCATCGACTACGATCTGGAATCGCGTTCCGGTCAAACCGGATCGTTTTCCACGTCGGTGGAGTCGGGGCAGAAGTTGTATCTCACGGCGCGACGGGGCTCGATCTTCAGCGATACGCTGGTGAGTGGCAAGCACATTGTGTACGCGAAGGATGGCTCGTTCACCTACTGCGATCACGAGGAACCGCATTTTCATTTTACCACCCGCGACATGAAGTTCGTCTCGAAGAATGTGTTGGTGGCCCGACCGGGTATTCTGTACATCGGCGAAATACCGGTGTTCTGGATTCCGTTCTTCTTTCAGGACGTGCGCTCGGGGCGTCGCAGTGGCATGCTCACGCCGAATTTCGGGATCGCCGAGTTGTTCCGCAACAGTCCGTCGTACCGCCGAAGCGTGACCAATATGGGATATTTCTTCGCGCTCAATGACTACATGAACGCCGAAGCGTCGTTTGATTGGCGCAGTGGAGCGCGCAGTACCAGTTCCGATCCTGGGTTCGTGCGGGGCAATGTCGAATACCGCTATCGCTGGCTCGACCGGTTCATCTCCGGAGAAACGGCGGTGTCGTATCTGGCGCAGCGGAACGGGACGTCGAATACCTCCATTACCTGGAATCACAATCAGGACTTTTCGAAGCAAACGCGACTGACCTCGCGCATCAATCTGGTCCAGAACACGCAAATCCAGCGTGCCACCACCATCAATCCGATTGCGGCGAATGCCACCATCCGCTCCGATCTGTCGTATCAAACCAAGATCGGACCGGCGCAGCTCAGCCTGGGCGGCAATCGCACGCAGTATCCAGGCCGAACGCAAGTGGAGATGAACTTCCCTTCGCTGAGCGTGTCCACCGGAACGCTGGGCAGGGGGTTGGTCAGCTGGACGCCGGCCGTGCGACTGTCCGTGTCGCAAACACAGCGCATCGATCAAGGACTGCAGTTCCCGTTCGTGTACAACGTGAACGGGAAAGGCCTTGGCATCGACAGTTCGCGTTTCCGGGCCGATCGACGCAGCATGCAGTTCGGTTTCGAAACACCCATCAAGATCGGAAACTTCGTGTGGCAGAATTCGTTCTCGATCAACGAGCAGTATCGCAATTATCCCGAGCAGCGCGAAATCATTGGTGTGCGCGACACGTCGCTACGCAGCACGCGGGTCTTTGCCAAAACGTTCGAGACCAATGCCGATTGGACGACGTCGTTCAGCCTGCCGGGCTTTTTTCACGGGTCGTGGAACGTGTCACCGTCGGTGCAAGTGTCCAATGTCGATCCGGCGTCGGGCATGTGGGTGCGCACCGAACGCAGTGGCGGCAAGTTTGTCAGTCAGTCCAAACGACTGAGCTATGCCATCAGTGCAGGGCCAACCATCTACGGTTTTCTTCCCGGGCTGGGATTGGTGTCGCGTATTCGACACACAATTTCGCCAAGTCTGTCGCTGAGTTATTCACCGGAAGCGACGGTGAGCGACGAGTACCTGTCGGCGCTGGGTCGCACCCGGGTGGGCTATCTGGGTGCGCTCAAGCAGAACCGCGTCTCCGTGAACCTGTCCACGTTGTTCGAGGCCAAGCTCAAGGCCGCCGCCGACTCGAATCCGGACAGTGGCAAGAAGGTCAAGCTGTTGTCGTTGAATTTCTCGCCGCTCACCTACGATTTCGTTCGCGCCGATTCCACGGGGAAGGGCTTTACCGATCGCACGTTTTCGATATCGGCGCGGACCGACCTGTTGCCAGGTCTCGATTTCCGTTCGAGCTACGAGTTGTTTCAGGGCGACCCAATGTCGGACACTGCCGCGTTCAGTCCATATCGCACCGACGTTGGCGCGTCGTTCAGTCTGGATGGCAAGTCGGCGCTGGTGGGTTTGCTTGGACGCCTGCTGGGTCGTCGGTCGGCGATTGAACTCGATCCCGCGCAATCGCGCCCCGGTGTGAACGCCGACGGATCGGTGGTGGGGCAGTCGCGGCAGATGAACGCGGCCGGATCGGGCGCGCGGGGTGCGCAACAGTTGTCGCTGCCGTCGGGTCAGGGCTGGCGCATGAGTCTCCAGTACAACGCCTCCCGGCAACGCCCGCCAATCGGCGGAACGCAGATCGTGAATGATCCCACCACGTTGTGTGCCGCACAGAAGATCTTCGGCCTCGCCGCCTACGATCAGTGTATCTTTCTCGCCCAGAACGCGCCGCCCACCGGCGTCACATCAGGACAGAGTGCGATTGGCGCCCCAGTGTTTATTTCTCCACCCACCCAAAACGTCACCGGGTCGATGTCGTTCAACATCACCCCCAAGTGGGCCGCGCAATGGTCCACGCAGTATGATGTCACGCGTGCGCGATTCGCCTCACAGCAGATCGGACTGCAGCGGGAAATGCACGATTGGAACGCCGTGTTTTCCTTTACGCAGGCCCCCAACGGCAACTTCGCGTTCAATTTCTTCATCGCGCTGAAAGCGCAGCCCGAACTCAAGTTCAATTACGACCGGCAGACGTATCGGTCCAGCAGTTTCTGATCCGCATGCGCGGAAGGATTGGCGACAGTGTTGTCACTCGACGGTCGTTCGCTTCGTATTCGTGATGTCCTGGCGGTCGCCGACGCCCGCGAGCCGGTGTCGCTTGCGCCCGACGCGCGGGCGCGCATGCTGGTCACCCGTGCCGTGGTTGATCGGGCCGTACTGACCGGCGTGCCGGTGTATGGAGTGAACACCGGTTTCGGCAAGCTGTCGGAAGTCACCATCCCGCATGATCAATTGGCGGCGTTGCAACGCAATCTGGTGCGCAGCCACGCTGCGGGAGTTGGTGATCCTCTTCCTGAGCGCGAAGTACGCGCCATGATGCTGTTGCGCGCCAATGTGCTGGCCACCGGCTTCGCTGGCGCGCGCGCCGAGATTGTCGACGCGCTGCTGGCCCTGCTGAATGCCGGCGTGTGGCCACTGGTCCCCGAGCAGGGCAGTGTCGGTGCCAGCGGTGATTTGGCGCCTTTGGCGCATCTGGCGCTCACGTTGATAGGCGAGGGCCGGGCACACGTCGATGGTAAACAGGACGACTCGGCGGTGGTGTTGGCGGCGGCGGGATTGACGCCGGTCACGCTGGCCGCCAAGGAGGGCATCGCGCTCATCAACGGCACGCAGGCGCACACCGCCGTCGCCGCGCTCGCCAGTGCCGAACTGCGACGGCTGTGGTTTGCCGCGCACGTCGCGACGGCCATGAGTCTTGAAGCACTGCTCGGGACGCCCGATGCCTTTGATGCGCGGATTCAGGATGCGCGGGGACAGGTGGGGCAGCGTCAGTCGGCGGCACTCTTGCGCGCGTTGCTGTCGGACAGCGCCATTCGTGAGTCGCATCGCGTTGGGGACCCGCGCGTGCAGGACGCGTACGCGCTGCGCTGCGTACCGCAAGTGCACGGACCGGCCTACGAGGCGCTGGCGTTTGCGCAGGGAATCATCGAACGCGAACTCAATGCCGCGACCGACAATCCGCTGGTGCTGGAAACCGGTGAG
>JANMRE010000415.1:0-7805 GCA_031370885.1 Gemmatimonadaceae bacterium
CACCCGGTCACCAACGTGGTGGGCGCGAAGGCCAAATTCATGCGGACACTCGCCGAAGACGCGTCCGTGTCGATGAGAAAGCGCACGGGTGCAGCGCTGCATTCGTCGTGGAATTGGGAACTGATTTCCGACAAACCCCTCGACTGGTGGACCCCGCGCATCCGGCGCATCAAGGCAGAGTATCCCACTCGCATGCTGATCGCGTCGATCATGGCCGGTTCGGGCAGCGACAAGGAACTCCGCAACTGGCAACTACTCGCGGAAGCGTGTCAAAACGCGGGTGCCGACGGCCTCGAGTGCAACTTTTCCTGTCCGCATATGGATCGGAAGGACATGGGGTCGAACATTGGCAAGGATGAAGGGTTGTGCTCCGTGGTAACGGAAGCGGTGTGCGAGGTGGCCACGATTCCGGTGTGGACGAAGCTCACGCCTGCCACTGGAGACATCGTTGTTGAAGCGGGCGCCTGCCTTCGCGGCGGCGCCGATGCCATCGTGTCGTCGAACACGTTTCCGTCTCTGCCAATGATTGATCCGGAAACATTGGAGTTCGAGATCAATGTTGACGGATTGGTATCGAGCGGCGGACTGGGTGGTCCGGCCATTCTCCCGATGTCATTGGCGAACATGGCGAAGATGACGCAGGCGTTTCCGGAAAAGGCCTTCTCCGGGATTGGTGGTGTGTCGGACTTCACCCAGGCGTTGTCGTATTTCCTGCTCGGCTGCGGCACGGTGCAGGTGTGTACGAGCGCGATGCTCGATTCGGCCGTGGGACCGCACGTCATCGGCCGCCTCAACGAGGGACTCGACGAGTTCCTCGAGAAACATGCGGCCGACGGCTGGACATCCGTCGAGGACTTCCGTGGCATCCGTCGCGACCGCGTGGTGCTGCAGTCGCAGATTCGGCGCCCCGACGGAGATGTCTACCAGGGCGGCTACGAGCCGGTGGAAGGGTACGCCGCACCAGACGCGTCATGACATCATTTGATACGGTAGTTCGTGGCGGCACGGTGGTGACGCCAGCCGGTACGTTCGTCGGAGACATCGGCATCGTGGGCGAACACATCGCGGCACTGGGCGAGCAGCTCGACACAGCGGGTGCCCAGGTGATTGACGCTGCCGGTCACCTCGTGATCCCAGGCGTGCTGGATGTACACGTGCATCTCGAGTTGCCGTTTTGCGGCACGGTCTCGGCCGACGACTATGTATCCGGTACCCGGGCGGCGGCGCGCGGCGGCGTGACCACCGTGGTTGATTTCGCAATTCCGTCGCCTGGTGGCTCCCTGTCGGAAGCAGCAGACACGTGGATGAAAAAGGCCGAGGGGAAGTCGCTCATTGATTACACGTTTCACATTTGCATTACGCGCTACAACGAACACAAGGCGCAAATTGCCGGGATGGTCGAGCGCGGGTTTACCACGTTCAAGGAATTCATGATCTATGAATCCGAGGGGTGGCAATCCGACGACCGCGCACTGTTTGGAACACTCGAGCAGATGAAAGAGCACGGGACCATGCTGCTGGTGCATGCGGAGTCGTCCCGCGTGCTGGACGAGCTGATTGCGCGGCATCACACACCGGAACTGATGAAACAGCATGGCGCGGTATTGCACGCCATCACGCGCCCCAACTTCATTGAGGCCGAGGCCATCCAACGGGCCGTGCAATGGTGCGAGGCCACGGGCGGACAACTGTACATCGTGCACATGTCCACGGCCGAGGGCGCCGACATCATTCGCGCCGCGCAGGCGCGTGGCGTGAAGGTGATTGCCGAGACGTGCGTACAATACCTGGTACTCGACGACTCCGTGTTCGCCCGTGACGATGGGCACCTGTTTGCATGCTGCCCCCAACTGAAGAAGCCGGCAGATTCACAACGGCTGTGGCAGGGGTTGGCGAACGGAGACGTGTCGGTGATTTCGACCGACACCTGCACGTTCACGCGCGAGCAGAAAGCCATGTGGGAGGGAGATTGGACAAAGATCCCTATGGGAATGCCCGGCCTTGAAACGCTGCTTCCACTCACGTACACCAAGGGAGTGCTGGAAGGAAAATTGTCGATCGACGACATGTGCCGGAAGTTGAGCACGAATCCGGCGCGTATCATGGGCCTTGACCCACGGAAGGGCGCGATTCGCATTGGTGCCGACGCCGACCTCGCGATCATCCATCCAACGCGCACGCACCGTGTGGATCCAACCACCATGGAAACGAATGCCGACTGGTCACCCTACAACGGATGGGATCTGGCCGGTTTTTCGCGCACCACTCTGTCGCGCGGTGACGTGATCGTCAACGACTACAAGGTGGTGGGACAGGCGGGCCGTGGCCGCTGGCTTCCGCGCACGCGGGCTGGCGTCTGAATATCATGGACGCGGATATTCGCAGCAGCCCCCTCTGGAACGAAGACCTCGCGCCCACGCCACCGGAGGGGCGCACGTGGTCGACGTACAGCATCGCCGCGCTGTGGATTGGCATGAGCGTGGTCATCACGACGTACACGCTGGCATCGGGATTGATGTCGCAAGGCATGACCTGGTGGCAGGCGATGATCACCATCCTGCTGGGCAATGTCATCGTATTGGTGCCGATGATTCTCAATGCCCACGCCGGCACGAAGTACGGTATTTCGTTCCCCGTCATGTGTCGAGCGTCGTTCGGTGTAAAGGGCGCCAACATTCCTGCGATGTTGCGGGCGATTGTGGCTTGCGGCTGGTTCGGCATTCAAACGTGGATCGGGGCACTCGCCCTTAACGCGCTGCTGACGGCAGCGTTCAGTGGCTGGTCAACGGTGCCGGGCAACATCGCAATCAGCTTCGGCCTGTTCTGGGCCGTTCAGGTGATCATCATCATCGGCGGTATTGACCGCATCAAGTATTTGGGCAATGCCGCAGCGCCGGTGTTGCTCGCCGGCGGCGTAGTGTTGCTCGTCTGGGGCATCCGCCGCGGCGGCGGACTCGAGAACGTCCTGCACCAGTCGCAACAACTGCAGGGTGGGAACGTTGGCGTGTCATTCTGGAAATTGTTTCCGGCGGCGCTCACCGCGAACGTGGGGTATTGGGCAACGCTAAGCCTCAACATCCCCGATTTCACCCGGTACGCGAAGAGCCAGCGTTCGCAGATGCTGGGTCAGGCGTTGGGACTGCCTGCAACCATGACTGCGTTTGCGTTCATTGGCGTGGCCGTGACCAGCGCCACCATCGTGATTTTCGGCGAGGCCATCTGGGATCCCGTCGCCCTCATCACGCGCATCGGTGGTCCTGGTGTGATCATCGCGGCAACGATCGTCGTGATGGTGGCGCAGTTGACTACTAACATGGCGGCCAACGTGGTGTCTCCGTCCAACGATTTCTCGAATCTCGCTCCGCGCAAGATCAGCTACGTCACGGGCGGCATCATCACCGCCGTTTTGGGCGTCGCGATGATGCCCTGGAAGCTCTACTCCGATGCAGCGGCCTACATTTTCACGTGGCTGTTGGGTTATTCGAGCTTGATGGGCGCGCTGGGAGGCATTCTCATTGCGGACTACTGGGTGTTGCGCAAACAGCAGTTGCAGATCAACGACTTGTTTCGCGAGCACGGCGCGTACACCTATGGCAATGGCATCAACTGGCGGGCCGTTGCCGCGCTCGTGCTGGCCGTGTTGCCGGTGGTACCTGGCTTCGTGCGCGCCGCCACCACGCCCGGTGGTCAGGTGGCCAACGCGGGCGTTTTCGATGTCCTGTATACGTACGCCTGGTTCGTGACATTTGCTCTCAGCTTCGTGCTGTACCTCGTGCTCATGCGCGGACGCCGTGCTGCGCCCTGAGTGACGCGACCTGTCATTCCTCTTTCACCAGCGACATGCCCCGCATCGTCAAGATCGGCCTCATCCAGACATCCCACGCCTGCGCCACAACGGAGTCGCTGCTCACCATTCGCGAGGCCAACGTCGCCAAGCACCTCCACTTGATCGAGCGCGCGGGACAGGAAGGGGTGCAGATGCTTTGCATGCAGGAGATATTCACCGGACCATATTTCTGCGCGGAGCAGAGTGCGCGCTGGTTTGACTCCGTAGAGCGCATTCCTGATGGCCCGACCACTCGGCTGATGCAGGAGCTGGCCAAGACGCATCGCATGGTGATGGTCGTGCCGTTGTACGAGGAAGACACCACTGGCGTGTACTACAACACGGCGGCCGTCATTGACGCCGATGGTCGTTACCTCGGCAAGTACCGAAAAAACCACATCCCCCATTGTGCACCGGGATTCTGGGAAAAGTTCTATTTCAAGCCGGGGAATCTCGGGTATCCAGTGTTCGAAACGATGTACGGCACCGTGGGTGTGTACATCTGTTATGATCGCCATTTCCCCGAGGGAGCGCGTGCGCTTGGTTTGGGAGGCGCGGAGATCGTGTTCAATCCGTCGGCCACGGTGGCCGGGCTGTCAGAATACCTCTGGAAGCTCGAACAGCCCGCCCATGCCGTGGCCAACGCGTATTACATCGCCGCGATCAATCGGGTGGGCTACGAAGAACCATGGCGCATCGGCGAGTTCTACGGGCAAAGTTACATCTGCGATCCACGCGGACAATTTGTTGCACAGGCCTCACGCGATCGCGACGAACTGCTGACCGCTGAAGTGGATCTCGACATGATTCGTGACGTTCGCAACACCTGGCAATTCTTCCGCGATCGTCGCCCCGAATCGTACGGCGCGCTGGTCGCCCCCTGACCGCAGGTGTTGCCCTTCGCAACTGCGTCAGTTCGCCGTGTCGAAGTCCTCTGCTCTCAGCACAGTGACGGTCGTGTTGTCCCTTCCACCTGTGAGCGCCGCCAGCTCGGCGGTGAGGTACGCCTGATCTTCGGCCGATGCGCTCCTGAACGTCCACGCATTCCGTAAGACGGTGTAGGAATACGTTTCCCATGCAGTAGCCGATGGACCCGTGTGCCCGTTCTTGCGAATCTCGACGTGCGCAATCATGCAGGCAGCGTCGATACCCCCGAACGCTTTCTCGCCCGGCAGCCAGCGCCCCCCGGTTGTGACCTGACGGCGTTCCGTATCGAAGCCAGCGAGGCCGGTTGGAAGCTTGAAGGCATAGATGTGCGCGGTCCCCGTGGTTGCCGGCGTGGGGAACTTGCCGCAGCCGCGCAGCGATCGCGAAACACAAATCGCCGTCTCGCTGATGATGTCGCGATTCCCTTTCCAGTATGCCGCCCGCCGCGCCGTGCCATCGCGACAGCAGGCCGTCATGATCGTCCCCTGCGTTTCGGCCGGCGTGTAGGCGTCCAGCGCATAGGCCGGAGAAAAGCCGTACTGGGTCACGCTTTGGGGAGTGCGCGTGTCACAACGAAAACAGATGCCACGCTGCGCGAAGGCGCGTAGCGCCGGTTGTGAGAGCGACGAGGGAGTATTCCCCGGTGCGGGATCGATCATGTTCGCCACGTGCGTGTCATAGGGGAAGAATTCGGCGCAGTCCTCCCAGATCGCATTGATATTCGCCTGGTGACCAGCGAGATCGAGATTCGCGAGATCACCAACCGTGTAGGCGCTACGAAACTTCGGCCACTCGCGCCCAACCGTACTTCCCACGGAATCGGCGTTGTAGCTCCGGATCGCCTCATCCCATTTCGACAGGATCGCTACCGGAATTCCCGCCTTGAGCTGCAACCCGACGTTTAACAGCCGATCGGCGGCACCCATCGTGGACAGCTCACGTTTGAGTCGTTCAGCAGCGATGTCACGAGTCACGGGGCGGAGCATGGGTGGAGGGCCTGGAGGCGGCCCGCCTCCCTTCGGGGCGGCAGCGGCCGCAAGCGCGCGAGCTGCCAGTGCGTCGGCGGCAGCCCTTGCCGCGGCGATGTCGACGGGGCACGGGTGCGCGCCCAACGTGATATTCGCGCTGTTGCACTTCGGACAAGTCCAGCCCATAACTCCTCCGTTGTTTGTCGTCCCGTCTTGAGCAAAGCTGCGCACCGCCTCACCTCTCCATCTCGCCCAATAGTGGACGCGGAACAGTCAGACGTCTACTCACCTTCCCCATCTTACCGAGCTCGTCCAAAGTTTTGGACGCACAGCCCGCGACGGAGACGGGAGCGGTACGCAGGCCGCCGAACCGCTACTACGTCATCGCCACCTACCGATTGCGTCGTCCGACGCATGGAGGGCGTCATCCGACAACCGCATCGTGTGCTCCGTCAGCCGCGTCTCAATACGCAATCCGCGCATCGAACCCGCTGACGCCACTACTTCGATGGGGTACATATGATCCGACGCATCTTCACGATCGTCACGGCCACGATGACACTGGCCGCCTGCGACGATCGAAACCCGGTCAGTCCCAATGCCCCACCACTCTCCGCGCCTCCTCCACCACCTTCTCCGCCGTAATCCCGAACTGCTTGTACAACACCGGCGCCGACGCACTCGCACCGAATGCTCGAATGGGCGCCGGGCGGCTGCATGCTCAGGGCAGCGCCTCCGGTTGTGGCGCTCCTCTCGAGAGTGATAGATTGCGTACACCATGCCGTCACGCCCTCCCTCCTCTGTCACGCTTAGCCGCAGCGCCGCGCGCAAGGCGGTTCTTAGGGTGAAGAAGGCACGTTCGGCGACCGCGAAGAATGCGGTCGGCGCTCCCAAGAAGGCATCCGCCTCGTCTCTTAAGCGGTATCTCGGGCACTTCGGCGTCGGTGGCGATGCGACGAACTCGAGTGGCCGGCCGTCCCCGAAGAAGAAATCCTCCGCGGCGAAGAAGTCGCGCCGGATCGCTTAGCCCTTGGCCAATCGTCGCGAGGGCGTTTTCGTCAACGTCCCGTTTGACCGCCGCTACAAGAAGCTCTTCGACGCGCTCGTTTTCGCAGTTCACGATTGCGGCTTCGTTGCGCGCGGCGCCAGAGAAGAGGATGATAGCAGTCGGGTCCGCCTCGAAAAGTTGCTCGACATCATCGGCGAATGTCGCTTCGGCATTCATGACTTATCGCGTGTGACACTCGACAGTAAGAATCACCTGCCGCGATTCAATATGCCCCTCGAGCTTGGCATCTTCCTCGGCGCGAAGCGCTTCGGCGGATCGCATCACGCGCGTAAGTCATGCCTCGTTCTCGATCGCGATCAATACCGTTACCAGATTTTCTGCTCGGACATAGGCGGACAGGACATTCGCGCCCACCACAACGATGTCCGCAGCGCCGTTGCAGCAGTTCGCAGTTGGCTCCGCACCACAGCGGGGCGAGACAACCTACGCGGCGCAGCGGACATGGCGAACAGGTACGTTCAGTTTCGGTTGGAACTACCGGCCATATGCCGCGCTGCGCGACTCGATGTTCGAGACCTGGATTTCTTGGATTATCGAACTCTTGTCGAGGCGTGGATCGACGAGAATCCTTAGACTCAATACTCTTCAGTTAGCGATTATCTGTGGCGTAGCGAGCTTCGACGGCGCGTTTGCGTCCATCGATAATCTCGTGGACGCGAAGGCGCTGGGCGTTGAGGATGTGTGCTTCGCGAAGAAGCGGCGCTTGGCCATTCGCGACATGGTGCGCAGCCAATGGGTATGACAAATTGCGGCGCTTCCGGGCGGGCATCGAGCGTGGCATCTCGCTGCTCAAACGGGTCTTCGGGCTCGCGCGCTGTGTGTGGAAAAGCGCCATCGCGTTTCATGTCTACGTGCGCACCGCCGTGCTCGCGGCGAACCTCCTGCTGCTTGCGCGATACCGCACGATCTGACCTTAGGTGCACGCAGCGAATCGACGCGCGGCCCGCCGCGCGAGACTGGTCGTCGCTCGCACCGTCGTGATCCGCCGCATCACGCACGGCGGGCGGGAATCAAC
>JANMRE010000421.1:0-4964 GCA_031370885.1 Gemmatimonadaceae bacterium
CCCCCCCCCCCCCCCCCCCCCCCCCACGCCCCACCCCTGCTCTTGCTCACCCTCCCCCCTCCGTGACCCTCACGCCTCATGTCGAGAATCGTTGGAAGCCCTACGCCGGAAGGTGCTGGATGGCGTGGCGCACGCGTGCTATCGTAGCAGCGCGCGCCACACCTCCTCCAACGTGTATGACCAGTCGATGAGACATTGGTGGTTTTTCTGCGCCGTGTTGATGCCGACGCAGCGGATGGTGTCTCAGAACCCGCCGCCGCGGGCACCGGGAGCACCGCCTGCCGTGGCGCGCGGGGTCTTTGATGGCGTCACCACTACCATCCCGTACTTCCCGCTGGGCGAGTCGCCGCTGGCGCTGCGCGGACCCGCGCGCCCCGGGGTGTTCCTGTCGGCCGTTGGACGGCGGGCCATCGCTTTGGGCACCGAGGACGGCAAACTTGAGCTGTGGTCGTGGCCCGTCAAATGGCTGCACGACTTCGAGCTGTCGTTTCGTGTGCCCAAATACACCGAACCCATTGCCGGGCATACCATCGCCCAGTCGGTAACGGAGCGCCCGGAAGGCATCACCATTGAGTACGCGTACGAACAGTTTACCGTGCGTCAGCACATTTTCGTGCCTCTCGACAAGCCCGCGATCGTGATGCTGCTCGAGGTCGATGCCATCCGACCGCTTGATATCCTCGTGCGCTTTGCGCCCGACATCCACTTCGCCTGGCCCGCGTCGCTGGGCGGACAGTATCTCATCTGGGAACAGAACGCGCGTGCGTTCCTCTTCTCGGAAGCGAAACAATCGGTCAACGCGTTTCTTGGTTCGCCAGCAGTCACCGAGGCGTCTGATGTGCCGGCGCACATGATGGCCGCCGCGCCGCCGCAACTCGTGTTGGCGGTGGGGAGCAGCGCCGAACGATATACGGCACCGCGTTTGGGTGAACCACCGGGTCGCAATATCAACGCGCGCGTGGCCTACATCCCGATCGTGCTGGCGGGCGGTATGATGTCACGTGATTCAGCGTTGGCCATGTATCGGGAGCTCATTGCACCAGGCGCCGCACAGCGGGAGTGGACGCGCCGCGTGATGCATGCCGACTCGCTGCGCACCACGATGTTTGCCCTGCACTCGCCTGATACGTTGCTCAATCGGGCAGTGGAGTACGCCAAGGTCAATCTCGACGAGTCATTCGTGTGCAATCCCGACCTGGGCTGCGGACTGGTGGCGGGATACGGACTGTCTGGCGCGGCCAGCGACCGTCCGGGATTTGGCTGGTTCTTTGGTGGTGACGCGGCCATCAACTCGTTTGCCATGAGTGGGGTCGGACAATCGGACCTCGTTCGCGACGGTGCCCTGCGATTCTTCGCAAAATATCAGCGGGCCGACGGCAAGATCACGCATGAAATCTCGCAGGGGGCCGGTCGTGTTGATTGGTTCAGCTACCCATACCCGTACTATCACGGCGACACGAGTCCCTTCTGGATTCTGGCGTTCGGTGAATACTGGCGACAGACCGGCGACTCGGCGCTGCTGCGCGCGTTGTGGTCCAACATCAGGAAGGCGTATCAGTGGTCGCTGTCCACCGACTCGAATGGTGACGGATTAATGGAAAACCCGTTAGCCGGTGCCGGCGCGCTGGAGGTGGGTGATCTGCAGATCGGCATTCTTTCGGATGTGTACATGAGTGGCGTGTGGGTGGCCGCGCTCGAGCGGTTCGCGCGCATGGCCGACGAAGTTGGCGAGTTGGCGCTGGCAGTACAGGCGCGGCAGGTCCGCGCCAAGGCGTTGGTAACCATGGAATCGAAACTGTGGATGCCAGCGCTTGGCCAGTATGCGTTCGCACTGCTGCAGGATGGCTCGGTCAATCCCAACCTCACCGCGTGGGCTGCGACGGCGATGGCGTTTGGAGTGCTCGACCAGACGCACGGTGCGCAGATGGCGGCCAAGCTCGCGTCGTCAAGCATCATGACCGATTGGGGTGCGCGACCGCTAAGCGCCACGAGCTCGTTGTTCGATCCGCTGCACTACAACAATGGCGCGGTGTGGCCGTTCGTGACCGGCTTTGTGGCGCTGGCGCAATACCAGTATCACAACGCGTCGGCGGGCCTGTTCGCACTCGAAGCCATCGCCCGCACCGGGTTTGATCACGCCTTGGGACGCAACCCGGAAGTGATCTCGGGGCGCCTGTACAAGCCACTCGACACGGCAGTGCCTCAGCAGTTCTTTGCCACCTCCATGGTACTCACCCCACTCATTCGCGGCATGCTGGGCATTCAGGTAGATGCGCCGTCACGCCGCATCACCATCGCGCCGCATCTGCCGCCACACTGGGATTCGGTGGCGGTGGACAATGTACCGGTGGGGCCGGAGCGCATTTCGTTCGCGGTGCGGCGCAGCCGAGGAAAGATTACGCTGTCGATTCGTCGGCGCGGTGGTGAGGAACGCGTTCCGCTGGACGTGACGTTTGCGCCGGCACTGCCGTTGGGTGCGCACGTTACAGACTCCGGAGTCGAGACGCAAAACACACTTGGCGACCTGCACGCATCGATTCATGCATCGGTGTTGGAGTCGAACACGTTGACCGTGTCGTATCGGGATGGGTGGAGTATTGTGCCGCCGGTCATGCCACCCGCAATCGGTGCGCGTTCGTCGGCACCGCGCGTGCTCAGCCAGCGGCTGGACGGTGCACGGTATGTCGTGGCGCTGGAAGGACTCGCCGGCACGTCGTCCACGTTTCGTGTGAATGGGCCGTTCCCTGATGGCGCGACCCGCGATGTGGTCGTACCCTTCCCGTCGGTAGGTGCCAACGCCGACGGCTACACGACGGCCACGATCACCTTCACGAGGGCACCTCGATGAAGCCCCTTGACCGCTGCTCCGCTTCGCGCGTTGTGCGCGCCGCACTGTTTCTCCTCAGTCCCTTCGCCTGCGTGTCCCGAGAGGCAACAACGCCCCCCGATAAGTCCACCGCCACCGTCGTGCGCGCACCCTTCGGCGTATTGCCATCTGGCGACTCGGTGCATGTGTTCACGCTCACCAATGCGAGCGGCGTCGAGATGCGGGTCATGAACTACGGTGGGATTGTGACCTCGTTGCGTACACCCGATCGCAGCGGCGCAATGGGCGACATCGTACTCGGCTACGACAACCTCGACAGCTACGTCAAGGCAACGCCGTATTTCGGTGCGCTGGTGGGTCGCTATGCCAATCGAATCGCCAAGGGCACCTTCATGCTTGACAGCGCGAGGTATTCGCTGGCCGTCAACAATGGCGCGAACGCGCTGCACGGCGGACTGAAGGGATTCGACAAGGTGATGTGGCGCGCCGAAACGACACGGGATTCGACGGGTGTTGGTGTGGTGCTGCGCTACACCAGCCACGACGGAGAGGAGGGCTACCCGGGCACGCTGACGGTGCAGGTGACATACACACTCACCAACAGCAACGAGTTCGCAATTGACTATCTGGCAACCAGCGACAAGGCCACGCTGGTCAATCTCACGCAGCACAGTTACTTCAACCTCGCCGGAGACGGGGCGGGCGACGTGCTGCATCATGTCGTTGCCATTAATGCCGACACCTTCACGCCGGTGGATTCGACGCTGATTCCCACGGGCCGGTTGCAGCCGGTGAAGGGCACCCCATTCGACCTGCGTGCGCCGGTAGCGATTGGTGCCCACATCAACGAGTCTGATGCACAGCTCAAAATTGCCGGTGGGTACGACCACAACTTCGTCATCAATCGCACGGGCGCCGGTCTCGCGCACGCGGCCCGCGTGGTGGAACCCACCAGCGGGCGCACGCTCGACGTTGCGACCACCGAACCGGGGCTTCAGTTTTACACCGGCAATTTTCTCGACGGCAGGAACATCGGCAAGGGAGGCCACGTGTATCTGAAACGCAACGGGTTTTGCCTCGAGTCGCAGCACTTTCCGGATTCGCCCAATCAGTCGACATTCCCGTCTACGATCCTGCGGCCGGGTGCTGAGTATCGCTCACGCACGGTGTACACGTTTGGCGTGGAACCGTGAGAACCGCCCACGGCCGTAACGACAACTGAATATAACGGATGGCAGACCTTACTCCCGGCACCGTCTTCGGCGGTTACCGCATCGAGCGCCTGCTGGGACGGGGCGGCATGGGGGCGGTGTATGCCGCCGAACAGTTGGACGATGGGCGACAGGTGGCGGTGAAAGTGCTCACGTCGGGACTCGGCAGCGAGGAAGATCGCGAACGCTTTTTCCGCGAAGGCCGCACGGCAGCGTCGATCAATCATCCGAACACGGTGTACGTGTACCGCACGGAAGAGATTGACGGACTCCCCACCATCACCATGGAACTTGTGGATGGGGGCACGCTCGAAGAGAAGGTGGCGCGCCGGGGTCCGCTCCCGATCGACGAGGCGATACGCGACACGTTGCAGATCATCGACGGCCTCGAGGCTGCGCAACGGCACGGCATCTTGCACCGTGACATCAAGCCGGCGAATTGTTTCGTGGGACCCGGCGGTGAAGTGAAGGTGGGCGACTTTGGACTATCGCGACCAGTCGATCAGGTCGACCACGCGCGGCTCACGCAGACGGGGTTGTTTCTCGGCACTCCGGTGTTTTCGTCGCCCGAGCAGTTGATGGGGGAAACACTGGACCTGCGGTCGGATATGTATGCCGTTGGCGCCACACTGTATTACCTGCTGTCGGGCAAGTTGCCGTTCAACGCCGACAACGCCGTGCGGCTCATCGCGGTGGTCATGAGTGGCACGCCAACCCCGCTGGTGCAGCAGCGCGCTGATGTGTCGGAGGCGCTCAACGCTGCGGTGATGCAGTGTCTCGAGCGCAAGCGCGACGAACGATTTGCCGATTATGGCGCGCTGCGTGCGGCGCTGGAAACGTGTCTGCCGCGGGAAGCGGTGCCGGCGCCGTTGGTGCGACGCTTCGCCGCGCAAGTGATCGATGCCTGGATCATTGGCGCACTCGCG
>JANMRE010000438.1:0-2128 GCA_031370885.1 Gemmatimonadaceae bacterium
CTATTTCCTTCAGGCAAGCGCCGCACCGAGCTGTCTATCAATAGTGCGCGAGCGACGTACGGTTGAGGGCCGCCTCGATGAGCGTTCCGGCGTAGGCATTGGCGACGCTCGCCGGCATGGCAAACGTCATCCCGCGTCGCCAACTGTCCGGTGCCTCAGGATGAACGCCGGTGAGAATCACCCATCCCTTACCCGAGGGCCCTTCGACAATAGCGGGCGTTCCGTCTGGATACTTGCCGACGACCGCACCCCAGCCCGTCAATTCCGGTCCATCCTCCCAGTAGTGCTCGATCGGCAGTGTATTGACGCCGGAAATAAAGACAGCAGCTTTGCGGATCCCACGGCGCTCCGCCGCGTAGAAGCCGAACCGTACGCCCGACGTCAGATTCACGCTGTTGTAGGAGGCATGTCCGGCAAGGAATGCTCCCGCGCAAATTCCCAGGTAGTTCAAACCACCCTGTACGGCACGGTGAATGTTCGCGGTTGTGCTCGGCGCCAGGCTTCCGCCGATGTCGATGAAGTTCCCGCCGGGAACAATCATCAGCCGATAGGCCATGAGTTGTGGCGCGTTCATTCCGTTCAACTGCCGAGAATTCGCGGTGGAGTACTGGAGATGGCGGTCCTTCAGGATTGCCTCAATTGCCGCAACCTCATTGGCCGACGTTCCGGTCCCACTAAACAGGAGGACTGGAGGAACACTGCGCGACGCGGATGGAGCGCAGCTCGCCAGTGCAAGTGAAATCAGCAAAGGCAAGCGGGGCGACTTAACAACAGAGTACCCCATTCTGTGCGATCCGCGCTGCTCACACCGCCGGTAGGTCGCGCCAGCACACGGCGGAATGCGCGCAGATGACGGGGTCGAACGTGACCGTGATGCCGCGCCTCGATCTAGTAGCAGGTCCATTGCGCGGAGTACCGTGCCACGTACTTCTGATCAACCGGGGAGTCCAGCGCGCTCACCTGCGTGAGCGTGCGGCATGCCGCAGCGCGATCACCGGCGAGCTTCAGCAGGTTGGCTTTCAACAGCAGCGCGCGCGCGCTGTCAGCGGGTGTTGAGATACGCGGCAGCATTCCGTCAACTCGGGCGATGAGTCCGCGCGCGCCCCCCGCGTCATCGCGTCCGATCAGCACATCCATGGAATCGCGCACGGCGTCGAGACCGGCGCTCACGTTTCGCGAACTGCGATCGGGCGTTGTGGCCGTACTCGGCGCAGGCAGCTGTGTTACCGGCGCAGGAATCGGAGTTATGGGCGCCTGAATCTGGGTTGCGGGCGCAGGATTTGATCTCGGTGGAACGGAGTTCGAGGTCACGGACGCGGTTTTCTTTGTAGCGGGCGTCACCGCAGGTGTTTTGGGAGGGGTCGACGTTGACACCGGTGCCCGATCCGGCCCGCTGACTACCGGCTGAACGGTGCTGTCAATGGGCGTTGTTGCCGTGCTGACCACTGACGCTGGCACCGTCAACGAGTCCAACGCGCTCTTCTGGTTGGTCGCACCCTCGGAAGCGACAGGCTCCTTCTTAGACTGGAGCGCAACGACGATCAGTGCCGCCGCAATCAACACGCCGCCGCCAATAGCCGGGGCCATCCAGCGCCGAACGGACCGGGGCGTCGTGCTGTGTTCGGTGGCCTGGGCTGCGGCGACGCCTGGATGGCCGCCACTCAACACGCGGGTGTGGCGATCAACGGCTGAAGCGCCCATGGCGGGAGTAGAGCGGCTGCCCAACATGCGCACAGCCGGCAACTCGAACGCCTCGCGCAGTGCGTCGGCAAAAGCGGCCGCGGTGGGGTAGCGCGCCTCGGGATCACGCTGCAGCACGCGATCGAATACGGCTTGCAAATTCTTCGGCCATCGCTGCGCAGGTGCGACCTGGTCGAGTCGATGCGGTGCATCGACCAGCACGGCGCTGAATCCGCGTTCCGGTGTTGGCTTGGCGAACGGTTGCGAATTTGTGAGGGCCCGGAAGGCGAGCAATCCGAGCG
Source organism: Gemmatimonadaceae bacterium (assembly GCA_031370885.1). Lineage (GTDB taxonomy): Bacteria > Gemmatimonadota > Gemmatimonadetes > Gemmatimonadales > Gemmatimonadaceae > Gemmatimonas. The sequence goes on from JANMRE010000438.1 coordinate 1,983, forward strand.
CAAAGACATCGCTGCGTCGATCAATCGTTTGGCCCAGGAACTGCTCGGGACTCATGTACTCCGGGGTACCGGTCACGAATCCCGGTGCGGTCAAGGTTCCCTGGTCGTCCGGTCCGATAGCCTTGGCAATGCCAAAATCGACGATC
>JANMRE010000478.1:0-6070 GCA_031370885.1 Gemmatimonadaceae bacterium
CCACGATCACCGCGGTCACCACGACCGGCGGGTTCCGTGCCACGATCACTGCTGAACGTATAGCTCTCCTGCTGGTCTTCGGAGGGGCGCACGGGCGCCTCGCGACGCGCTTCATCAATCGTGTCCGCGATAACCTTCGCAATCAACTCCACCGAGCGGATAGCATCGTCGTTGCCTGCGATCGGAACGGTAATGAGGTCCGGGTCGGCGTTGGTGTCGACAATGGCGACGATCGGCACGCCGAGTTTGTTGGCCTCGGACACGGCGATGCGTTCCTTCTTGGAATCGATGACAAACAGCAATCCCGGGAGCCGATTCATGGTTTTGATGCCCGACAGGTACTTCCCCAACTTGTCGCGCTGACGGGTCATCATCAGCTGTTCTTTTTTCGTGTAGTTGTTGAAGCCGCCGCCCTCTTCGCTGCCCGCTTCAAGATCTTTGAGTTTCCGGATCTGCTTTTTGACCGTGCCGAAATTCGTCAGCATGCCACCCAGCCAGCGCTCCGTCACAAACATCGCCCCGCAGCGTTCGGCCTCGGCGCGAACGATCGCTGCCAACTGCCGTTTGGTGCAGACAAACAACACGGTTTCGCCGCGCAACACGACCTCGCGCACGAGTTTCTGCGCGACTTCGACCTGACGCAGTGTTTTCTGCAGGTCGATGATGTGAATACCGTTGCGTTCGGCGAAAATGAACCGGCGCATCTTGGGGTTCCACCGACGGGTCTGGTGCCCGAAGTGAACGCCCGCGGCGAGCAACTGCTCGAGGGACGGAATCGTCATGAGGGATACGACTGAAGGTTGAAAATTCGTCCGCTGTCGTCGTTGCCGATGGCGACCACCCCTTGCACGGTGATGGCACCCGCCACCGGCTCAGACAGCGTGAGAGATACGCTGCATCGCGGCTCGCGCCGCGACGTCTAGCGCTTGGAGAACTGGAACCGCTTGCGGGCGCCGGCACGACCCGGCTTCTTGCGCTCGACTTCACGTGCATCGCGTGTCAACAATCCAAACTCACGCAACTTCTTCCGATTCGTTTCGTCGAGCTTGACCAACGCCCGGGCAATCGCCAGACGTACCGCGCCGGCCTGTCCGGACACACCACCACCATCAAGCACCGCCTTGACATCAAAGCGACCCAACGTGTCGGTGAGAGTGAACGGCTGCTGAATGGCCGACACGAGTGTCGGCCGGGGGAAATAATCACCCAAGGTTCGCCCGTTCACGTCCCACTTCCCCGACCCCGGAGTGAGATACAAGCGGCAGACCGCGCGCTTGCGACGACCCAGGGATTGAATCTGCTCCGACATCACTTGGCCTCAGCGTTGGAGAAGGCGAGCGACGTCGGGGTTTGCGCCACATGCGGATGATCCGCGCCCGCGTACACGCGCAGCTTGCGGCGCAACACCTGTCGGCCGAGCGCGGTTTTCGGCAGCATGCCGTAGACGGCCTTCTCGATGATGCGCTCGGGATGGCTGGCCATCACTGACGCGTACGGGGTGTGTTTTTCGTGACCCATGTAGCCCGTGTGGGTGAAATAGGTTTTCTGTTCAGCCTTGCGGCCGGTGACAGTAACCTTGGACGCATTGATCACGATGACAAAGTCGCCCGTGTCCATGTGCGGGGTGTACATGGGCTTGTGCTTGCCGCGGATGATCTTGGCGATTTCCGACGCGAGCCGACCCAGCACCATTCCTTCGGCGTTGACGATATACCACCGACGGTCGATATCCTTCGGGGTCGCACTGTAAGTCTTCATGCGTGCAAGTACTCAAGAGGCGCCGTGCGGCGCGTCGTACGGGATCGAAAACGAGGATCGCACGTGGCGAACACCCTGCAGAGGGTACCCGTTGGCGAGCCGGAAGAAAGTCACGGAAGTCGAGACAGACCCGCAAGTTACTGCACTTTCCTTTGGCTGTCAATGCGGTTTTACGCGTCTTGTCCCATTGCCCTCTATTGCATTCGGACCCATCATTGCGCGTCCGTCGTTCACATCGCGCACGGCGCCGGCGGCGGTCTCGCGCCAATTTCTCTCACAGGAGTCTCGTTATGGGTATGGCCGCTGAATTCAAAGAGTTTGCGATGAAGGGCAGCGTTATGGATCTCGCTATTGGTGTGGTTATCGGTGGTGCCTTTCAAAAGATCGTCGACTCCATGGTGAACGATGTCATCATGCCGGTCGTCGGCTTGCTTACCGGAGGCGTGGACTTCGCCAATCGATTCGTCGTCCTCAAGGGAGACGGCACCTTCAACACACTGGAAGAAGCGAAAAAAGCCGGAGCCCCCGTTCTTGCCTACGGCCAATTCGTCAATCAGATCATCACGTTCCTGATCATTGCCATGGTCCTGTTCATGGTGATCAAAGGGGTGAATGGTATGCGCAGAAATCAGCCACCCAAGGCGGCCTGAACCGGGTTCGGCGCCGGCAACGACCCCAGCTCAAGGAGCACAGCACCTTTCTCCACCACCGAGCCGGGGATGGCTCGCACCGCAAGGACCATCCCCGGAGCGGTTGCCCGGAGTTCGTTTTCCATTTTCATGGCTTCGACCACCACCAGGCCCTGACCGGTCGCGACGAGGTCGCCAACCGCGACGTGAACCCGGACCACGAGTCCAGGCATTGGGGCCACTAGCGGTGCGGGACCAGACGCAACCCCGGATGCGGCGGTCAGGTCGCGAATGGTCCGCATGCGCTCGTCGAGCGCCTCGGTGTTCACGCGTACCCCGTCCACGTCAAGCACCCACGCGCCGCGCGTCGCACCGCGACGCGCCACCACTCGGTGCACCTGCTCGCCTACGCGCACCAGACGCAGTGGTGTGCCTTCCACGCGCGTTAACGCGACGTCCAGTCGCTCGCCATCGACGGTTGCCTGAGTCCCCTCCAGTTCCACCGTGATCCGCTCCCCATTTACGTCGACGATGTATTTCAGGACTCCTCCGGGATGAGCACGCACACGGTTTCGACGTGCGCCGTTTGCGGAAACATGTCGAAGCACCGGAGCGACGCGATGCGCCATCGCGGGAGCCGCGAGAGATCGCGCGCGAGCGTGGCGGGATCACAACTCACGTACACTATGCCGCGCACACCGCGCCCGTCGGCGTCGGCCAGTGAGGCGGCGACGCGAATGTCGACACCGCGACGCGGCGGATTCAACACCACGATATCCGCCGGTAACACGGTGTCGAGGGCATCCTCCACCAGGGCGTTGATCACGCGCGACGTGGGAAATGGCATCAGTCGCGTGGTCGCACGCGCCACGGCGACACGGTCCGACTCGATGGCCGTTACACGCACGCCCTCGTGTGCCAATGTCTCCGCCAGGTCACCACGGCCGCTGTAGGCATCGATTGCGGAGGCAGGGGCCAGTGCCCGAACCGACGCCAGCACATGCGCTCGCAACGCATTGGCAACCAGCGGGTTCACCTGCGCAAATGCCAGAACGTCGGGTTCCTCGGTACCGGACAGCAGCATTGTCTCACCGCGCTCAGGTTCCCACCACACCGCAGAAACGGTTTTGATCTCGGCACACACGCGTGCCGCCCAGTCGTGACCGTCGGTCCACTGCACTCCGCCCAACACGACGATTGCTACCCGCTCACCGTCGCCACCTGTCAGGCGCAGCGAGAGGCGTAACGTCGACGCCGCCTGCAGAACGGGGAGGCCAATCAACCGTCGACGCACTGCGCTCCAGCATTCAACGAGTCGAGGATGCGCGATAGGGCATTCGTCCAGCGCAAAGACGCGCCCGGCGTCGTTGAATGCGTGCAGTCCACCGATCCATCCCGCTCCGCGGGCCCGCAGCGTCAGGGTGAGGCGCTCGCGATAGCCCCATGATTCGCCGGAAACAAGTTCGGGAAGTGATACCTCGCGATGGCCAACCCGTTGCAGCGCGTCACGCACGATGCGTTGCCGTGCGGTGCGTTGCCCGTGAGCCGAAAGGTGCTGCAGCTGACAACCGCCGCAGTGATCGGCGTCATAGTGATGGCACAGCGGTGCCGCGCGTTCGCTCGACGGTTCCAGTACCTGGAGCAGGCGACCGCGCGAGTAGCGGGCGTGCGGAACGTACGCCACCTGCGCCACATCGCCGGGGGCCGAACGCGGGACAAAACACACCATGCCGTCGATGCGCCCCACACCATCCCCGCCCGCTGCGATGGTATCGATGCGCACGTTGGCGACTGACTCCGTGGGCACGTCGCCCCCCGAAGGACGCCGGTTCGCGCGTGTCTGCGCTCGCGCGTACGGTCGTCTCACGAGCGAATCCTCACGACGAACGCAACGTTTCACGGCGGGCCTGCGCAGCCCACCGCGAACGGTCGCGTGCAAAACGCTCTGGCGTATCCCGGTGTTCGGACAGAGAGGCATCGGCGTCCGGAGCGCTGACCACTGGTTGACGCCCGCTGATGCGTTCGTCGTGTGTGATCAGTGCCGACGCCAACGCCGCCAACCGCAGCGTGGCGCGGTCCCTGGACGGACCGGTGAGTTCGTCCAGCGTCTGTTCAAGCCACTGGATCGAGATGTCGCCGCTCTGAAACGCCGGATGATCCATCACCCGCAGGTGAAAGGCGCGCGACGTTTCAATGCCATCAATCGTCAACTCGAGCAACGCGCGACGCATGCGGGCGATGGCCAGCTGACGGGTTGGTGCATGGACGATCAGCTTGGCCAGCATGGGATCATAGAACAGTCCAACGTCGCTGCCAGCCTCTATTCCGCCGTCCCACCGAACGCCCGGACCACTGGGCAGGTGCAGATGCTCCACCCGTCCGATCGACGGCAAGAACCCGTTTGCCGGATCCTCGCTCGTGATGCGACACTCGATGGCCCAGCCACGCGGCGTGAAATCCTTCTGCGCAAACGGGAGCGGCGAGCCAGCTGCGATGCGAATCTGCCATTGCACCAGGTCAATGCCCATCACGAGTTCGGTTACGGGATGTTCCACCTGAATGCGCGTGTTCATCTCGAGAAAATAGAACTCTCCCGATTTATCCAGCAGGGACTCGCACGTTCCGGCGTTCACGTACCCCGCCGCACGGGCGGCGGCCACTGCGGTCGCCCCCATGCGCGCGCGCAATTCGGGTGACACAGCCACACTGGGCGCCTCCTCAATCATTTTCTGATGGCGACGCTGCACCGAGCATTCACGCTCGCCCAGGTGGATCACGTGGCCGTGCATGTCGGCGAGAATCTGGATCTCCACATGTCGCGGTCCGTCGATGTACTTCTCGATGTACACGGCGTCGTCACCGAATGCTTTTTGCGATTCCCGTTTCGCCGACGCGAGTGCCTCCGCCATGTCTTCGCGCGCGCGCACGATGCGCATACCCTTCCCGCCCCCGCCGGCCGACGCCTTGAGGATCACGGGAAATCCGAACGTGTCCGCGACCGCCACCGCCTCGTCGGCGTCGCGCAACGCTTCAGTCGTGCCGGGCACCACCGGTACACCCGCACTGCTCACGAGTTGACGCGCCGACGTCTTCGATCCCAGCGCGTCGATCGCCTCGGCCGGTGGACCCACGAACACCAGACCCGCGTCACGTACCGCCCGCGCGAACCACGCGCGTTCGGACAGGAACCCGTAGCCGGGATGGATGGCGTCGGCGCCCGTGCGTTTCGCCGCGTCGATGATCCGATCGCCGAGGAGATAGCTCTGCGTCGATGGCGGCGGGCCGATGCACACCGCTTCATCGGCTTCGCGCACGTGCGGTGCCCGGGCGTCGGCGTCGGAGTACACGGCCACGGTGCGTATCTGCAGTTCCTGACAAGCGCGGATCACACGCAGCGCGATCTCTCCCCGATTGGCGACCAGCAACTTGCCGAACGGTGGGGTGCTGACGTGCCCGCTCACAGCGGAAGATTTCCGTGTTTCCTGGGAGGATTGCGGTCGCGCTTGCCTTGCAGGGCATCCAGTGCATCGATCAGGCGCGGCCGCGTGTCGCGCGGATCAATGACGTCATCGACGTACCCTCGGGCTGCGGCCGCGTACGGATTGGCAAACCGTTCGGTGTACTCCGCCACGCGCGCGTCCATCGCGGCCTGCGGGTCGGGCGCCTCGGCGATTTCCTTCTTG
>JANMRE010000464.1:0-2078 GCA_031370885.1 Gemmatimonadaceae bacterium
CGTGCCGCCGACACCGGATCCGTCCGCCACGCCCCATGGCGGCGAGTTCGCGCGCGCTGCAAACTCCATAGCGAGACCGCCGCAGTTCAGTTCAACGGAGGTTTGGCGTCGGCTTCGCGACGCAAAACCTCTGGTTTGTTATGCGGTTTCTAAATTCTCGTCATAAATTCCAGAGATGGGACTGTTGTTCGAATGGGATCCGCGCAAAGCGGCCGCCAACGAGAAGAAGCACGGGGTCGCTTTCAAGGAAGCGGCCACCGTCTTTGGTGATCCGTTAGCTTGGTTCCAGCCGGACGCCGAGCACTCACTCGCCGAGGATCGCCTGTTGCTCTTGGGGCGATCGTCGGAAGATCGATTGCTCGCGATTCTCTTCACCGACCGTGGCGATGAACTGGTTCGCATCATCAGTGCCCGCTGCGCTACACCGCGTGAGCGAAGAAAGTATGAAAAAGACTTCCGCTAGTCCAAGCCGCCGTGCTCCCGCGGCGGACGAAATCCAGCCGGAGTACGACTGGAGCAAAGCCGTGCGCAATCCATATGCGGTGCGCTACGCTGCGGGCTCGAATATCGTCGTACTCGAACCTGATGTTGCGGCCGTGTTTCCGAATGCGGCATCGGTCAACGAAGCCCTTCGATCACTTGCAAGCGTGATGGCAGGGCGTACGCCCAAACCGCCACGTCGTCGCCGCACCGCATAACGATGCTTGCTGCAGACGGGCGATTGAGGAAGCTCGCTTCGCTCGCGTTTTATTTGATCGCCCGCTGCAGAAGCTGGCGTTAGGCGGGCCACCTGGTTCCCATAATTGTCGGCGGCACACCGCGGTTGACAAAGCGACTGGCGGCAGCGGCCACTTCTCGCGACTGTTGGATGTGTATATGGCTGAGTGCACGCTCGCTGGAAGCGAGAAGTCTCCAATTGAAAGCCCAACCTGGTAACGGAGCCACGATGATTGCGCGTGCACTTGTTGTTGCCCTCGGGATGGTCGCGCCAGCTCGCGTAGCAGCTCAGTCCTCCCAGCCGCTTGCCAACCAGCGCGACTCACTCACCCAGGTCCTGCTACGGGCGGGTCTCGATACAGCGACCACGGGTGTTCTGGTTTTCTACGTCCCCGGGTCGGAAAAGGATGCTCGCGAGCTCGGAACGCTGCTCGCCGCGAGCCTCCGGTACTTCAAGAACTCCTTAGTAGGAGCAGACATCGACCTTGCACTGGCCCTTGTCGATAGCGCTCGATGGAACCTCATCACGGGGCTGCCATTCGGCCTCCCGTCGTCCCACGATCGTGCCAGGATCGCCTTCCTGCCCAGCACCCCCAGTGGCCCAGACGCGGACGCGTTCATGCGGATTGAACGAGGCGCGCCTGCCGCCGCGATCGAAACCGTCCGGCGGCAGTATCCCTCGTGGGCGGCCGGCGTCGCGCGTATGCTGAATCTGATCATGCTGCACGAGGTCGGGCACGTGGTCGCGCGTAGTCTGCCGATCCATGCACCGAATCGTTGGTTTAATGAGTGGCTGGCGAGCTATCTCGCGTATGCCTTCATGCGCAGCGTGCGTCCCGATGACGCTGCGCTGTGGGAAGCGATGTGCGACGCAATGCTCTCGGGGTTCACGCCACCGCATAGAACCCTAACGGATTTCGAGAGTGCAATCGTCAGTGTCGATAACTATGTGTGGTACCAGACCGCCTTCCAACCACGAGTGCGCGAAGTCTTCGAGGCGCAAGGCCTCGGCTTTGTTCGTACTCTTCGCCAGGAGTTCGGAGTGGAAGTCACGCGGCCTCCGTCCCCCGCTGATCTGCTCGAACGACTCGAAAAGATGGCGCCCGGATTCAATGGCTGGGCGGCGCGCACCTTCCAACCTAACGTCCGTTGAACTAAACCGCTGCGCGGTAGTGTGGTTCGGGACGGGTCTCCTCGGGAGGGTCGTCCTTTTGTGTGGAGGCCGACGTCGGTAACATCGCGGAAGCAGGTCACGCTTCTCACACCGACGGAGGTTCAGATGCAGACGCTCACGGACCGGATGGGCGAGGACATGCGGCTGCGCGGGTTCGCGCCGAAAACGCAGCACTCGTATCGGAGTG
>JANMRE010000486.1:0-3803 GCA_031370885.1 Gemmatimonadaceae bacterium
CGGCCGATGCCTCGGACGCTACCGACTCCAGCCAGGGATCCTCGCGAGGGGGCTGGTAGCAGTGGGCGTGAACGACAACGTGATGCATCAGAAAACGTGCGTGTGGGGCGACGGCCACCACGCGTCGCACCGCGGCATCGGAGTCAAACGCGCTCGCCGGCAATGGCGCGCGCCCGAAGGTACAGTTGCGCGTACCGCTCGGCGGCGCGCTCCCAGCCGAAATCTCGATGCATGGCCGTTCGCATGCGCGACTCCCACTGGATCGGATCCGAAAATCGCACGAGCGCACGCGACATGGCCCAGTCCATGGCGCCGGCCGTGTATTCGTCGAAGAGAAAGCCCGTCACATCGTCTTCGACCGTATCGGCAAAGCCGCCCACACGGCGACCAATGGGCAGCGCGCCGTATCGCTGCGCACGCATCTGCGTGAGACCGCAGGGCTCATACTGCGACGGCATCAGGAACATGTCGGCACCGGCCATCAACCGGTGTTCCAATCGATCCGTAAAATCGAGCTGCACGCCGATATGACGCGGCCGCCGTGACGCGAGTTGCAGAAGCGCGCGCTCATAGCGGGCTTCTCCTGCTCCCAGAAAAACGAACTGGGCGTCGAGGTTTCTGACGAAATGCGAACTGAGGATGAGATCCAGGCCCTTCTGCATCACCATGCGTCCGGTCATGCCGAACAGCGGTGTGCGACGACGCTGAGGCAAGCCAAATGACCGCTGCAGTGCGGCCTTGCATCTGGCCTTGCTGGCAATCGGATCCTTTGCGGCGTAATTGGCCGTGATCTGATCGTCGTATCGAGGATCCCACGTCGACTGGTCGATCCCGTTGGTGATGCCGGTGAATCGGTCACCAAGCCACTGAAACACTTCCTGCAGTCCGAACCCGCCGCCGGGGGTGCGCAACTCGGTGGCGTGATTCGAGCTGACGGTTACGACCATGTCGGCGAACGTCAGGCCGGCCTTGAGGAAGTTGATCTTGCCGTACCACTCCACGTGTCGGAACGTGAAGAGCTCCGGCGGAATGCCGCACTCCTGCAGTTGCGACGCCGGGAAGTGTCCTTGGTAGCCCGCGTTGTGTACCGACAGCACCGTGGGCGTGCTCCGGTACCGTTCACGCAGTCCCGCGTACGACCGCATGTACATGAGCGCGAGCGACGTGTGCCAGTCGTGCGCATGCACCAGGATGGGACCGGCGATCAGTCGGGGAATGGCGTCGAGAACGGCGCGTGAGAACAGCGCGAAGCGACGCGCGTTGTCGGTGTAGTCGCGTCCGCCCTCACCGTAAAGACCCAATCGGTTGAAGTACTCGGGCAAGTCGACAAAGACCACTTTGGGACCTGGCGCCGACTGGACTTCGCGAAAGAAACGCACCTCCTCGCTTTGAAAGCCCAAGTCGACGCGGATCGGTCGACCAAGCGGTGCAAGGTCGGGCGCGTGATCTCGCACCGTGCGGTATAACGGCACGAACACCACCACCGTGGCGCCCGATTGCACCTGATGGTTCGCCAACCCCATGACGGCTTCCGCCAATCCGCCGCTGCGGGCAAACGGACTGTACTCGGCCGTCAGATGCACAATGGTGGGCGCGTCGCCGATGTTCGGTGCCACCACGGTTGAGCCGAAGCCCGGCGTGGGCATAGCCAGGGAAGTCATCACAGTCGCGCGGTCGTGGTGAGAAGCACGCTCAAGCAGTTGGCGGATCGTCGGGAAGGGCGTCTCCCAGGATGCTTGGAGCGTAATAGCTTCGGGCGTATTGCTCCACCATCCGACGGGCGGTGAACTGCTGACCCGCCACTCGCATAGCGTGTTTCATGGTGAGGATCCAGCGTCGCGGCAGATCACTGGCATCGCGCTCGTAAAACCGCGGTACCACTTCCTGCTCCAACAGCGTATACAGGCGCTCCACCGTTCCGTCGGCGTCGTCGCTGTCGACCGCCGCCGGAATGGCCCACCCATTGTTCCCTTCATAGCCCTCTTCCCACCAGCCGTCGATGGTGGACAAGTGCGGAACGCCGTTGAGCCCCGCTTTCATGCCGCTGGTGCCGGACGCTTCCATCGGCACGCGGGGCAGATTCATCCACACATCAACACCCTGAACCAGCAAATGCGCGAGATGCATTCCGTAGTCTTCCACGAATGCGATGCGCCCCTCGAATTGCGGATCGCGTGTGAACTGGTAGACATTCTGCAGAATCTGCTTGCCCGGATTGTCGGCGGGGTGCGCCTTGCCGGCGAAGACGATCTGCACCGGGCGCGAGGTGTGCGTTACCAGTCTGCGCAGTCGCTCGACGTCGCGAAAAATGAGATCGGCGCGCTTGTAGGTTGCGAACCGACGCGCGAAGCCAATAGTGAGCGCATGGGGATCGAGCAACGTTCCCGCGCCAACGAGCTGCACGGTTTCCATCGTGCGTTGCGCAAACGAGCGTCGCGCTTCATCACGCACCAGCCGCATGAGCACATGCTTCAAGCGCAGATGCGTGCCCCACAGTTGATCGTCGTCGAGCTGCAACACCTGTTCCCAGATCGTCGGATCGTTGGCGTGTCCCCATTGCGGTCCCAGTTGACGGTCAAGCAGTTGCATGATGGGATTGGCCATCCACGTGGCGAGGTGCACGCCGTTGGTGACGTGGCCCACGGGAATGCTGTCGGCGGTTCGACCCGGCCACAGCGGCTTGCACAGTTCGCGCGAAACAACGCCGTGACGGCGGGCCACGGCGTTCACCCGCCGCGCGAGGCGAATCGAGGCGGCCGTCATGTGAAATACGCCCGTGCCCACCTCGGGGTGATATCCAATACGCACAAACGCGTCGGCCTCGATTCCCATTTGCTTCCACATGCCGTTGCTGGCGCCGCCGGCACAGGCCAGCACATCGCTTACCGCGAACTGATCGTGTCCCGCCGGCACGGGCGTGTGCGTTGTGAACACGCTGCACGACCGCACCTGCGTGACCGCCTCCGCATACGTCAGTCCGGTGTCGCAGAGTTCGCGCACGCGCTCCACCATCATGAAAGCGGCGTGCCCTTCGTTGGCGTGCCAGGCCTCGGGTTCCACACCGAGCGCGCGCAACACGCGAACGCCGCCCACGCCCAGCAACCACTCCTGTCGCAACCGCATTGCCGGCCCGCCCGAATACAATCGCGACAGCAACGGCCGATCGTCGGGGTGATTGTCTTCCAGATCCGAATCCAGCAGATACACCGGTACCCGTCCAACCTGCATGCGCCACGCCCGAATATGGACATCGCGACCAAACGTGTTGACGGTCACGAGATGTCGCGCGCCATCCTGGCCCGGAAGCGGCACCAAGGGAACCCGATCGAACGAAATGGAATCGGCAGAGTCCTCCTGCCATCCGTCGGTCCGGATCCGTTGATCGAAATAGCCGTGGCGATACAAGATGCCCACCGCGACCACGGGCACGCCGAGGTCGGACGCAGTCTTAAGATGGTCACCGGCGAGGACCCCGAGACCGCCTGAGTAGATCGGCACGGAATTGTGCACGCCGAACTCCGCGCAGAAGTAGGCGACGGGCTTTCCGCGCAACTCGGGAAATGTCCGCGCATACCAGGTGTGCTCGTCCGACTGCTCCGCCTTGAGCCACGACACCAGTCGATCGTGACGAGCGCAGAATCCCGCATCGGTAGCGAGTGCCGCCAGACGCTCGGGCGCAACCTCCTGCAGCAAGACGATCGGATTGTGGCGCAGCCGGTTCCAGAGGGCTTCGTCCACTTCGCGAAACAGCGAACGCGCGTCACGGTTCCAGCACCACGCGAGATTTCGCGCCAGGTTGGCGA
>JANMRE010000465.1:0-1546 GCA_031370885.1 Gemmatimonadaceae bacterium
CGTGCCGCCGACACCGGATCCGTCCGCCACGCCCCATGGCGGCGAGTTCGCGCGCGCTGCAAACTCCATAGCGAGACCGCCGCAGTTCAGTTCAACGGAGGTTTGGCGTCGGCTTCGCGACGCAAAACCTCTGGTTTGTTAACGCGAACTCACTGCGCTTCGTGGCAGGTACGAAACAGTAGTTCAAGCAGCGCGCTTCGCTGATCCTCAAGCGTTATCTGCAGCTGACATTTTGATCGTGTGATTGCGCAGCCGCCTAACATTGCATGCAGCTGACAGCCGCGCTATTGTTGGCGCGCTGCGCGCGCTTGGTTGGAAGCGGCTGCAGCTGATGCTTGGCGTTAGACCGACGAACTGTAGCTTTGCTCGATCCACTTTGCCACGAGGAGGACCTCATGCGCATGATTCTCGCCGCAGCCGCTTTGACTATCTGTGCCGGACCAATCTCCGCTCAGGCTCGCCCGGCAGACGAGACCGCACTTCGCGCGCGCGTGACGGCGTTCGAGGTGGCGATCAACAAGCGTGATATGACCGGGCTCGCCGCGCTGTATGCACCCGACGCCGATCTTATCGTCATCGACGGGCCACCGGTGTCGGGGCGTGCGGCCATTCAGGCGGCTACCCAGCGCGATTGGGGTACCGGGTCGGCAACGCGACGGATTAGCCTCACGGTCACGAACATTCGTTTTGTCGGACCCGATGTCGCCGTCATCAATACGAAGGCGGTGTTCAATGAAGGGCCCGTCAGGGAGGATCGAGGAACGTGGATTGCCGTTCGACAAGCGGGTAGTTGGCTTATCGCGGCTCTGCGCGTGCTGCCGGCCGCGAAACAGTAGCTATCGCGCGCGGTCTAACCACACGTTGCTGCTGCCAAACGCGGTTGCATTCGGATGGCGCGCGCTTCGCGCGCGCATTCGTTGATAGCGTTTGCAGCAGAACGTAAAACGTTAGGCGGCGGCCTGCGGACATCGAACATTGACCAGCATGTCATCCCAGTGAGCAATCTCATCCGTCGGCAAGCTCTTCTGCCAATGCCGGACGTTTACAAGTATCTCGCGCGCGAGCATGCAGAACGCTTGGTAGAAGGGGGGACTGTGCGCCTGGGCACGTTGCATGACTTCCAAGATGAGGAATTGCACGGATCGTCGATTGGGGACAGCGAAGAGGGTGTTAAGTACGTCTACGATGCGCCAACGCTATTTATTGCGGGTACCGGATCGACAATGTCGCCTCTGATGAAGGCAGCCGTTGGTGGCGTGCCCGATGGCACGGTTTTTGACCGGTGTATGTTTACGGCCTCTCAGCGAACTCCGAATCGGTGGCTATATTGCACGTCGCTCAGCTTCGACCAGAGATTGTACAAAGAGTTCAAAGCGGACACCTGCGTTCGCATCTTCGACGCGCGGAGCGTCTATCGTTCCATCTTCGACTACCTCATTGAACTCAATTCCTCCGGAAGCGATAAAGGACCAGCGGTACGAGGTTCAGCAGGAAATGAGAGGCGTCTTTGTTCCCAGGCGATTGCCAATCAGATTGGGCAGAACGG
>JANMRE010000504.1:0-4258 GCA_031370885.1 Gemmatimonadaceae bacterium
CGAAACTCGATCGTATCACCGCGCCGGCGCTGTACATCAACTCGGCCGACGACCAGGTGAATCCGCCAGAGCTCAAGCTGGCGGAGATGTACGCGGCAAAGATGCCAAAAACGCGGTTCATTCTCCTGCCGATATCCGATCAAACCCGTGGTCACGGTACCCACTCACTGCCGTCAGTGTGGGGCAACCACCTGCGCGAGTTTCTGGCCACGTTGCCTGAACGTTGACCCGCGCAGGTCCACTTACTTCTCGGCGATGATCAGATAGCGGGTGGTGGCCCAGAATCTGGCCGGATCGGTAATGCGGATGGACTCGCCGCGGAATGACCCGTCCTTCTCTTTTTTGGCCACGTCGATCAGGCCAACGTCGTGTCGCGACACGATGCGGTACGGACGATCGGCGCGCGGCAACGGAATCGTGAGTACTTCACGGCGATCACCACGCGTGAACTGCGCGTCATCCAGCGCGCGGGCCGGCACCAGCGTTTTGCCGAGCTTCACAATCAGCAAACCGCGCGAACCGCCTTCTTCCTTGACGATGCCATCGGCCAGCAATTGGCGACGCGTCCCGACCACGTAGTAGACTTTGTTCTCGCGCACGTCCATGGCCTTCACCGTATCGGTGAGCACCGCCTTTTCGGCCGCCAACTGCGCGTTCTGTGTGCGCAGCAGCTTCACCTCTTCCTGGAACGCGACGATTTCCTTGTCGCGATTGGCCAGCCGCGTGTTCAGGTCGGCCATCAGCGTTGCGGTCGCATCAGAGTCGGCGCGCATCGTCTTCATCGAGTCCATCAACGCTCGAATCTGCGACTGACGGGCCGCCAAACGCTGACGCATCTGGGCGAGTCGAGCCAGAATGTCTTTCTTGGCATCAGTTGCTTCGGTCTTGCCAGACTCATCGCTCTTGTTGACCGTCACCTTCGATGTCAAGCCGCGGACCTGACGTAGCTCCGCGTCAACCTGATCGGCAAACTTGGTAGCTTCAACCACCTGGTTCAGCGCGCGGTCCTTTTCGGCAGACGCATTCTGCATGGCGGTCTGGATTGAGTCGCGCTGCGCATTCACGCTGGCGAGTTCGGCCGACAGCGAGTCGGCGAGCGCCTTGGAGGCCTTATCCGTGCACGCTGTTGCGACCGCGCCGAAGGCAACGAAGGCGGCGGTGAACAACGCACGGTTGCGAAAATTGATGACGGGCATGGTATTGGTGTTGGAGGAGACGAACTCGATGAACCTACGGAGCTCGAGCATCCCATGAAAGTGAGCTACGTCACCATTTTGCAATCTGCTGGTGTCCCGGCGCACACTTCAGCAGTAGCCTTGGGGTTGTTGCTCATGGCGTGTCAATTGGCTTGCCATCGAGCCATTCCAGTGGTTCCCGCCACGTCAACCATGTCCGCGCCACTCGACGCGCCTCCGATAGAGGCGGTATGGATTCGACTTCCCTCAACGGTGGCCGATGTGGCGGACGTCATTCGACAGGCGATGCATGCCACCGGCGTCCAGGTGGCCGCCGAGAGTCGACAAAAGCAGTGGGTGAGGGCGGGGTTGGGCGGGGCGTGGGAAGATCCGTATCGGTATCGCGAGTGGCACCTTGTGGCGAACTACGGTGCTGACAGCACGGCAGCAGGTACCCTGGTGGTTGTGCGGGCGCTCGAGTCGTTCACATCGTACCTGGCGGCCCTTGGTCGTTCGGCGGCCGGTACCACGCAAGCCGGCTCAGGCTTTACCCGCACAGGGTTCGTGAACAATGCGGCAACGGGCGAAGCACGTGCCGCGTGGATGCAGTTGGAGCTGTTGGTATCGGAACTGGCGCTCCGCGGTGGGGAAGTGCTCACCGACCTGACGGGAAGGCGACGACGGGACGTCGTGAGTGACACCGTCGGACAGGCTGAAATTGACGCGTTCGCTACATCCACCCGCGTGCGCGATACAGTATTTTCGCCGCCACCTCGTACACGACATCCTGAAAGGCCAGGCGACGGTTCTCCCCTCGGTCAAGTCGAATCAGCGAGTAGTCGCGAGACGCCGCCGGACGACATTCCACCGCGAGTCCGGCCACCTCCACAACCGCGCAGGCCCGTCGTGTGTGCATCGGTGACGTGACCAGCGCCACCCGCCGCCATCCATTCGTGCGGGCCAAGGCAGCGAACGCCAGGGCCTCATCCCGCGTACTGCGCACGTCGTGCACGAAGCGAAGTGTGAGCTCGGGTGCCGCCAGCGTCACCAGCGCGCGTTGATCGGATTCACTTGTCGCCGCGCCGACGCGACGCTCCTGCGCCACGACCGACAAGGCCAGTACGGAGACCGCGCGCTGCTTGGCCAGCGTCAGGGCCGACAGCAATCGGTCGAGCGCCTGACCGGTAATGCGCCCGTCGTCGGTGAGACCACCCGACAGCACGACGACGGCATCGATTGGCGTTGTGCTTACCGTATCGGCGCGCACGAACCCGCCGATCATCGGACGCACCATCGGCGTGTAGAGCACGAGCATCAGCAGGCTGACCAGCAGTCCGTTCACGAGCCAGAGCAGACTTCCCATAGCACTGGGCCCGAGCAGCGCACCACCACTCAGCGCGAACACGTGCAGGATCCACTTGGGGACACCCACAATTCCCCAGAGTCCCAGCAAATCGCCAACGGTCACGATGCCCACACTCAGCGCGGCGCCGCAGAGTCGTACCAACCAATCGGGGGCGCGAACACCAACGTTGGCGCCGCGCCCCCGAAGCAATACGTCCCGTCCAATCATGCCTGCCAACACATGCAGCGGCCAGTAAGATCGGGCATGGCCTCCAATACCGTCACTGTTTGTCCTGCGTCACCCGCGCTCCGCTGGGCGGTTGCTGATACTTGTCGAACCAACTGCGCAGATAGAGTTGCGTGCGCAGAAAGTTGGACGGTGTGGAACTGGTGCCATGCCACTCGTTATTGAAGCGCACCATCGCGGTGGGCACCTTGCGGATCTTGAGCGCTTCGTAAAACTCTTCGGTCTGACCCATGGGCGTGCGCAGATCGTTCACGCCGGTCATCAGCATCGTGGGCGTCTTCACGTTGCCAACGTACATCAACGGCGACCGCTTGAGATGCTCGCTCGGATCGTCCCACGGGAACTTGGCGAAATTGTAGTACCAGCTCGATCCGTCGGTGGTGCCGACAAAACTGATCCAATCGATCACCGGACAGAGGGATGCGGCGGCGGCAAAGCGATCGGTGTGCCCCACGGTCCACGCGGTAAGCACGCCGCCGCCCGAGCAGCCGTACACATACAACCGATTCGTGTCCACGTATCCGCGGTTGACCACGGAATCAACACCGGCCATGAGATCGTTGAAGTCCTTGCCGGGATAGGCGTTCTTGATGGCGTTCCCGAAGGCCGATCCGTATCCGGTGGAACCGCGCGGGTTCGTGTACAGCATCACGTAGCCGTTGGCGACATGATCTTGCCGCGAGAAGTTGAAGCCCACGTTGTACATCGAGTGCGGGCCGCCATGAATCTCAAGCATCAACGGATACTTCTTTTTGGGATCAAAGTCGGCCGGCTTCACGATCCATCCCTGGATTTTGAAGCCATCAACCGACGTGTACCAGATCTCTTCGGTGGTGGCGAGTGCCTTGCCCGTCAGCACGTCGCCGTTCACGTCGGTGAGTTGCTTGATGGCCGGCGTGCGCACATCAAACGTCACGATATCGTTGGGCTTCTGCGAACTGGACGAAACGCCCACCGCCATGAAGTTGCGGTTGATGTCGCTGGTGGTGAGCACATGGGTTCCGGTGGTCACGGCCCGCACATCGCCCTTCACCGACGAGAAGTACAGGTTGCGTGATCCCGCATTCTCGGCGTTGAAGTAGATACCGGAGCCGTCGGGCGCCCAGATCATGCCGCTTGGCGCCCGATCAAGTTTCTCGGTGAGTGCGCGCGGATTGCGGCCGTCGGCGTCCATCACGTACAGAATGGCATCCTTCCACGTGGCACCGGTGCTGTCGTACCCCGTGTAGGCAATGAGCTTGCCGTCGGGTGATGGCAGCGGATTGTTGTCCGGACCGTTGCGTCTGGTGAGTTGCACTACAGCGCCGCTGGCCGCATCCACCCGGTAAATCTCCGACTCGCGCCACGCATACTCCGATTCCTTGATGCGCAGCGAGGTGAACACAAAGCCCTTGCCATCGGGCATCCATGTGGTGCCGTTTGCTGCCCATTCACCAGACGTGATCTGACGCGGCGTACCGCCGTCGGCCGGCACGGTAAAGAGCTGTCGCAA
>JANMRE010000510.1:0-1225 GCA_031370885.1 Gemmatimonadaceae bacterium
TAGCGGCTGTGCTTGTACATCATCTCCACCAGCTCGTCGTACATTTTCTCCGCCGTGGCATCACCCGACCGAATGGCCGACGTCGCGCAGTGCTTGAGATGGTTGCGCATGAGCTCCCGCCCCACCGCCCGCAACGCTTCATGCACCGATGAAATCTGCGTGAGGATGTCGGCGCAGTAACGGTTTTCGTCAACCATTTTCTGCAACCCGCGCACCTGTCCTTCGATGCGACGCAGCCGCTTGCGGTTGCGCTCTTTCGCATCGCTCGACACCGCCACGGCCTTCTTGGGCGTGGTCATCACGCGATCCGCGCGCCGCGCAGGCGCAGGCTGTTCGCCACCACGCTCACCGAACTGAACGCCATCGCCGCGCTGGCGAGTATGGGGCTCAGTAACAGTCCAAACGCCGGATACAGCACGCCCGCGGCGACCGGAATGCCGATCACGTTGTATACGAACGCCCAGAACAGATTCTGCTTCATCGTGCGCATGGTGCGACGCGACAACTCAATGGCCTGGGCGGCGCTCTGCAAATCGCCACGCATCAGCACCACATCGCCTGCTTCCACCGCCACATCGGTGCCGGTGCCGATGGCCATACCCACGTCGGCCTGCGCCAGCGCCGGCGCATCGTTGATGCCGTCGCCCACCATTGCCACCACCTTGCCCTCGGCCTGCAGTCGCCTGATCTCGGCCACCTTGCCCTCGGGCAGCACGCCAGCCACCACACGATCAATCTGTGCTTCGCGGGCGATGGCAGCGGCCGTGCGCTGATTGTCGCCAGTGAGCATCACCACGTTTAGCCCCATTGCATGCAAGCGCACAATGGCGGCGCGCGACGACTGCTTGATGGGATCGGCCACCGCAATCACACCTGCCAATGCGCCATCCACCGCCACGTACATCGGTGTTTTACCATTGCTGGCCAGTTGATTGGCCGCTTCGCGAAGCGGCGTGACGTCAATCGAATAGTCAACCAGCAGCGCGTCGTTGCCGACGATAACCGCGAATCCATCAACCACGCCAATGGCGCCACGCCCGGTGTGCGATTCAAACGACTGCGGCGCCTGCACAGCGAGTGTACGATCGCGCGCTTCCCGCACGATGGCCTCGGCCAGCGGATGTTCACTGAGCGTTTCCAACGACGCGGTGAGCGCCAGCAAATCGTCGGGTGAGTGCGCCGAACCGTCAAACGCACCACCTGGCGTGACGATGACGTCGGTTAC
>JANMRE010000556.1:0-2144 GCA_031370885.1 Gemmatimonadaceae bacterium
GTTGATCGCGGTTGCAATCCACGCCTGCGCTCCGGCGCCAACCAGAACGAGATCTGTTCGACCACTGAGCAGCAACGGCTCCATCACCAGAAGCGACAGCCCGCCAACGCAAAGAAAATCGACAGCGGGCGAGATGATCGACGCGCGGGCCATATCTCTCTAATCTGCCGCATCGTCACTCGCACACAAGACCGATGCCCGCCGATTCGAGTACGCGTTATGCGCAACAGGGGCCGCCAGAAAACCGGCGACCCCTGTGCACTTCGAATCACCCGCACCCGAACTAGAACCCTCTGGGCGGACGCTTGTCCCACATGAACGAACCGGCCGGAATCAGAAACGCCGGCGTTTGCGGTGTACGCGCACCTGCGGTTGAACGCGGGAATACCACCAGCGTAACGGCCGACCCGGCGACACGCGTTCCCGGAATGGGCTCGATATCCAGTTTGCCGGCCGCGCCTGCGCTTGAAAACGCCGGCGCGCCGAGGAGTGCAACCAAATTGCCGAACAGATTCGTGCCCGTGCCCGCCGTCTGCACGTTGTAGGTCACGGAGCCTGTATCAGACACCACAAAGTTCGAGGCAGAGTATGCGGCGACGCCCGCCCACGTTGGCGTAGCGGGCGCTGTGCCCGCGGTCAGGAACGCGCTGGCGTCGATGGCCACGTCACTCGCATTGATCACGCGAAGGGCAATCTTGCCCGGCGCCGGATCAGCGATCGTTTCCTCGATTACCCGAACCTTCATTTGCCCGGCGCGGGCAGCACCCCACAGGATCACGGTGTAGTTCTTGCCGGCCACGAGCGATAGCGTTGAGTCTTTGAGCTTCGTCGAGGAAATAGTCTGGATGGTGTCATCCAGAAAAATCACGAAATGACGACTCCCAGCCAAGGACGCACGATACTGCGTAGCGGTTGACGCCGTCACGCCCGCCGTGGTTGTTGGTGAGTTGCGAAACGGCACGCGAAACGCGGTGCTGTTCTCAACGATGTCCACGAATCGGAAGTCCAAACCAAACGCACCAGCACTGTCCGGCAGCGCGTTAATGAACCGAACACCCGCCGTTGGCGTATCCGGCACGATCGTGACTTCTTCGGGGCTGCAGGCGCTCATGGCAGCGCCTGCAATCAGGCACAACACCGAGAGACGAGAAATACGTTGCATGAAACACTCCGTGGAGGTGGAGACGTGCTCTGCTATCGTTTGATAAATCGCGGATATTTGACGGAAACACCGGTATCCGACGGCAATTTGCCCTCGTCACCAGCCAAACTGCCTATGATGCCTTGCGAAACCAATAGCGCCACAACACCAACCACTGCCGAGCTCACAATCGCCGTACGACTGCGGGAAAATCGCCGTTCGCTCACCGAGTTCACAAACTCCGTCTTGATGCGAATGCGTTCACCCGACCACACCTGTTCCCCGCCGCGCAGCAAGCTGACCTGAGCAACCGCCAGCACCCACTCGGCGCTGTCCTTCTGCATCAGACGGCCCTGAATGTCCGAAATCTCGGGCCCCATCGTTCCACCCAGCACGCTGCGTCCTGCATCGTTGATGTTGAGCGAAACCACCGTGCCAAGCGGAAGCGGTTGCCCTGCGACGGGTTGCAGTGCGTAACAACCCGTCGCAATCAGCACTGCAGCAACAACCACCACCACCTGTCGCTGCATCCCAAAACGCGAACTTACCAACCGTACACGCCCAAGGGAGCCACCGAGCCAGGCGCGTTGCCGGCCCCGGGGCCTGAGCCGTAAATGGCGCCAAGCGGCGCGCCACGCGCCTGCAAATCCTGATAGGGCACGGCCCAAAAAAGTGGCGTGTCTTTCGGCAACTCACCCCACCCGCGACCATCCAGAAACCACGGCGCGTAGTGCGTGTACGCGGTCTCAATACGCTTCTCGTACTTGAGAGCGTCCCACAGGTTGCCACAGGCCACCACGTTGAACGGTGCGACCGGCACTTTGGGCACGCAGTTCGTCGCACCCCCAGGCACCGGTGACGACGCGTCAAACGCCGTGATGGGTGGCAGGCCGTTCAGTACGCGGGTGGTGTTCACCAGCGCCGCCGCACCAGAAAAGTTTCCCTGGCGATAGAGCCCCTCGGCCTGCAGCAAATCAAGCTCCGGCTTCACCATGAACGCCGT
>JANMRE010000571.1:0-6105 GCA_031370885.1 Gemmatimonadaceae bacterium
TCCAACCGTGTCGTGCGGAAACGCGTACAGTTCGACGTCCACGCGCTGCGTGAGCGCGACGCGAACCGTATCAAACGCCTCGGTGGGATCGAGCAGCCGATTGCTGTTGCGATCCACCACCGCCCGCACGGCGTATTCCCCCGGCGGGACATGTTGCAAGTCGAACCGGCCGACCGAATCCGACAAAACCTGATAAGTCGTGCTGTCTCGCGCGATCGCCTCAATCAGCGCCTTGTTGGCGCCACGGCCCACCACCCAGTCGAACGCCAGCCCGGTGATATTCGTGGTTGGAATGGGACCGCCGGTACTGAACACCACGCTGAAGGCACTGTCGATGCTGTTGTTGCGCAGGTCTTGAATACCCGAGCTGATTTGCACGGAGTACACGGTGTTGAGTTTCCAACCACCCTTCGGACGCACGGTCATGCGGTCGCGATGCCACTCCACAGAAGCGGCCTTGACGCGCGGGCTGATGAACACCAGGCCTTCGAGATTGGGCGCGCCCTTTGGTGTCTCACTGATGACCTCATTGAAGCGAATCTCAAGCTCCTTCACCTTTGCACCAACCGTCATCGTTTTGGGCGCGATGCCCAGTATCACCGGTGCCGCCTCGTCAACCGGACCCCCCGGCGGCATGGCGGCGTTCGCGCACGCCGCGGCCACCGCTGCCGTCATCGCCGCCGCAACCATGGAAAGGCGCCGCCGTACGCGCGACAGTGTCATGCGCCCAGCTGATTGAGTTGCTGCTGCAACAGTGCGAGCCGCGCCTGCCAATCGACGGCTTTGGCACGCTCGGCCTCCACGATAGCGGGCGGTGCCTTGGCCATGAACTTGTCGTTGGACAAACGTCCAAGCAGGGCCTCCAGCGGCGCGGAAAGCTGCGCCATCTCGGCCTGCAATCGCACGCGCTCCTTCCCGAGATCGATCAGCCCCGCCAACGGCACATGCACCGTGACACGCTGGCCGACGACGCTCGCGGACGCGCCGAGTGGCGCCGATGTGCTCACCGATACCACGGCACGCGTGAGCGACGCAATAACGGCTTCCTGGGTGGCCAGGGTTTCGACGGTTTCCACCATCGGTATGACAACCGCCGTGATCGTCGCGCCTGGAGTGACATGGTACTCGGCACGAATTTGCCGGATGCATTGCACCGCCTCGCGCGTGGATTCGAACCGCGCGACCAGTTCGCGCTCGTGGTCGGACACCGCGGCGACCAACCGACCGGCGGGCCACGCCGCTTGCGCCAGGAACTGTCCCGCAGCGGTTTGCGGCAGGTGCTGCCACAGCGCCTCGGTAATAAACGGGATCATCGGTTGCAGCAGTCGCAACGCGCCATCGAACGCGTGGGCGAGCACCGCGCGCGCCACCTCGCGATCGGCGCCCTCGTTGGCAGCCAGTCGCGGTTTGATGGATTCCAGATACCAGTCGGCCAACTCGTTCCACACGAAACGCCGCGCGGCTTCGGCATACTCCGACAGGCGCAGTCCACGTCCGCGTTCCGCATCGGTCCAGGTTCGGCCATTGCCCGGGCGTGCGGGTCCCAACGCGGCATCGCACTCGGCGATCGCGGTGTCGAGTCGTTCGAGTATCCACGCGTCGGCCGCGGTCAGCGATCCGTCGGGCAGATGCGATAACGCCTGCACGCGTTCGGTGCCGACGCGCGAGAGCAGGAACCGGCCGATGTTCCAGAGCTTGGTGCAGAAATTCCGACCCGGCGCGAACGATTTGTCGAGATCATTCGGATCCAGCATCACGTCAACACCAAGCCCCAGGCCGGCCACCATGGTCCAGCGCAGCGCGTCGGCGCCATACAATCGCACCACGTCCAGCGGATCGATTCCATTGCCGAGTGACTTGGACATCTTGCGATGTTCCATGTCGCGCACCGTGCCATGCAGGTACACCGTGTGAAACGGTGCCTGTCCCATGAACCAGCATCCCGACATCACCATGCGCGAGACCCAGAAAAACAGGATCTCTGGCGCGGTGACCAGCACATCGCCGGGGTAGAACGCCTTGAGATCGGCGCTTTCGGCGTTCGGCCACCCCAGCGTGGAGATGGGCCAGAGCCACGACGAGAACCATGTATCCAGGACGTCGTCGTCCTGACGTACCACCCCGCCGCACGACGGACAGACCGACAGGTCGGTCCGTGAAACCATGGGTTCCTGGTCGCACGCATCGCAGTACCATACGGGCACGCGATGTCCCCACCAGATTTGCCGCGAAATATTCCAGTCGCGAATGCCTTCCAACCAGTTTACGTACACCGCTTCCCACCGATCCGGCAGAATCCGCAGTTCGCCGCTGCGCAGCACGGCCAGCGCCTTTTCAGCCAGTGGCTGCATGCGCACGAACCATTGGTCAGACAAGCGCGGTTCCACCACCGTGTCGCAGCGATAGCAGTGACGCACGTTGTGCTGATGTGATTCGACCTTCACCAATGCGCCGACATCTTTCAGCATGGTCACGATGGCCTTGCGCGCCTCGAATCGGTCCAGTCCGTTCAGTGCGGCAGGGACACGACCAACGGCAGATTCGACTTCGCGCACGACGCCTGTGGCATCGATGACAACGGGCATCGGCAATGCGTGCCGCTTGCCGACGTCGAAATCATTGGCGTCGTGCGCGGGGGTGATCTTCACCGCGCCCGAGCCAAAGGCTGGATCGGCGTAGCTGTCGGCCACGACTGGAATGCGCACCCCGTTCAACGGCAGGAGCACATCCCGACCAACAAGCGCGCGATAGCGCTCGTCGTCAGGATGGACGGCCACGGCGACGTCGCCCAGCAGCGTTTCCGGGCGCGTGGTGACCACGGTAACCCACTTCGAAGGGTCGTCGGCCACCAGATACCGCACGTGATACAGCGTGCCTGCGGTGTCGGTAAACTCCGCTTCCTCGTCCGACAGCGATGTCCCGCACCGCGGGCACCAGTGAATGACGCGGTGGCCCTTGTACACCAATCCGTCCTCGTGCAGACGCACAAAGGCTTCACGAACCGCAATCGACAGTGCCGGCGAAAACGTGTAGGCCGTGCGCGACCAGTCGGCGCTGGACCCAATGGCCTTGAGTTGATTCAGAATCTCGCCACCAGTTTGCTCAACAAACCCGGCGACCCGCGCCACGAACGCCGAACGACCCACGTCGAAGCGCGTCTGTCCCTCGGCGCTCAGCTGCTTTTCCACCACATTCTGTGTGGCGATGCCCGCGTGATCGGTGCCAGGCAACCAGAGGGCTTCGTCGCCGGCCATACGACGCCAGCGGATCAGCACGTCCTGCACCGTGTTATTCAGGCCATGTCCGACGTGCAGTACTGCGGTCACATTGGGAGGTGGCATCACGATCACGAACGGTTCACGCGTCGCAGCACGCGCGGCATCGGCGACGAACACGCCGTGACTGGTCCATCGTGGATACCACTCGGCTTCGGTACTCGCTGCGTCGTACTGCGGCGGCAGCAGATTCTGGTCGGGCGACGTCATGCGGGAAGCTAGCGCTCCGAGCGAGGGGGAACAGCGCGTGTTCCGTCGGTGTCGCGGACGGCGAGGCTGTCCATCACGTCGACCACCTCAGGCACACCCCGGGCAAGCGTCAACGCATAGGCCAATTCTTCGGCGCTATACACCCACCCCGTCAGTTCAACGATACCGTTACCGATCGCCCCAATGTCGATCGCGCGGCCGCGCACCGTTGGATCATTTCGAAAGACTTCGAGAACCCGGGCCTCGATTTCCACGTCATCAGCATCGGCCATCACGCCCTCGAACAGTTCGACGGGGTCGTCAACCTCGTCATCGATGTCATCCGCCGCAAACGCCTCGGCTGGATCCGAAACGGACTCGACCGATTCTGCATCGTCGATCTCCGCACGACGGCGACGCCTGGCGTTACGGACGCGCGAGGCTAACCCCTCCATGCCGCCGCTGCGATCGGCCAGAACGACTCCCAGTGCCAGTCCGCCAATGGCGCCCAGGGCAACCAGCAGCAGCGTACGACTTCGGGCGTGCCGGCGACCGCGAAAACGAAAACTGGCCATATACTTTCCTCCGGTTTGGTGGGTCTGCTGGTGGCGCCTCCATACCAACAACGATAACTTGCCCTGTTACGCACGTGCACCCGCCCACTCTGGAAATCGCACTTCATGATCGACGGTCCGCCCGCTGCCGCCCCTGCTGATGAAATGATTGTCCTCACGCTGCCCGATGGTTCCACGCGCGAGGTACCTGCCGGGACGCTGGGGAGAGACGTTGTGGCCACCATCGGCGCACGGTTGCTGCAGGCGTCTATTGCGGTTGCGGTAAACGGTGAGGTGCACGACCTGATGACGCCGTTGCGGACGTCGGGCGCCTTCGTGGTCATCACGGAAAAGGACCCGCGGGCCCTCAGCGTCTTGCGACATTCCGGTGCCCACATTCTGGCCACGGCCGTGCGTCGGCTGCGTCCCGACGCGAAGATCGGCTTCGGTCCGGCCATTGACGACGGCTTTTACTACGACTTCGACGTCGATCAGCCGTTCACGCCGGAAGACCTGGTGGCATTCGAAGCGGAGATGAAGAAGGTCATCGCCGAGAAGTACCCGTTTGTGCGCGAAGAAGTAACGCTGGCCGTTGCGCGGCAGCGTTTCGTGGACGACCCGCTCAAACTCGAGCGTCTCGATGATTTCGAAGGCTCCGATGAGGTCATCTCGACGTACACCGACGGTCCATTCATCGACCTCTGTCGGGGGCCGCACGTGTCGGACACGTCGGTGCTCCGGCATTTCAAGTTGCTTTCCACGGCCGGCGCCTATTGGCGCGGCGACGTGAAGCGACAGATGCTGCAACGCATCTATGCCACCGCTTTCTTCCGGAAGGACGAGCTGGACGCGCACCTCTATCAGCTGGAGGAAGCGAAGAAGCGTGATCACCGCGTACTGGGTCGATCGCTCGATCTGTTCCAGTTGTTCCCCGTGGCGCCTGGTGCGGTGTTCTGGACGCCCAAGGGCACGATGCTGTATAACACGCTGGAAGCGTTCATGCGCGAGCGGCAGCAGGAGGCGTTCAAGGAGATCAAGACGCCGTTGCTGTACCACAAGGCGCTATGGGAGCAGTCGGGGCATTGGGGCAAGTATCGCGAAAACATGTTTCTCGTGCTGGACAATGAATCGGGCGAGCACGACATGTCGCTCAAACCGATGAACTGTCCGTCGCATTATCTGTACTTCGCATCGCACAAACATTCATATCGCGAATTGCCCATGCGGTATGTCACGTTTGATGTGCTCCACCGCAATGAATTGTCGGGGGCGTTGTCTGGTCTCACACGCGTACGGCAGTTTGCGCAAGACGATTGTCATGTGTTCCTGCGCGAAGACCAGATCGCGGCCGAAGTGCAGTTCCTGATGGACTTCATCCTCGGCTACTACGCAACGTTCGGTCTGACGGCGCGACTCAAATTCGCCACGCGCCCGGCCCAGCGTATCGGCACCGACGCCCTGTGGGATGGTGCCGAAGCCGCGCTGCGGGCGGCGCTCGAGTCCACTGGCCGCGAATACGAATTGAAGGAAGGCGATGGTGCGTTCTACGGCCCGAAAATCGATTTCGACGTGACCGACAGCATTGGTCGGGCGTGGCAACTGGGCACGATTCAGCTGGACTACAACGCGCCGGAGCGGTTTGACCTGACCTACACCGGCGACGATAACGCCCCGCATCGGCCCGTGGTCATCCATCGCGCCGTGTCGGGCTCCATCGAACGGTTTATCGCGATTCTCATTGAGCATTTCGCGGGTGCGTTTCCGGTGTGGCTGGCACCCGAGCAGGTGCGCGTGGTCCCTATTGCGACCGACTTCACCGCCCATGCGGAGGCACTCGTGACACGACTCAAGTCGCTTGGCGTGCGGGCCACGCTCGACGCGCGAAACGAAACGCTGAACTACCGGATTCGCGACGGCGAGATGCAAAAAATTCCGTACATGTGTGTCATCGGGCGTCGGGAAGTCGATGAGAACACCGTGGCGCTCAGAACGCGCGGTGCGGGAAAGAAGCAGGATATCCTCGCATTCGACGCGTTCGTATCCCGACTCCAGAACGAAATTCACACACGGGCGCTCGTCCCGGCGCC
>JANMRE010000603.1:0-1538 GCA_031370885.1 Gemmatimonadaceae bacterium
GGAACTCAGTCGCATTTCCGCCACCCAGAATCAACCCAACAACACCAACGGCACGTTTGGCTTCCTGACCGACACATCGTCGCTGCCCAACACGGCGTCCATCGCAGTGGGTTTCACCGATCCGAACGGCACCAGTGACGCGATCGCCAGCGCCACCGGGTACACCACCGGTTTGTACATCAATGACGAGTGGCGCATCAAACCCAACTTTACGTTGTCGTTGGGCATTCGGCACGACGCCGAGCTGAACACGATGAACAACGATTACACGGTGCCGTGGGCCGCCGATCCGATTCTGAAGGCGCTGCCGGAGCTCACCAATTTCCTGAACACCGGCAATCGCAAAAACCAACTCGGCAACATTTCGCCGCGCGTCTCGTTCTCGTGGGACCCCTTGAAGACCAACAAGACGTTTGTGCGTGGTGGCTTCGGCATCATTTACGACCGCGTCACCAGCTTCATGGGCTTTCAGGAACGCCGCAACTCCACGTGGCGCACGTACAACTTCACGTTCAACAACACGTCGAATCTGCCCACCAAGGATCCGGCCGTGCTGCGTCAGCG
Source organism: Gemmatimonadaceae bacterium (assembly GCA_031370885.1). Classification (GTDB taxonomy): domain Bacteria; phylum Gemmatimonadota; class Gemmatimonadetes; order Gemmatimonadales; family Gemmatimonadaceae; genus Gemmatimonas. Next base: position 565 of record JANMRE010000603.1, read on the forward strand.
CGTGATCAGCGGCCAGTCGGTCTCGCCCGCGCCGATTCTCATGAACCTTGAAATGAAAACGCCGCACAGCCGCCAGATGTCGATCGGCGTTGGTCATCAGCTCACGCCGGAATTCGGGCTCAACCTCGACTACGTCGTGCAACACATGGACAACCTCTATGTGCAGCGCAATCCGAATTATCTTGACAAAACGGTCACGCCCAATCGTCGCAAGCTCACCACGGCGTATGGCGACATCCTGTTGTGGGATGACATCGGCCAGTCGGACTACTCGGCCGTGATGCTGCAGGCCACATGGCAACGCAAGAAGTCGCGCGTGAATTTGGCATACACGATGGGCTTCTATCAGGGTGACTTCGACACGGCCGGGTTGCCAAATTTTGCGTATCCGTTCCTCTTCAATCGCCAGCGCACGACGGGCGACGAGCGTCATCGCGTCGTGATCTCGAACATCACGCCGTTGCCGTTCAAGTTTCAATTTTCGGCGGTGTCCTCGTTCGCCAGTCCGCGTCCCTACGGACAGATCGACGGTCGCGACATCAATCTCGACAACATCACGGGTGACGATTATCCGGGTGGCACGGTCGCCACGAGTGGTATCCGCACGGCACGGCCGGCGAGTGCGTGGATCAACTGGTACCGCAACGTCGACGTACGCCTCTCGCGTCCGCTGTTCAACTGGAACGGCAGAAAGGTGAGCTTCTCCGCAGAGGGCTTCAACGTCTTCAACTTCAAGAACAACCTGTCCTACGGTGGCACCCAGTTCACCGCAGCCGGCGTGGCGGTTCCCTCGTTTGGCAAGCCGCTCAGCGCGTACGGAGCGCGACAGGGTCAGGTGGGGATGCGGCTCGACTGGTAGGACGCAGCACTGCAGGGTTTGCTTTTTTGAACCGCGGAGGGCGCAGGGGACGCAGCGGGAAGTGAAGTTTCCCTGCGTCCGCTGCGCCCTCTGCGGTTCAATCTGTTTTGGGGGC
>JANMRE010000610.1:0-4878 GCA_031370885.1 Gemmatimonadaceae bacterium
CGGAGAAGTTCCGGTTGGCGCCGTGCTGGTACACGGTGGCGCAATCATCGCCAGCGCCCAGAATCGGATGATGCGCGACCGCGATGCCACCGCGCATGCGGAGGTGCTGGTGCTGCGCGAAGCGATGCGCGTGCTCGGCGAGGGCCGACTATCCGGCGGTACGCTGGTTGTCACGCTCGAACCCTGCGCGATGTGCGCCGGCGCGATCGTGCTGTCACGGGTGGATCGTCTGGTGTTCGGCGCGTGGGACGCCAAAGCCGGGATGTGCGGATCCTTGGGCGATGTGGTCCGACATCCTCGGCTCAACCATGCGCCCGAGGTGCAGGGCGGGGTATTGGAAGCGGAATCTGGCACGCTGTTGCGGGAGTTCTTTGCCAGGCGTCGTTGACACCGACGCGGAGTGTTTTATTAATTCGAGCTGTACCGGAACGCACTCGTGACTGGCGAGCGGTGTTTCGGGCAAAGGATAGGTGGCCGAGTGGTTGAAGGCACCGGTCTCGAAAACCGGCGTGCCCGTAAGGGTACCGTGAGTTCGAATCTCACCCTGTCCGTGTGCTGTGGCAGGATCGCTTCCCCGGATGGGTGGCCGAGTGGTTTAAGGCGCACGCCTGGAAAGCGTGTGGGGTCGCAAGGCTCTCGCGAGTTCGAATCTCGCCTCATCCGCTAACCCCGTAACGACGGTTCGTCGTTGCGGGGTTTGTGTCTGTGTCAGTCTGGTGATGTCGGAGAAGCACTTCTCGTGAACTCGGATCAGCGGTGTCCGGGCTCCCCCAGCAAAAGGGGCGATTCCAGCAGGTGCGAACGGTGCGTCGATCCGACATGCATAAAAAGGGCTATATTGTATACATGACGTGCAGGACCTGTATACAAAATCAGCAAAACCGTTATGAACGGACCTACCGACGACGCCGCGAACACCCCCACCTCCGCTCTGCAACCATTGTCGCGGCTGAGTTCGACGTTGTTCGAGAACTCGGCCGTGCTGAAAAAGACCATCTCCGCCAGCAGAAAGCTCGCTGAATTGAAAGGATTGGCAGCCTCAATACCCAATCAGGCCATCCTCATCAACACGTTGGGCCTGCAAGAGGCCAAGGACAGTTCCGCGATCGAGAATATCGTCACCACACACGACGAGCTGTTCCGGAGCGCAACCTATCCTGATCTACAAGCGTCGCAGTCGGCCAAAGAAGTGCAGCGTTACGCGCACGCGTTGCGAGCGGGCTACGACCTGGTGACCAACACCGGCCTGCTGAGGGTCAACGATATGATCGCCATTCAAGCAGCGCTCGAGCAGAATAATGCCGGCCTCCGAAAGCTGCCAGGCACCGCGCTCAAGGACGGCGCAGGACGCGTGGTCTACACTCCGCCGCAGCATGCAACGGACATCGTGTCACTGATGGGCGACCTCGAACGCTTCATCAACGACGATACCGCCTTCGATGCGGACCCGTTGATCAAGATGGCCATCGTGCATCATCAGTTCGAAAGCATCCATCCCTTCTACGACGGCAATGGACGCACGGGTCGCATCATCAACGTCCTGTACATGGTGAACAAGGGATTGCTGGACATTCCCGTGCTCTACCTCAGCAGCCACATTGTCCGTACCAAGCCAGACTACTACCGGCTGCTGCAGGCGGTGCGCGAGAGCGGGGATGCGCCAGCACTCTGGGTGGAATGGGTGCTCTACATGCTCACGGCTGTGGAGTCCACCGCACAACAAACCATCCGCACCGTCACCGACATCAAGGCCGCATTGTTGGACTACAAGCATCGCATCCGGGACGACTTTTCCTTCTACAGCCAGGATCTCATCAACAACCTGTTCATGCACCCGTACACCAAGATCGATTTTGTCCAGCGGGATCTGGAGGTGTCGAGGTTGACGGCGACCAAGTACCTGAATGTGTTGGCCAATGCGGGTTTTGTGCGCAGGGTGAGGGTGGGACGGTCGAACTACTATGTCAACGTCGCGTTGAACACGGTGCTGACCAATGCTGGGACGGAGACTCAGACTGGCGGATGAACGTCTCGCGCGCAGCCACTTCATCACGGAAGCGGTCGAGCACGAGTTCGTTCGGCACCGCCGCGAAGGGCTGCTCCGTTCGCTCAAGGGCCCCCACCCGCAGGCCGCCGTTTAGGTGAGAGTATACTGGTAGGGATTGAAGCGGTGTGTGTCGACCCGCGAATCGCATGGCTTGAAATCGCTGACGAATACGCATACTATTCAACATACTGGAGGGAACATGGCGCTTACCGAGCGAGTGACTGTGACGCTCCCTGCCGAGCTGGTCGAGGGCATCGACCACTACGCGCGCAATAGAAGTCGCTTTATCGCGGAGGCGGTCAAAAACGAGATTGCGCGCCGCCGCCGTGAGGGATTGCTCCGGTCGCTCGAGAATCCGCACGCAGAGGCCGCAGAACTGGCCGCCGCGGGCCTGGTAGAGTGGGCTGTCGCCCTTCCAACCGGAGATGAGGGACTCGTCGACTTGCATGAGGGAATACCCGTGCGCTGGATCGAAGGCGAAGGCTGGATTGAGGATCCGTCGTGAAGCTTGAGCGCGGCATCATCGTGCTTGTTGAACTCGACCCAACCGTGGGGCGCGAGCAGCGCGGAGTTCGTCCGTGTATTGCGGTGAGCGATCCCGCCGTGAACGCAGATCAGCGGTTTCCGTTGATCGCAGTCGTGCCCGTGACCGGAACGTCCGGGGTTGGATCGCTGTACCCGGAGATCGCACCGCGCGCCGGTGGGCTGACCAAAACTTCGTTCGCGCTCATCGATCAGATTCGCTCTATCGACAAGAGGCGCATCCGGCGTGTGTTCGGCCAGATTGCGACGAGCGAGCTCGATGCGGTCGATCAAGGGCTCGGGCTGTTCCTTGGCTTGACTGGCGACTGAAAGGTAAGGGAAATCGGTCACGCGGCGCAGCCGCACGTACGTGCGTAAAAAGGCCACGTGCTCAGTGAGTCCAGCGGCGTATGTTTCATTGCCAAGAGCATGAGCCGAGGCAAACTTGTTCACCTGTCGCGAGTTGCCAAAGAAGTTCCGAAACAACGATCGGCTCATTCGACTCGTTACCAGAGACCGATTCTATGACTGCGCAAACGGTTGCTGACTATTTCCTGACGCTCGGTGATCCCGAAGCGGGTGATGGCATCAGCAATATGAAAATCCAGAAGCTGCTGTACTACGCGCAGGGCATTCACCTGGCCATTGCCAACGAGCCCCTGTTTGACGACCCGATTGAAGCGTGGCGTTTTGGGCCCGTCGTTCCGGACGTGTACCACCGTTTCAAGACGCACGGATTTGAGAGTGTTCCAGTACCTCATGATTTTGAAGCCACCGTTTTCAGCGCGGATCAGCGCTCGATCCTCGACGAGGTGAATGAGGCGTACGGGCAGTTTTCTGCGTGGAAACTTCGCGATATGACGCACGACGAAGCGCCCTGGCGCGATGCCGATGCTCGCGGACCGAACACCGTCATTACGCACGAGGCGCTCCGCGCTTTCTTCCTGACGCGACTCGTCTAGTCGGACTCGTGGCCGATCGTCAGGTACGGAAGCCGAAGGCCACCGGAAGCCGTCGCATTGCGCAGCATGTTGATCCTGCATCGACGCAGCACGAGTCGCCGGTATTTTGTTTCCGATTCCTGTGCAGCGGATTCGGCTCACGCGACTGCGAAGCCGGTGCTTCGCAACAGTTTGTTGACCGTCTGAGCAAATTGTGCGCGCTCACATGGCAGTCGATCCATGACACCGATCATCGCAATGGGATGGGGATGGAAAGCATTCCCAAACACCAGATCGGCGGACTGACAACGCCCCGCGTCACTGATGATGTCAGGAAACTGCAGGTCTTTCGGTTCGGCACCGCGAAGGGGCGCATCATCGGCCTGCGTCTCAATCGCGTGTTCGAGGTCTACATGATCGACGCGGAGGGTAGGGCATATTCGCACGAGTAGAGTATGCTGACCACCGATGCACCCGCGATCAGTTCGGTCGCTCGATATTCCTCTGCGCTCGGGACGAGCGCGCAACTCTGGCTCAAGCTCGAGTCGGCATTCCGGCTCTCTACGAAGCGGTGATCAAACGCGCGGAACGCGGTGTCGGTGAGACCTTCTTCACGCGACACTCGCGAAGATGCCGATGGCACCACGCGGTCGCAACGACGGAGGGCCACGGACCAGCGCCGCCGCGTCGGCCCGGTCCTGTTCAAGGCCATCGAGATACTTGAGGAACAACAACCACGACGTCTGCTCGGTGTAGTCCAGCTCGGTCGTGCAGCCGGCCTCCTTTCTGAGGACGTCGTCGATGTTCCGGAAGGCCTGCTCAAACATTGGGCAACAATCCTTCTGCGGCTGCAGATTTCGCTGAGAGGGCGGGTGTGAACGGATCAAGGTCCAAGGTAATCCGAGGGTCCAACCTATGATCCCATCAAAGCCGCCTGCTCGTTAGATGCCGTGTGGCCCGACCTCGGGCTCGCTCAGGCCTTCCGCGCCGCGACAGCCCGTGTGTGACGCAGCTCACGCGTTGCCATCGGGCACGCTTCCGCGCATCTTCCCCAGTGCGCTCCAACCGGTCCGTCGTCCGCACCGTCCAGCGCGCCTCACCTGACAAACGGAGGAGTGTGATGCAAAACTTCCAGCGCCCAGCCCGCGTGGCCGCGCGTCGCATTCTGGCCCCCGCGTTGGCCATCGCCGCGCTCGCGCTCACCACGCAGGCCGCCTTCGCCGTGACACGCGACCGCCAGCCCAAACCGCAGCTAGCCGTCGAGGCCGAGCGCAGCCCGCAAGGCGCCAAACTCACCTTCAAGGGAAAGAACTGGGCGCCCAACGCGCGCGTGAAAATCAGCGGTACGCGCGCGCCTGGATCCAACAA
>JANMRE010000612.1:0-13710 GCA_031370885.1 Gemmatimonadaceae bacterium
AGGGTGAACGCCAGCGGGGCGAGTGCCAGGAGAATTGGTCTCATTGGCAAGAAGTTAGCGCGGCGAGCCGAGCATGGTGAGTGTTCGGACGTCGGCGACGGCGCGTCGCGCCTTGCTCATGGACTATAGACCGAGCAGCACCGCGGGTACAACGGCGATCCCGTCGCTGGTCGACGCCGCCCCCTAACGCGGCGCCCGACCAAAAGCACGCGAGGCGAACGGCCAACACCTACGATTGGCGCGTGTCCGGAAAGTCACAGTTTTGCGATTTCTTGGAGAACGCCATCGAGCATGACGGGGCGTGTGAACGCTCCGTCGACCCCGCCATTGAAGAGTGGTGAGCTCGGCGACGCCGACAACACACTACACAAGAGCTACTTCACCCGAACTCGCTGAACCCGCACACGTGACACTTCACACACCCCTCAGCAAACTCCAGCAGACTCCCACAGTCCGGGCAGGTCCCCATGAACACCTCCCCCCCCGACTTGCCGAACTCCACCTGATGCTGTTCCCCACCCATCATCGGCGGCCGCGTAATCGGCACCCCACCAACCGGCGTCGCCATCGGCGGCATCAACGAACTCACCGGCGACGGCACGCTCGATCCGCCGCCAAGCAGATCCTGCTGCACGCCCTGTTTGTCTCTCCACCACTGCTCGAGCGCGATACCGACAGCGTCCGGCATCGACAACACCTTGTTCGGTCCGAGACCCACCGCGCGATCGGAAGAAATCCCGCGCAACTGCCGATGCACTTCCATCAGCGGAATCCCGCTCCGCAGCGCCAACGACACGAGACGACCAATCGCTTCGGCATCGGCCATCGCGCTACCACCAGCCTTGCCGAGATTCAGAAACAGTTCGAACGGCTGACCCTTCTCGTCTTCGGTGATGTTTACGAACATCACACCCAGCGGCGTTTCCTTGCGAATCGTCGTGCCGCGCATCACTTCCGGCCGCGCGCGTTTTCCCCGACGCGATGAATTTTCCGACTCCGCACTGAACAGTGCCTTCTTCGTGCGATCCAGTTCGTTCTGCAACTCGGCCATCGTGCCCTGCAGCTCGCCAATCTCTCGCTTCAAAACACCCGCTTCCTTGTCGCCCTTCGGGGCGTCACCAGCCTGCGCGCTCTTGGCATCTTCACGCCTAGCCGCTGCGTCAGTCGTTGCACCGGTACTCAGCACCTGATTGTCGCGCGAGCCGTCGCGATATACCGTGACGCCCTTGCACTTCATGTCGTACGCCATCTCGTAAATAGCCCGCACGTCGTCAACCGTGGCTGCAAAACCGAAGTTCGTGGTTTTGGAGATGGCCGAATCGCAGTGCTGCTGGAACGCCGCCTGCATGCGGATGTGGTATTCCGGCGTGATGTTGTTGGCCGTGTTGAATACCGCCTGCCACCTGGCCGGCACTTCGTTGTGCTTCACGGTGCCTGACTTAGCGATACGCGCCATCAGCTCGTCGCTGTACCAGCCTTCCTGCATGGCGATGGCGATGAAGTCCTCGTTCACATCGGGCATCATCACCCCCGCCTGATTGCGCATGAACGCCACCGCGAACAAGGGCTCCAACCCCGACGAGCAACCGGCAATGATGGAGATCGTGCCCGTTGGTGCAACCGTGGTGACGTTGCAATTGCGCAGCAACTGCATGTTACGGATGCGCTGACCGTTCTCGTCACGCGAGCACGTTTCGTCGGGACCAAAAATGGACTGCGCCCACTCGGGGAACGCGCCGCGCTCTCTGGCCAGTCGCTCGCTTTCTTTCTTGCCTTCAACGTCGAGGAACTCCATCACCGTGCGCCCCATCTCGATGCCTTCGGCGCTGTCGTACGGAATACCGAGTCGCACCAGCATATCGGCAAAGCCCATCACGCCCAGGCCGATACGACGGATGCGCTTGGACAGCGCGTCGATTTCGGGCAGCGGATACTTGTTGACGTCGATGATGTTGTCGAGGAAGTGCGTGCTGAGCGCGATGTCACGCTTGAACGCATCCCAGTCCATCACGCCATTGATGACGTAGTGCCCAACATTCACCGAGCCCAGGTTGCACACATCATACGGCAGCAGTGGCTGCTCGCCGCAGTTGTGCACCACAAATCCATTGGCCACAAACGAGTGCGTGAGCGGTTCCGTAAGGTCGTACACCGTCTCTTCGCCGAGTGCCTCGAGTGCGGCAACTCGTGCCACAAACGTTTCGCGATGGGGGCCATGTTTGCCGTACGAGTCGAGCCGCGAAAACAGCGCGTTCTGTTTCGTGGTTCCGAGAAATCCAATCTCCTGCGCAAAGCGCGGCAGATTGTCCCGCGCAATCACCAGATCATGATCGGCCTGACACTCGTACATCGTGCCGCTGAAGTTGACGGTGCGGGCGGCATGACGCTCCGTGTAGAGTCGCGACGCAATGCCGAAATTGAGCAGCATGCGCTGGACATCGCGCAGAAGCGGTGCGGAAATCGACGTGAGCCGAACAGACACGCCCTTGTTTGGATGGCCCGACACATGACCATCGGCGGTGAACAGCGCCTGCAGAAAGCCACGCTGCATCGGTTCCGAGGCGCGCAGCACCGCCAGCGGTGTTCCACTCGTTTTCGACGCTGCGGTGACCTGATAGCGGTCGGCCACCAACTGCTGCAAACGGGACGACCGGATTGTTGACAGTCCGCGGCTCTCCACGTTCACCACACCAACGGGATGACGACCGTCTTCGGTGTGCTGGGCGATCATCGCATTCACGTCGGACGCGAATCCGGGAGCGAGCTCCCGATCGTCGTTCCAAAAGCCCAGCGCCGCGCGCGCATCGCTGTTGCTCGCGATATGCCCGTCACCAACAAGCCAGCCCAGCACCCGCCCTTCCCCCGCTGTGCCCTCGTGGCCAAAACCGCCTTTACGATTGAGCAGATGCACCGAGTCGCCGGGACGCAGCGCCCGCGCTTCCACCCATCCGCGCGGTGTCATGAACCGATGATCACCCGTGACCTTGATCTCGTAGCCTTCGCGGGTGGACAGTCGGAACACTGGCTTGACGCCGGTTGCGAACGGCGCGGTTGCCGGGCCGTATTCCCCTGAACCAAAACGTGAGTCGAGCGTGACGGCGGCGGCTCGCTGGTGCTGCGTGAGCTCGGCGATTGGCAGCAACCCTTCGGCGGTATACACCAGCGTGTCGCCCGTGACACAAGGATTTGTCGCCTCGTACGGGCCCATCTGCGGCACCGGATTGTACCGGTTCGCTTCGTCAATGAAAAACACACCCGGCTCGCCGGTGCGCCATGCGCCCACGATCATCTTGTCCCACACGTCACGCGCGCGCAGTTGGCCCGTCACCTTGTTCGTGCTCTGATCGAACAGATCGTAGTCGGTATCGGCCTTCACGGCCTGCATGAACTTGGTGGTGATGCCAACCGAGATATTGAAGTTGGTGATCTTGGTAAGGTCTTCCTTGCACGTGATGAACTCCATCACGTCCGGATGATCCACCCGCAAAATGCCCATGTTGGCCCCACGACGCGTGCCGCCCTGCTTCACCGCGTCGGTGCTGGCGTCGTACAACTGCATGAACGAGATGGGCCCCGACGCCACACCCGTGGTGGAACGCACCATCGCGCCGCGCGAACGCAAACGCGAAAACGAAAAGCCTGTGCCGCCACCCGACTGATGAATGAGCGCCATCGCACGCAGCGTGTCATAAATGCCGCTCTGACCATTCGACAGCGCATCGTCCACCGGCAACACGAAACAGGCCGACAGCTGGCCCAACGGACGACCGGCATTCATGAGCGTGGGCGAGTTGGGCTCGAACCGACGCTGCGTCATCAGGAAGTAGAACTCCTCGGCCAGCGCCTGCACGCCGCCATCACTGGCGCCGTAACGTCGATCGGCCTCCGCGACCACCGTGGCGACACGCCAAAACATGTCCTCGGGCTTTTCAACGGGCTTCCCGGACTTGTCCTTTACCAGGTAACGCTTTTCCAGCACCGTCCGCGCATTGGCAGACAGCGTTACCGGACCTTCCGGGGGTGTTGCAGCAAACGGCATTCGTAGCTCCTACAGTGTTGTCGGGGGGCGGCACAGCGGTACGCCAGGCGGGCTAATGAGGCGTTCCAGAACCACGGGAGGGTGTCGGGCGGGGGCGAATGGTGCGTTGGTTCGTGAAGCCGCGCAAGTGACTCTGTAACGTGTTGCTGCATAGCGTGTTACGTATTGTACATCACGGAATTGCGCGGCCGACGACTTTATCCACCAAGCTCGACACTGTGATATCGTCACCAAACGCTCTCAGAGATACAGGCTCATCCGTGACGTTAACGTGACAACCGCAGCCTACCCATGTCACATATGATAACTCATTCCCTACCAATGTGTTAGGACACTTTGCCCGATAGCGTGTCGCGCACCAACGCGTCACTAATCCGTCAGGGTAACGCCGCCCATTTTCTGGCAAGGATCACAGATTTTCGCGGTCTGAGACCACGCGCTTGCCTGCTTACACACCGGCAACCTCGCTTTGCCCGCAATCGCGTACGCTAATGCCGACGGAACTCGCCCCGCCTATGGTGCTCCTTGAGCACCGCATAACGCGCCGCGTTGTCCTTGATCGTTGCTTGCTGCTCGGCGCTCAGCGTTCGCACCACCTTGGCAGGCACCCCCAATACCAACGACCCGGGCGGAATGTGCATGCCCTCCGTAACCACGGCCCCTGCCCCTATGATCGTCCCGGCACCCACCCGCACGCGATTGAGCAGCACGGCGCCCATCCCCACCAGCACCCCATCCTCAAGCACGGTGCCATGGACCACCGCGCGATGGCCAATCACGCAGTCTGCGCCAATGATCGTTGGAATGCCCTCGTCGGCGTGAATCACCGCACCGTCCTGCACGTTGCTGCGGGCGCCAATTTCAATGCGCTCGACATCGCCACGAATCACCGCCGTAGGCCACACCGACACATCCTCGCCAAGCGTCACGCGGCCCAGCACCACCGCGGTATCGTGAATCCAGGAAGCAGGCATGGTATTTACGGGTTGGGGGATGTTACTGGGGTTGTTACTGGGGTTGTTACTAAAGACTGAAGACGGGAGACCGGAGACGGGAGACAGCCAACGGTCCGATGCGTACGGCTGAGCATCTCCCGTCTCCCTTCTTAATTCTCCAGTCTCCCGACCACAGTCGCCAGCCATCGCACCTGTCAGAACGAAGACCCCAGCGTGACATACAACGCGCCGCGCCGCGACACCCCCTTGGGCGCAGCGTACGGCGCTGCGGCCCCGATGCGCAGCCGATACAACGCGTCGTACTGTACCGCCAGATCCAGCACCAACTCCGCGCCCGCCGACGCGATCCAACCGTCGCGCACACCCGGCCGCTCGCACAAACCTGTCCGACGCCTTGCCAGCGCCGCCGGACACCAGGCCCGGGCCGCATCACTGAACAGGGTGAGCGCCAACTTGTCGGCAAACAAGGTGAGTGGCCCAGGCGCATCGCGCAGCAATACCAACGGCGTGCGGTACTCCACACTTCCGCCCAGCGCTCGCGCGCCCCGTTGCACGCCCGGCGCCACGCCGCGCACCGGGAACGTGCGTCCAGGATCGCCAACCACCAGCCCCGGCAGCAATTCCGCCGACACACCACTCACTCCGCCCACACTCAACTCGGTGGGCGAGTTGTCGCCCACCGTCGCGGCCGACACGCGCGTCACCAACACGTGTCGTGAAAATCCCGGCAGATTGAGCGGCACATACCCGCGCATCGTGCTGCTGTGCCGCCAGGCACCCGTTGTCGATGGCGCATCTTCACGCCAGCGATAGTTGCTGGACACCGACATCACCACGCCTTGCTCCACGGAAATGGCGCGTCCCCCGCGCGCCGCCGTGCTTAACGACGCGCTGCTGAACAGCGTGGGATATCGCGTGCCACGGCGCAGCAGTCCGTTTGCCGGACCGAGCAGCGCATCTACCTCCGACGTGAAATCGCGCAATTCATACTGCACGCCGAACGAGCCACTGAGCGCAGAACGAATGCGCGGCACCGACCATGTGCTGGACAGCGTATTGAATCGTCGGCGACGGGCAATGAAGCCCAGTGTGGTTCCCGCTGTATCGGTGGCGCGAAACGTCGCATCCCACTCCTGCGACCACGAAACGTCCAGCACCGGCACGCCAATGCCACGATACCGCCAGGCCGCTGCCGCGTCCAATTCGCCACGCTCGGGGTCGATCAGTGCGCTGGCTACCCAATCGTGACGCGCAAGAATGTCACTGCCGCTCGTGGACAACCCATACGTCGACTGTCCCAGACGTCCGGTGCCGATAGAAGGCAGCCAATAGCGCGGCAGCAACTGTCGCGCGGCCTTGTAGCGCGTGCTCGCACCCGTGAACGGCGTGACCGTATCGGCCGCAACCCGCTCCGGATTCGCCGAAGGGTACCATGTGTTCCGCGCCACGACGCCGGTGGTGTCCAGCGTTGTCACCGACACGACAAACCCGCTCATGCGATAGTGCAACGCGGCGACCATACGGCCATCGGGCGACACGCTTGGCTGATACACACCGGTTGTTACGCGACTTGCCACGCGAACATCAGCACGCTCCTCGCGCCAACGCATCGAATCCACCGGCGCGCTCGCCGAGGCAACCGGTGCCGTTTCCAACTGCATGCGACCACTGCGATCGCTGCTCCATACCAATCGTCGCCCGTCAGGCGTGAACGACGGTGATGCGAAGGCGGCGCGCGCACCGCTGACAATCTGCTGCACGGCACCCAGCGAATCCATCACCACAATGCGCTCTTCACCGGTGGGGAGGAACTGTACCGCCACCAACCGCGTGCCATCGGGCGACCAGCGTGGATCGGCCCACGTGTGCTCACCTCGCACAATCGACACCCGTCCGGCGGAATCAACGCGTACGAGTCGCGACGCGGCAGCAGCCAGTTGGATCGCCACGATGCCCCCGTCACGACGCACGTCCGGCTGCACCAGGCGCGCATCCGTGGTGATGCGGCGCGCCTGCGAACCCGTACCGCGATACAGATCGCTGCGCACCTCATACGGATTCCGGTACTCTATCTGCGCGAACACCGTACCCGCATCGCCCGTCGGCGCGTTCACATCCAGACTATTGCGCCGAGCGACGCGTTGCACCACGCCGGGTGTCCGCACGTCGGCAACGAACAGTCCGGTCACGTCGCGTCCGTTGCTGGCGGTCCACATCACGGAGTCGGATGTACGCCAGCGCGGCGACTCGGCATACCATCCGTCATGCGTGATGGCCCGCCACAGGGCGTCGCCCGTGGTATCAAGGCTCACCGCGAGCGCGCGCAACGAATCGCGCATGGTGTCAAACTGTCTCGCGAATGACACCCCAAACCCAACGCGCGATGCGCGATTGAGCAGGAACGGAATCGGGTACGACGCGGACGTCTCCACGTAACGACGCATACCCGAGTCGCCGCCAATGTGCGTCGCACGATCCATTAACAACGCACCGTACGCGTATGGTGTCTGTCCCTGTGGGAACTGCGTAGTAGCCAGACTCCATCGTCGAATTGGCGGCAGTCTGTTCTCGCGCGCGGCTGATCGCGCCACCGTGCGTGACTCTGTGCTTGCCAGTCGCCCACTGCCGGTGAGTGCCGTTTCGTAGTGTACGGCCAATCCTTCCTTCACCCAACTGGGCGTGAGCGCATTGGGAAAGAACAGTGGATTCCGGCCGAACACCCATCGACCAACGCGCCACAGTCCACGCGCCCGGTCGATATGAAAGATGTGCGCCAGTTCATGCGTGATGACCAGTTGCAGCCAGTCATCGTGAAAGCGAAGCTCCGTGGAACCGATCGGCGGTACCGCATAGATCACCACGCGATTGGTGGGAAACACCTGCGCGAAGCCGTTGCTGTAGTCCACGTTGTCCGCGATCAGCAGATCAATCAGCCCCGCCGGTGGCGCGAGTTCGCGCGCCAATTGGGCGTACGCCCGTTCGGCAATCGCCGCTGCACGACGGCCCAGGTTTTCCTGGCCCGCGCGCACGTGCACGCGCAAATGCGGTGTGGCCAGCGTTCGCATGGCGCCGCGCGGGTCGACTTGGGCATCGAGGTTAGTGAGCGCGACGAACAGCAATGCGCACAAACCACCGACGACACGACGGGAAACGAACGATGTCCGACTGTTCACGGCTTTCTCAACTCCCGGAAGTAGGCTTCCAACCCATCGGCAATCGCGGTCGCATAGCGCAGCAGGAAGTCCGGATTGCGCATGGCCGCCTCCTGTTCCGGCATCATCAGAAACAACCCTTCGGTGAGCACCGACGGATACCATGTGGGTCGTGCGACCGCGAGATTTTGATAGTGCACACCAAGATCCCGTAAGCCAAAACTCGCCACCAGCGCCGACTGTACAGGTCGCGCCAAGGGCTCGCTGGACTGATGATAGAACAACGTACTCGTGCCATTCGCGGTGAACGGATTGACGCCGTCGGGGAGTGCATTGAGATGAATCGACACGAATGCGTGCGCATTCATTCGGCGCGCTGCGACGGCCCGTTCGGTGAGTCCCACCGGGGCGAGTGTTTCGCGCGTGAGTATCGGTCGGGCGCCCCGCGCAAGCAGGAGTTGATACAGCCGTTCAGCAACCGGCAACACGGCGTCGCCTTCGTACAGCCCGGTCGGTCCGGTCGCGCCGGCGGGCGGATGCCCGGGATCAACGGCAATCGTCAATCCCGCCAGTGGTCGAACCGAATCGATGGTGGGCTTCCGACGAATGCGCAACACGAACGCGCGCCGAGCCTCGTCCCACATGGACAGCCATCCGTATGTGGGCTGCGATAAGGTGAAGGTCAACCGCACACGGTTGGTGCCAACCTGATCCCAACTGATTCGACGGACCAACGTGTCGTTACCCAGAATCGGCGAGATTTCGGGATTCGCCTGCACGCCGTAGAGCGTCAGCACGAGGGATCGTCCGTCAGGTTCGACAAGGAATGCCGGTCGCTCACCCATCGCGATTGACACATCAACCCATTCACGCGACGGCGACACGCGTACGCCGCCCGTAACGCGCCTCGGCATTGCGCTGCCTTCGGGCAAGGCAACGATGTCGTCATTCGCCAGCCACACATCCAGTGCGTCATCCAACTTCACGCGTGTCCACCCGTTCTGCTTCCCCGTGATGTCCAGGACCGTTCCCGGGAGCAGCAGCCACTTGTACGTTCCATCAGGAATCGTGCGGGCGTTTATCACTCGATCGGTGTCGCTCCCCACGACACTCGTGCTGCGAAGCACGCCCAGCCAACGCGTGTTGGGCGCGGGAACCTGAACAATCGGAACGGCCAGCCGAACCGTGTCGGTGCCACGTTCTGCGACAACGTGGGCCGGCGTCACCAGCGCAGACGCGGGAACATCGGTGGCGAACACCGTGCCCACGTCGCTGTCCGATGGTGCCGCTCCCAGCGGCATTGACGGTGGGGCGATCGGATCGCGCACCGACTCGACGGCGCGTCGTGACGTGGCTTGGACCCGCGATTCCGTCACCATGGCACGTCGTGTGCCATCGGCCAGCTCCAGTTGCACACGCGCATTCGCCGCCGCCCGCACGCTCACCCGAATCCATTCCGATGCGACCGCGAAAAGTCCGCGCACTGGAAGCACCGAACCGCTGTCTACGAGGCGTGCACCATCGGGGGGAATGGTGGTGCGCACGCCATAACGAATGCGAACAGAACGACGCACGAGCTCGGTGCCACGACTGACCACCAGGTCGTAGTGCGGTGCGGAGACCGGCGGGTTGGGCAGCCAGGCGATGAACGCTCCGTTGGACGCAAGCGACACATCGACGCCGTTTATCGACAACTTCGCATCACCAGACCCGACACTGCCAAGGACAAAGTTGGAGTCCCGGCTGGTAATCAGCTGGTTCTCACTTGGGTACTGCAGCCGCAGAACCAGGGTCGCCCGCGCAATAGCGGGGACGGGGGGGAGCCCAAGAGGGGCGAGTGGCCGCCCGGCTGCCATCGACGACGAGGGTGAGCCCGGACCGTTCGCCGGTGATCGCGGCGTGCCGGTTGTCAGACCGGTGGTTCGGCACGAGGTTGCGCTAATGAGGATCACGGCACAGATAGTGCCATGCAGTTTCCCTGCATGTTGCCCAGTGGTCGGGCGACTGTGTCGCGTTCGGCGTCGAAAAAGCATGGCTGCAAGCTCACCCGCATTACCCGAGCCGTCCAGCGGCTCATTTGACCGAAGTGTCTCTTCTGAACCATCTTTAATTGGTGGGTCGCGAGATCAGAGCGGGACCGCAGCCGTTGAAGCGTTTCAAAACCAGATGACCCGTCGTTCCGTAGGAACCTTACCCGCCTCGGCTCGCCCATGATTCGCCGCATGAATCTGTGACCGTTCCCGCTCCGCACACCCAACAGCCGTCGCCCAACGGTGACCCGCGCATCGTCGCGCGCGTGTTCGCGTTGACCGACGTAGGGCGAACGCGGGAGCACAACGAAGACTCGTTCCTCGTGGCCAACCTTGAGTCGGGTGAGCCGATGGGATTCGAGGCGGAAGCACGCGACATGCGAGCCCCCGCCCACGGCCTGCTGTTTCTTGTCGCCGATGGCATGGGCGGTGCCGCGTCGGGCGAACTCGCCAGCAGCATGGCATCCCACGTCGTGCTCGCTGTGCTCAGCGAGCAGTGGAAACGGCTCGAACTTCCAACGTCGGAGGCGTTTGCGACCGCGCTGCGGGACGCGACCGTGGAGGCCAACACCCGAATTCACGACTTCGCCAAGCAGCACCCAGAGCATCGCGGGATGGGGACCACCGCCACCGTGGCGGGATTGCTCGGCGATACGCTTTACGTGGCGCAGGTGGGCGACAGTCGGGCGTATCTGGTGCGCGATGGCAGCGCGAAGCAGCTCACGAAGGATCAGTCGCTGATGCAGCGACTGGTCGAGGCCGGTGAGATGACGCAGGAGCAGGCAGAATCGAGTGACCGGCGCAACATTATTCTGCAGGCGCTTGGACCCGAGCCGCACGTTACCATCGATCTCACCCACCAGCGATTGCGTCGCGGCGACACGTTGATCCTGTGCAGCGACGGGCTGTCCGGATTGGTTCGAATCGATGAGATGACGCGCATTGCCGCTGAGTCACCCAATGTGGGATCAATGTGTCAGCGCCTCATTGATCGGGCCAACGAGTTGGGCGGTCCAGACAACATCACGGTGGTCGCGGCCACGTTCGATGGCGACACGCTGGACGACGGGCACACTGACGACGACACGTTCGGTTACAACACGTACCCGCTGTCCGGCACACTCAATCACACCACCGAAGAAGCGCCGCCGCCTCTTCCTTCGCTTCTGTTGCATCCTCGAAGCGATCCCACCCCCGGCTACGGTACCCCGGCACCCGACGCCGCTTCCCTGCAGGAGGAGTTCGCCCGCGCCCGTGCCGCCGAGGACGACGCCGCGTTCGGTGTACCTGATGACGTGATGGAAGACCGTCGACGCAGGGTCGAGCCGGTTTTCTTCGTGCTGGTGATGGTCGCGATCGCCGCCGCGATGTGGTTGCTGGTGCGGTTGCTGCGCAAATAGACCATCTGCACGCCCGGCTGGCCGCGCTAGCTCTTTCGCGCCTTGCTCAACGCCCGCGCCGCGGCCTGCTGCATGACCCGATCACCGCTCCACGCCACCAGCGTCGGTACAAGGAACGGCAATTGCGCCGCAAAACGGGGATCGCCGCATCCAACGATGATCGTCTCGCGTTGCATGGCGCGTGCCTGCTCGACCAATGTGCGAACCCGTTCGACGGTAGACGGCAAGAGTGTCGTGCGCGCCTTCATGGGCAAATAGTCGGAAAACAAGCCGATGACGAGCGGCCCGCCACTCGCCACCGTGGGTTCGGTGGCGGCACGCGCGTCGTGTCCCCCCGCGCGCAGGGCTTCGGCGATCGAGGTGGTGGCAACCATTGCGGTGTTGACGTTCTCGTCGTCATCAACAATGACCACTTCGGTCACTGCGCCGAGTGCAGGCAGCGGACCGTGGACAACAGACAGCACACGATCGGCGAGTAGCGCACCCCAGGCGGTGTCCGCGCCACTGGGCCGACGCCAGTCGTTGGGCGGCGACGCCCACTGTGCCCACTTGAGTCGTCGGCGCATGGCCTGCCGAATGCGTTCCGGTTCGAGCGTGCCGTCACTGGCGGCGCGCTCGAGTGCGTCCAGCGTGGTCGTCAGCTCGCCGGGATCAAGCAACACATCGCATCCCGCGCGCAGGGCCAACACCGCCGCCTCGGCAACGTCGTGTCCCGCCAGCGCGCCGGCTGACGCGAGGGCATCAGACACAATCAGATTGTCGTACTTGAGCTGTTGCCGCAGCAGCCACTGCAGCATCTCGCGTGACAACGTGGCTGGCACACCACTGGAGTCGAGTGAGGTGTACGCGACATGCGCCGTCATGATGCTGGCAACGCCCGCTGCGATCGCCGCGCGAAACGTATGAAGGTCCTGATCTTTGAGTTGATCGGCCGCCAACGATACCACGGGCAACTGTTTGGCCGGATCGCTCGTGATACGACCAATGCCGGGAAAGTGCTTCGCGCATGCCAGCACGCCTTCCGCCTGACACGCCTCAATCCATGCCGTCACCAGCGTTCCCACTGCTCGCGGATCACTTCCCATGGCGCGCGTTCCCACCACCGGGTTTTCCGCCAGCAGATCCAGATCGCACACCGGTGCGAGATTCCAATTCACACCCATCGTGCGGGCCTCGCGCGCTGTCAGTCGTGCGGCGCGGCGCAGCGATTCGATATCACCAAGCGCGACAATCGCCGCCATCGGTGGAAGTCCTGTGGCGCCAAAAAACTGCTGCCCCGCGCCGCGCTCGAGCGTGGCCGCGATCAGCAACCGTTGTTTCGACTTGATTTGCAGTTCCTTGGCCAGCGCGCGCACGACATCCTGCTCGCCACCCACGAGATGAAACCCACCAACACCCAGCTCCAATGCCGCCTCGATGCGCGGACGCTCATCGGCGAAACCGCGTCCGGGTGTCCAATGCAGCGCGGGCACCAGCAACTGCGCCAGGTCGCGGGCCGGGCTCATTGGAACTCTCGGGGCAGGCTCATGAAGGGACCGTCATTCATGCGGCTGGCGTGTAGTGCCCGAGGGTACGCGCGGCACGCGCACCCGTCGCGCTTGGCACGTTGCCACTCCGTCCGGTGAGATGGAGATACCCGAGGAGTGCGAACGCAACCGCTTCTTTGGCATCGCCGTCGAAGAACAGGTCGTCAAAGCGCGTCACGTGCATCGCCTGATCCGCGCGCGGTCCCGCGAACCGCGCCACGGCATTGGCGATAGCGCGCATCAGCGTGGGGTTTCTGGCGCCGCCACCGGCCACCACAACATCTCGCACCGGTTCCGGCAGGAATTTGGCGTATTGATCGGCGATGCTGCGCGCCGTGAACTCCGTGGCCGTGGCAACGATGTCTTCGTCGCGTGTGCTGAGTGTGCGGCACCTTGCCATGAACGCGTTGATGTACTCCGGCGTGAACCACTCCCGCCCCGTGCTCTTGGGAGGCGCCAGACGAAAGAACGGCTCGTTGAGCATCTCGTCGACTACCGCACCGATTGGCAGGCCGGCGTGCGCCATCGCTCCCTCGCGATCATACGGGAGCTCCGGACGCAACGCGCGCGTGACGGCATCGATAATCACCACGCCGGGCCCGGTATC